>DASRHP010000004.1 GCA_035650475.1 Candidatus Binataceae bacterium
CGGCGGCGCTGGGGGCGCAGGACCTGTGGGAGGGCGGGGGACCCGGCCGCGCGCTGCGGCTGGGCGCGCTCGCGACCTGCGCCGCGCTGGTTACCCTGCTCAACCCCTACGGCCTGAACCTATGGCGAATCGTCGCGCACACGCTGCGCAATCCGTACACGATGGGCGTCGGCGCCGAATTCCAGACTTTCCTGAGCGTCCTACGCGGACTCTATCGCGCTGGCGCTCCGACCTTGCCGCTTTTGTTCGCGTTGGCGCTAATGGGGGCGTTGCCGGTGAGCTTCGCACTGGCCCCGAGCGCCGACGATCTACCTGAACTGACGGTGGCTGCGATGATGGTTGCGCTGGCGCTCTACTCGGCACGCAACTCGGCCTTCGCGATGATCGCCTGCGCTTCCCCGGTCGCGTTTCACTGCGACCTCGCCCTAGCCCGACTGCGGCGCAGCAGCCGGCTGGCGGCAGCGCGGCAGATGAAGCTGACTGGGGAGACTGCGCAAGCGAAAGCCGTATCCGCTGCTGATCCGGGGGCGCCAGGGGCGATACGTGCCGTGCCGGGCGTCCAGATCGCAGCGCTGGCTGCTGCCGCCGCGCTCGCGCTGAACGCCGGGATTTTCTCCAGCCGACTCCCCGCATATACCGGCTACCCGGCAGGGGCGGTCGCCTTCATGGAGCGCCACGCGCTGTCCGGCCGGATCCTCAACCGCTTCATCTGGGGCAGCTATATCTTCTGGCACCTCGGGCTGCGCTCGCGTGTCTTCATCGACGGCCGCTTCGAGATGGTCTATCCGCTCAAAGTGCAGGCCGACTATCTGGACTTCCTGCGCGGCGGCGCGCGCGCTGCGCGCGTGCTGGGCGGCTATCCGCATGACTTCGTCCTGTTCCAGACCGATACGCCGCCTTATCGCTTCATGATGAAGCAGGAGGGATGGCGGCTGATTTACCGCGATCCGGTCGCCGCGTTCTTCACCCGCGCCGATTCGCCGGCGGCCCGGATCGCCGGAATTCCCGAGGTCCACGCCACCGCGCCGCCGAGCATGTTCCCGTGATCACCGTAGACCCCGAGGCCCTCGCCATCGCTCCGATTGCGTGAGAAGCTGTTTGTCCAGCGATATGAAAGTGACGAGGAGGGCTGACAAACCCCGCGCTGGGAACCGGATCGTCAAGAGCGCACGCGACGTTGCCCGGGCGCGGAGCGCGAAGTCAGTCGCACGTCTCCATCCGATCCTCGAATACGACCGTTCGCGCGCCGCGGTAATCGAGCCTTCGCGCGTCCATCGCCGCATCGCCATTCCCGAGCATTGCGTCCCCTGCTTCTTCCGCGACGTTATCGCGCAGCTCGTTGCCGAGGGGGCGCGCGAACTCACCCGCGGCGAGAGCGAGGCGGGCGAATATGTGTTTTACGAACTGAACTACGGCGGGCGGCCGCTCGCGGTGTTCCACCCAATGGTCGGCGCGCCAATCGCCGCCGCGCGGGTCGAACGCGCGATCGCGCTCGGCGCACGCAAGTTCGTTGCCTGCGGCGGCGCCGGTGCGCTCGATGGCGGGCTCGCCGTCGGCCATATCGTGGTGCCGCGCGCGGCCGTGCGCGACGAGGGAACCTCGTATCATTACCTGCCGCCCGCGCGCGAGGTGCGGCCCACGCGGCGCGCGCTCGCCGCGATCAAGGAGACGCTGCGCCGCCACGGCCACTCCTACGTGCTCGGCAAAACCTGGACCACCGACGCGGTCTATCGCGAGACCCCGGCCAGAATCCGCCGGCGACGCGCCGAGGGTTGCGTCGCGGTAGAGATGGAAGCGGCGGCGTTTTTCGCGGTGGCGCGCTTTCGCGGGGTCGAATTCGGCCAGATTCTCTACGCCGCTGACGACGTGAGCGGCGCTCGCTGGAACCATCGCGACTGGATGCGCCATCAGGCGCGCGAGCGCATCTTCCATCTTGCCGCGGAGGCCTGCTTGCGGCTTTGAGCAGCTCTTCTCTAAGTGGGACGAACCGGCTTTGACCGAGAGGAGAGCGTCTTGCGAAATTGAGGAGCGCTTCGCGGACGCAGCGGCCGCAACCCGCTTAGCTTGCGCGAAGAGTCCAAGCTTCTTCGCGTTGCTCACTTCGCTCAGGAAGACAACTGAACGATTCGGTCTGACGAACGGGTTCGCGACGCTCGCCCGAAGCGGGACTATTCGGGCGGCAGCGGGTGCTGCTGGGTGAGGCAGTGGATCGCGCCCAGGCCCCAGACCAGGTCGCGTGATGGGATTCCGACTACGCGGCGGCCGGGGAACAGACGCTCGAGCGTCGCGGCCGCCGTCGCGTCCTCGGCGCATCCGAAAGTCGGCATCAGCACGCCGCCGTTTAGGATGTAGAAATTCGCGTACGAGGCGGGAAGCCGGGTGCCTTCGTAATACAGCGCCGGCGGCATCGGCAGCGTCTCGACTTTGAGCGGCCGCCCGTCGGCATCGCACATCGCGCGCAGCCTGTGCAGGTTCTCCGCCAGCGCGGGGTAGTTCGCGTCGTGCGGGTCATCTTCGATAACGGTCACGACCGTACCCGGCGCGACAAAGCGCGCGAGGTCATCGACGTGACCGTCGGTGTCGTCGCCGGCGATTCCGGCGCCCAGCCATAACACGGCGCGCACGCCGAGCCAGTATTTGAGCCGCTCTTCGAGCTCGGTGCGGTCAAGCCCGGGATTGCGGTTGGGGTTGAGCAGACAGGACTCCGTCGTGAGCGCGGTGCCCGCACCGTCTACGTCGATAGAGCCGCCTTCGAGCACAAGGCCGGGCTCAATCACCTCGAAACCATAGCGTTCGCCGAGCCGGCGCGGCACTGCGTCGTCGAGGTCGAAGGCGCCGTATTTTTTGCCCCACGAATTGAAGCTGAAGTCGAGCGCGATTTGCGCGGGCGCGCCCCCGCCCGCGATGCGGTTGACGAAGATTGGCCCGTAGTCGCGCACCCACGAGTCGTTGGTCGGGACGACCGCGAATTCGATGCGCCGCAGGAGCTCGCCGGGTGCGACCTCTGGGGCTGCATCCGCCGCGCCAAGGAGCATCTCGCGCGCCAACTGCGCCATTTCTTCGTCGCGCACGACCAGCCGCAGCGGCTCGAAGCTCGCGATCGCCGCCGCCATCCGGGCGAATACCGGTGCAATCGCGTCGAACTTGCCCGGCCAGGTGTCGCGGTTGTGCGGCCAGACGAGGTAGGTCGCCCGATGGGGTTCCCATTCGGCTGGCATCCGGTACCTCCCAGGCAGGCGCGGCGATCCGGGTTTGTCGACTTTCACGGTCAGGAGCGGAAGCGTCGCAGGAGGTCGCCGTAGGCGTCGATTCGCCGGTCGCGCAGGAACGGCCAGTTGCGCCGGGTTTCCTCGATTTGGCTGAGATCGCAGTCGGCGTACAGGACCTCGTCGGCGTTCGACGAGGCGCGCGCGATCACTTCGCCGAAAGGGTCGGCCACGAACGAGTTGCCCCAGAACTCAAGGCGGTCTTCGGCGCCGACGCGGTTGACCACCGCGACGAACATCCCGTTGGCGATCGCATGCCCGCGCTGGACGGTTTCCCACGCCTGGAGCTGGCGGCGGCGCACCGTTTCAACCTCGCCGCGCTCCCATCCGATCGCCGTCGGGTAGAAGACGATCTGCGCGCCCGCGAGCGCGACCAGCCGCGCTGCTTCGGGAAACCACTGATCCCAGCACACCAGCGCGCCAACCGTGGCGTACGCTGTGCGATGCGCGCTGAAGTCGAGGTCGCCGGGCGTGAAGTAGAACTTTTCGTAGTAGTGAGGGTCGTCCGGTATATGCATCTTGCGGTAGCGGCCGACGAGCCGTCCGTCGGCGTCAAGCACGACGGCCGTGTTGTGGTACACGCCCTCGGCGCGACGCTCGAACACCGAGCCGACGATCACGACGCGGTGCGCGGCGGCGAGCTCGCCCAGCGCCTGGGTGGTCGGTCCCGGGATCGGCTCGGCGAGATCGAAGTTGCGCACCTCTTCGGCTTGGCAGAAGTAGCGCGAGCGGAAAAGCTCCTGGAGACAGACGACACGCGCACCGTGCGTCGCCGCCTCTTCGATCTTCGCCACGGCCTTGTCGAGATTGAGCCGCGGATCCTCCGCGCAACTCATCTGCACAAGCGCGATTCGAAGGGGCGGCTGACGCTGCTGGGAGGCCATGACCCTACCTTGATAGCAACCATGCGCGGCCGCTGCCAGCCAGTGCGCTCGCGGCGAACGCGCAATTGTCACTTCGTATGTGTGCAGGTGGCGACGCTGCGTCGTTGGCCTATCTGCGGCAAGGAACTAAGATCGGGCAGTGTCCGAGCTACGCATGGCTAGTAGAGAGCGGCTATGGCTGCTGCGCGCGACGCTTGCGCGGCTGGCCGACGCGACACGCGCTGCGGCGGCCGCCGTCGTAGCCGAGATACGCCGGCTGAACGGTGTCGGTGCGGAGGCGCGCTCGCGCGACGAGCGCGTACGCGCGGTGAAGTCGGCGCTCGGCAGGCGCAGCGACGGTCCTCGCCGATGCTGCTGAGCGTCTGCTCGCCTAGGCGGTTTTTCCTAGTAATATAGGCGATTTTTGGCCGCTTTCCGGGCGGTTTTCGAGTTGGGCATCCCGACCGCCCGGGCTAGGCTGCGAGATGTGAATTCGCCTCAGCTTTGCCCAAGGCTGCGCCCTTCGATGCGAAGCAGGGGCAAAAAAAAGGATGCCTATGGCGCGGAAAACTTCATCTCGGGTCCGCTCGGATTCCTCGGCAACGCGACGGGTGGAGCGTCGGCGAACGGCGGGCCTGCGGCGCAGGCGCGCGGCCCCGCGCCTGGAAGCCTTGGCCAATCTCGCCCATGAATTGCGCACTCCGCTGCAAGTACTGCTCGGCTATCTCGAAATTCTGCGTGATGAGTGGGCCGACGGGCTCGAGTCCGAGCCGCGCGAGATGCTCGAGCGGATGAACGTCAGCCTGCACGAACTCTCGCACACTGTGGACAACATCATGGAGTTCGTGCTGGGCGAAGCGGGGGACCTAAGGCGCGTGCAGGAGCAGATATCGCTGAGCGGCATGATCAACGATCTCACGCCGGCGCTCGAAGCGGCGCGGACGGGCAAGGCGG
The DNA here is from genome assembly GCA_035650475.1 of Candidatus Binataceae bacterium. Classification (NCBI taxonomy): domain Bacteria; phylum Candidatus Binatota; class Binatia (SeqCode); order Binatales (SeqCode); family Binataceae (SeqCode); species Binataceae bacterium (SeqCode). The sequence continues at coordinate 5,084 of DASRHP010000004.1, forward strand.
TCGAGTTGAAGTTCGATCTGAATGACGCGCCGCCCACGCTCGAGGTTCCGCGTCGGCCGCTGCGCTTGATTCTCTCCAACCTCGTGCTCAACGCGATCAAGTACACTGACCACGGAAGGGTGACGGTGCGGATAAGTCGCACGGCGGGCGGGCGCGGGGTCGAGATCGAAGTCGCGGACACCGGGACTGGGATCGCACCGGGGCTGATCAAGCTTGCCTCGCGGCCTTTCGCACAGCTTTCACACTCCAATACACGCCAGCATCGCGGCCTGGGGCTGGGACTTGCGGTGGTCCATCGCAACGCCCACGCGCTCGGCGCCACGGTCGAGATAAGCTCGACGCCGGGTCACGGCTCGCGCTTTATCGTACGGATTCCTGGCCCTGGATCCTCGGTTGAGCGCGCAACCGGCAGGCGCGGGAACAACCGCGCGGCAGGGCACGAGCGCTCCGCAGTCCACGCGCTCGCACCGCCGCCGAGGCGGGTGCGAGAGCCGGATGCAGTTGCGTCGGCGGCGTTTCTTTAGGCGCTGCTCGGAAGGCGGCGGCCGTGCCGCTAGCGGTAGTGACGCATAAGGCCGACCACCACGCCGCGGATCCGCAGGTCGTCCTCGCGCACGAAGATCGGGTCCATCGTGGCGTTGGCCGGTTGCAGGCGAATCTGGCCGCCCTGCTCGGGGTAGTACTTCTTGACCGTGGCTTCGTCGCCGATTAGCGCGACCACCGTCTCACCCGGGTTCGCGGCGTCCCGCCCTTCGACGATGATGTAATCGCCGTCGCGGATACCCTCGTCGATCATCGACTCGCCCTTCACCCGCAGACAGAATGTGTTGTCGCGGCGCACGAACTCTTCGGGCACGCTTATCGTATCGCTACCCTCGACCGCCTCGATCGGCGTGCCCGCGGCGACAGTGCCGACCAGACGCAACTCGCGCGCCGCCCGTCCTTTGCTTTCACCGGCTATCTCAAGCGCGCGGCTGTGGTTGTGGATGCGCTTGATGAAGCCCTTCTGTTCGAGGTTGTGTAGATGTTTGTGGACCGTGGCCAGCGAGGACAGCCCAAAGTACTGGCCGATCTCGCTCAGCGTAGGCGCATAGCCGTGCTCGTTGATATAATTCTCCAGATAGTCGACGAGCTGCTTCTGCCGTTTGGTCAGCGTGGCCATCCTCAACCTCCTCGGTTGCGGGTACCCGAAACCATGATGGCGAAAATCAGGCGAATACGCAAGCGCCGATTTCAGCCGCTCTCGTATTGTGCGTAGAAAACTGATCCACTGGTTAGGCGATGGCGACCATTCGCGTCATCTTCGAGAGCGGCGAGCCCGAGCGGGTAATCGAGTTCAACCCCGCTGACGCCCCCTTCCAGCATGACGGACGGCCGGGTTCGATTCTTGACGTCCTGCTCGGCCACGGCGTCCACCTGGAGCACGCCTGTGGGGGCAACTGCGCCTGCACGACCTGCCACGTGATCGTCAAATCCGGGCTTAATCGGCTCTCCGAACCTAGCGAGCAGGAGGAGGACATGCTCGATCGAGCGCCCGGGCTGACGCCGACCTCGCGCCTCGGATGCCAGGCGGTGATCGAGGATCCGGCCGCCGAGATCGTGGTCGTGGTGCCGCGCTACACGATCAACCTTGTCGGCGAGAGCGCGCCCAAGCCCGAACCGTAGGTGGGGCGGCGGCGGAGACCCCGCAACGCTTCCAGCAACCTTGTGATGATGGCCGACGACGATGGCTGAGCTCGGGGCTTCGACGAGCGCGCCGGGGCGCCGCCCGCTCTATCGCGCGCGCCTTGCGCGGATGCTCGATCACAACGCCGATACGCGCTCGCTGTTTTTGCGTATCGAGGAAGGGGCGAGGCTCGCCGTTGTCCCCGGCCAGTTCATCTCGATCTTGCTCAAGCTTTCCGACGAGACCCGCGTGCGCCCGTACACGATCGCTTCCGCTCACGAGAAAGCCACCGACGAGTTCGAGATTTGTTTCAACCGGGTGCCGGGTGGCGCGGGCGTAAGCTACCTCTTCGAGCGCAAGCTCGGCGACGTGCTCGAGTTCACCGGGCCATTCGGGGCGTTCACGATGGAGCGGCCACCCGAGCGCGAATGCATCTTTATCGCCGAGGGGACCGCGATCGCGCCGATTCGTCCGATGATTCACCGCGCGCTGAAAGCCGCGCGCCCCTCGCCGCTTCATCTGCTGTACGCCGCGCCCGACGAAGAGCATCTCCTCTACCGCGGCGAAATCGCGGCGTGGGCCGCGGCGGGGCTGGATTACGCGCCGCTCGTCGCGCCGGCCGTCGGGCTTTACGACCGGATCGTGGCCGAGGCCGAGCGGCGATGGGTTGCGGCGGATGCCGAGCGCGCGCGGGAATTCTATGTATGCGGAGTTGGCAAGGGCGTGCTCAGGCTGCGCGATCTTTTGCGCGGCGCGGGCTACGAACGCCGCGCCGTCCGCTACGAGCAGTGGTAAGCGCAGCCGCAGCCTGCGCGTAAGTCAGGGCAGCTTCTTCAGCGGCTTGCCGTCCTTGTCGTAGAAGGTCAGCGCGGCTGCGCCCGCCTCGAGGTCCAGGCGCACGCGCGCCTTGCCGCTACCGTCGGCGAGCAGCAGCGCGCGCTCGTCTTTGCTCATGGTAATTGCCGCAGCGTCGCTGCCGTCGGGATTGAACAGGGTGAAGGCGGCCGGCCCGCCGCGCATCACGACGTTCGCCGCCAGCCGCGGCTTGCCGTCGTCGCCCGACATCTGGAGCAGCGTGGTGCCCTCCCTGCTGACGGCCAGGGCGGCGCGCTCGATGCCCTGCTGATCGTACATCGCGAGCTGCGCCAGTCCGTCGGGCGAGACGAACAGCCGGGCGCGTGCGTTGCCCTGCTCGTCCATCACCTCGAACCGGCGCGCCGTGATACCCGCCAGCGCCTGCGGCCCGGCCGCCATCGCCGAGCGCGGCGCGGGCCACAGCCGCGCCGACAGCGCTCCTCCAATCGCACCGGCAACCAGCGCCACGGCGACCGCCGCACGATTCCCGCTCGCCCGCATGTCAACCTCCCGATTCGGTCCGAACTCAGCCGACTAGATCTGTGAGGACGCAGAACTCGCCAACGAGGCCGTCGATTCGCGTTGCGCGCCGCACTCTGCGCTCGCGCTCCAGGCGGCGTGCCGCGCCTTCCACCAGCGCCGGTTCGAGCGCGAGCACGCGCGCGAGCGCGCGTTCGTTGCCGAAGCCCGCGATCTCGAAGTAGCGGCGCACGATCCGGTAGGCGGCCTCGGCGCGCGCCAGCGCGCGCGCCTCGCGCAGCGCCTCGCCCCATCGATGCTCCATCGTGTCCCACACGTACGTAAAAGGGTCGTAGCGCTCTTCGACCTTGAGCGCGAGAAACTTCTCCTGCAACTCCTTCATCGCGCGGTCGAACTCGGCACGCATTTTCGGCTGCGCGTAGCCGGCGCTGAGCTTGAGCGCCTTGGTCTCAGCCGCGCCGCGCCGGCTGAGCGCGTCCATCACCAGTCGCGCGCAATGCGAGAGCATCCCGCGCTCGTACAGCGCGCGGTAGCCGCGCGGCTCGGCGCGCAGCCGCAGAAAGGCGGCGAGCAGGTCGCGCGCGATGAAGCTCGGCCGTCCGCCCAGCACCTTGCCGTAGTACACCAGCTTGCGCGCGGGCAGGCTGTCCTTGATGTTCCAGGTCATGATGATCGCGCGATCGTGCTGGATATGCTCGGGCAGCGGGGGCTCGCGCCGGCCCTCGATCGCCTCGCGCAGGCACGGCACGCCCATGCCGGCCGTGAACGCCGCGCAGAAGCCGACCTCCTCGATAAACCTGAGCGCGGCGTGCTCGCCGCTGATGCGGCGATGGGGGAGGCGGCGGAAATGGTGGTCGCGATGGCGCTCGAGCGCATCGAGCGGCGGCGCCGCGGGACTGATCCTGGCCGCGCCGGCCACCCGCCCGGCGGCGTGCGAGTGCGCCGGCTTCAGTTGCGCACCCGCGCGACGCATTCGGCAAACCATCGGTGATAGTTGGCGCGCACGCCGAGGCCGCGCATGATCCCGTCCAGCCCGACCAGCGCGCGCGCGGTGAAGATCCCGTGCGCGGGCGACTTGTAGAGCTTGTGGCGAAAGGCGATCTCACCTACCTGCGCCGCCTTGCCGATCATGTCGTATTCCTCGGGGCCGTAGGGGCGGTCGACGAGGATCGGCTCGAACATGATGTGGATCGCCTCCACCATCGGGCGCGGGTCCTGATCGCGGTCCAGGTAACCCAGCTTGACCATCGCCTGTCCGATCGCGCGGTCGTCGCCGGCGACCAGTGCGCGGGCGAATTGCAGATGGGCGCGGCGGATCGCCTCGGAATAGTGGCGAATCGAACCGAAGTCGAGGATGCAGATGCGGGGATGATGGGTAACGAGGTAGTTGCCGGGATGGGGATCGGTGTGAAGCACGCCGAACTCCAGGAGTTGGCGCCAGATGAGCGAGTAATACTTGCGCGCGACCCACTTGCGCAGCTCAAAGTCCGCGACGGGGTTCATCAGGTCCGAGAGATGATAGCCGTCGAGGTAGGTCATGGTCAGCACGCGGCGCGAGCTCAGGTCGGAGAAGACCCGCGGCACCATCACCTCGGCATCGTCGGCGTAGAGCCGGTGGAACTCCATCGTGTTGCGCGCCTCGATGCGGTAGTCGAGCTCCTCGACCAGCCGCTCCTCGAGTTCCTTGTAGATGGTGCGGGTGTCGATTTTCTGGCGCATCAGGTCGCCCGCGATCGCCTGGAGCGTGCGCAGGAGCAACTTGAGGTTGCCGAGATCCTGGCGCACGGTGGCATCGATTCCCGGGTACTGGACCTTGACCGCGACCTCCTCGCCGGTGCGCAGGCGTGCGCGATGGACCTGGCCGAGCGAGGCAGCGGCGAAGGCCGTCGGCTCGAAGCCTGAAAAGAGCTGCTCGGGGCGCTTGCCGAGTTCGCGCCGGACCTGCTGTGCGATCATCGCGTAGTCCATCGGGGGGACTCCGGCGCGGGTGGTCTTGAGCAGGTCGATGGCCTCGGCGGGCAGCAGGTCGTCGCGCATCGACAGCATCTGCACCAGCTTCATGAACGCGCCGCGAAGCTGCTTGGAGCTCTCGACGATCCGGCGCGCGTTGCGGATGTGGGTTTCGAGCAGCTCGCGTTCGTGGCGGTCGTGGTCGAGAAAGGGCTTGCGCAGCGAGGTCCACAGGTAGCTGGAGCTGACCTGCGAGACTAGGCCGCCGATCTTGACCGCCCGGCGGGTGCGCCCGGAGGTGATCGCCTTGCGCGGCTTCTCGCTCATCCCTCGCCGCGTGCCATCCCGACCCGGTTGACCAGCGTGGCCGCGAGCGCCGCGCCGAAGCCGTTGTCGATGTTGACCACGGTGATCCCGCTCGCGCACGCGTTGAGCATCCCGAGCAGCGCGGTCACCCCGCCAAAGGCGGCCCCGTAGCCGACGCTGGTTGGCACCGCGATCACCGGCTTGTCGAGCAGCCCCGCCACCACCGAGGGCAGCGCGCCTTCCATCCCTGCGACCACGATCAGCACCGCCGCCGAGCGCAGGCGCGCGAGGTTGGCGGTCAGGCGATGGATGCCGGCGACGCCGACGTCGTACAGCCGCATTACCCGGTTGCCAAACATCTCGGCGCACAGCGCGGCCTCTTCGGCGACTGGGAGGTCGGAGGTTCCCGCGCTGATCACCATTATTGAGCCGTGACCGCGGGGGGCGGGACGGCGGCGCCCGGCGATCGCGCCGATGCGGGCCTCGGGATAATAGGTCAGCCGGCGCAGGCGACGGCGCACCGCGCGCGCCTTGTCAGGGTCGAGGCGGGTGACCACGAGGCCTGCGCCGGAGTCCGCGATGCGCGCGCCGATCGCCGCGATCTGCGCCGCGCTCTTGCCCTCGCCGAAGATAACCTCCGGGATGCCGCGGCGCAGCGCGCGATGGTGGTCGATGCGGGCGAAACCGAGGTCCTCGAAAGGCATATGACGCAGGCGTTCCAGGGCGGCGGGCGCGCTCACGCGGCCCGCCGCGACGCGCTGCAGGAGCCGGCGCAGACGCTCTTCGGTCATCGCCGCCGCGCCTGTTCAGGTGACAACGGCCGCGCCGGCGTAATCACCACCTCGCGCACGGCGCGGGCGTCGGCGCGCACCACCGTCAGCGTCGCACCGCCTGCCTTGAGCTGTTCGCCGGGACGCGGAATATGACCGAGACGTTCGACCACGAGCCCGCCGATGGTAGCATACTCGCCGCTTTCGGGTAGCTTGAGCCCGAAGCGCTCGTTGAGTTCAGCCACCGGTGCGCGGCCCGAGGCCGCCAGCGAGCGCGGGCCTATCACCCGCATCAGCTCCTCGCCCGCAGCGTGCTCTTCTTCGATTTCGCCGACGATCTCCTCGAGCAGATCCTCGAGGGTGAGGATGCCGGAGGCGCCGCCGTACTCGTCCACGACCACGCCGAGGTTCTGCCCGGTGCGCTGGAAAACCAGCAGGATCTCGTCGAGCGGGGTGGATTCGGCGAAATAGCCCACCTGGCGCATCACCTCTTTGACCGGCCGGCTGAGGTCGGGTGCTTCAAGCAGGTCGAAGACGTGGAGCACGCCCACGATATTGACGATGCGCTGGTCGAAGACCGGGATGCGGCTGAAGCCGCTGCGGCGCACGACCTCGATTGCCTCGGCCAGCGTGGTTTCCAGCGGCACCGCCTCCACCCGTATCAGCGGCACCATCGCCTGGCGCGCCTCGGCGCGGGTGAAGCGAAAGATGCGGCTTATCATCTGGCGCTCGGTTGGCAGGATGGCGTCCTCGGCGGGCTGCGGCTGCTCGCCGAGCGAGCGCACCAGCACAGCCAGATCCTCGCGCGTAATGAAGACGCCGTGCGCCTCAGGGGGGACGCCGGCTGCCCTGCGTAGCCAACGCCCTAGCACCGTCTCGGCCTCGAGCAGCGGCCAGAAGATGGCCTCCAGCGCGCGCAGCGGGCGCGCCGCCAGATGGGCAAAACCGGCCGGTCGGCGAAAGGCCAGCAGCTTTGGTAGCGATTCGCCCAGCAGCAGACTGAGCGGGGCGAGGATGAAGGGTGCGAAGAAGGCGCTCGCGGGGCTGACCGCGTGCAGGGACGTGGTGAGCACGCTGGCCGCAATTACGGTCGCGAGGTTCACTCCGGTCAAGGTCAGGGCGAGGATACGCTCGCGGCGCTGGAGCAGGGTGAGCAACACCGCGGCCGGCCGGCCGCCGCGTTGGCCCGCCGCGCGCAGCTTGATCTCGTCGGTCACGACGATCGCGATCTCGCTGGCGGCGAAGAAGGCCTGGATCAGCAGGCAAAGCGCGATCGCTGCGATTACTTCGCCGGGCTGCATCGTTTAAGTCTCACCAGCTCGACGGTCGCGCCGCGCACCTTTTCCACTCCCGCCTCGAAGCCGTCCAAGCGCAGACGCTCGCCCGGTTGCGGCACCCGGCCGAGCCGGCGCAGGACAAGCGAGCTTAGCGTGCGTTCGTGGCCGCGGGGGGCGAAGGCGTCGGCGCCGTCGAGCGCCTGGGCCAGGCGGCTCAGGCTGGTGGTGCCGGCGGCCAGCCATTCACCCTCGCCGATCTGGGTCAGCTCGGGACCGTCGATTTCGAATTCGTCACGCAGCTCGCCGAAGAGCTCCTCGAGCAGGTCTTCGAGCGTGACCAGGCCGAGCAGGCGGCCGTACTCGTCAACGACGAAGGCGATCTGAATGCGCTCGCGGCGCATCTCCTCGAACAATTCGCCCAGGGTCTTACCCGGTGGTACGAAGTAGGGCTTGCGAATGAGCCGCTCCAGGCGCGGCGGCATGGCTTCCAGCCGGCGCGCGACCAGCTCCTTGGCGCGCAGCACGCCCACGATATTGTTCGGGTCGCCGCGGTAAACCGGCACCCGCGAGTAGTGGCCGTGGGCGACCTCGGCCAGCAGCCGCTCCGGCGGGGTGTCGGCGTCAAGCGCGAAGATCCGCTCGCGCGGCGTCATGATCTCGGCGACGCGGCGCCCGCCGAAGGCGAAGACTTTGTCGATCATCGCGCGTTCGCCGGGCTCGACCTCGCCCACCTGCTCGCCCTGGGTCAGGAGCGCCTTGAACTCGCTCTCGGAGAGCGGCGCCGTCGGCACTGCCTCCTCGGGAATGAACACCTGCGCCACCGGATGGAGTATGCCGGCGATCGCGGCCAGCGGCCGCGCGGTCAGGCGCGCCACCGCCGCGGGGAAGCCGAGCGCCAACGTCTTGGGCGTGATGTCGGCGAGCAGCAGCACCATTGTGAACATCACCGGCACCGAGACCCATCCGCCCGGCGGGCCCAGCCAGCTCAGCAGAAAAGCCGTCGCCAGACATTCGGCGAAGACGTTGATCGCCTCGTTGATACCGATGATGACGACGAGCGACTCGAGCGGGCGGCGCAGCAGCGATTCGACCGCGTGGGCGACCGGTTCGCCCAGCCGCGCCCGCGTGAATTGCATCCGCGCCAGCGCGAAGAGCGCGGTTTCGGAGGCGGCCAGCAGGGCGCTTATCCCAAGCAGTACGATGACGAGCAGGAGCAGCATCGCCGACGACTCTACGCTCCCGAGCGCGAACGCAGCTGATCCCATCCGGCGACCGCGGGAATACGCCGCCCGCGCGCGCCGTCGGTTCCGACCAGCGTCGCGCCGCGCGCTGCCGTTATGCGCCCGATGCGAGTGACCATCACGCCGAGCCGACGGCTGAGCGCGGATGGCGCAAGCTCGCGGCGCAGGCAGAACAGCAGCTCGTAGTCATCGCCGCCGCCGAGCGCGAGCGCGGGATCGTCGCCGACCGTCGCCCGGTAGGCGTCCGAGAGCGGCAGCGCAGAGGCGTCGATCTCCGCGCCGACGCCGCTGCGTTCGAGGATGTGGCCGAGGTCCTGCCAGAGTCCGTCGCTGATGTCGATCGCTGCCGGCGCGGGACGGATTTGCGCCAGGCGCTGTCCGGCTTTAAGCCGGGCGGTCGGCCGCAGCATTCGCCCGACGAGAAAAACGCGCGCCGCGCCGCGCCCGTGCAGCCGCCGGCTGAGGATTCGCAGGCCGGCGGCGGCGTCGCCCAGCGTGCCGGTCACGTAAATCGTGTCCCCCGGGCGGGCTGTGTCGCGGCGCATCGCACCCCCGCGCACCTCGCCGAGCAGCGCGATCGTTATTGCGAGTTGATCCGCGCGGGTGACGTTGCCGCCCACCACCTCGACCCCCGACGCCCTCGCGGCGGCGCCCAACCCTTTATATATCCGTTCGAAGAAGGCCAGGTTCAGACCGCTCCGCACCGCGAGGTTGACGACCGCCGCTGTGGGTACGCCGCCCATCGCGGCGATATCGCTCAGGTTGACGGTCAACGCGCGCGCGCCCAGTTCCTCCGGCGTGCCCCAGGTGAGCCGGAAGTGCACGCCCTCAACGAGGGAGTCGATGGTGAACAGCTGGCGCGCCCGGGTGGGGCGAAGGATTGCGCAATCGTCGCCGGGCCCGAGGATGGCGCGGCGCGGCCGACCGAGCCGGCTGAGCAATCGTTCGATGAGCGCGAATTCTCCGGGCGGGCTGCTCACGGGGCGCGCCGAGCGTTGGGCGGCGCTGGGGGAGTCGTCAGGGACGTCTGTCGTATTGGTTTCCAGGCGGCGAAATTGGATGTTGAACGGACACGAACCACGCTAGAGCATTGACGCAACACGGGCAAGCGGGCGCGGGCTGCCAACAATCCCTTACAGCGACGCTGCTTGCATGCGACAGACGGCCGGTGCTCGGTCGATGGCCGCGCGGATTCAATGGCCGCCCGCGCCCGCGCCGCGCGCCGCTTGATTGCGCGGCAGAAAGTACGTGATGACCAGCGCGACCGCCATCAGGTAGCACAGCGAGCGGTAGATGTCGTTGAGCGACAGCATCATCGCCTGCGCTTGCACCCGCCCGTAGAGCATCGCCAGCCCCTGCTTCTGACCCGAGATGATCTGTTGCATGTAATCGAAACGCGGCGCGCCCGGCATCCGTGCGCGCGCGCCGAGGCCCCAGACCTCGAACACTGTGATGTGTTGCACGAGGTAGGCCTGGCGGGTTTGTTGGAGGCGGGTGAGGTAGGTGGTCAGGGTCGAGGTCCCGATTGAGGCCCCGATGTTGCGCACCATCGAGTAGAAACTCGCCGCGTAACCCATGTTCTCGCGCGGCACCGAGCTCAGCGCGGCGGCCGACAGGGTCGGAAAGATCAGGCCCATCCCGATTCCCTGGATCACGGTCGGCCAGATGAAGTTCGTGATGCTCATCGTGAGGTCGAGTCCCGCCAACTCCCACTGCGACAAGGCGATCAGGGTGAAGCCGAGGTAAACCAGCGGATGGGTCCGGTAGCCGCGGCGCGCCAGCCCGCCCAGCAGGAACATCGACGCCATCACGCCGATCCCGCGCGGCGCCATCGCCAACCCCGCCTTCCACGCCGTGTAACCGAGCAGCTCCTGGAGGAAGACCGGGTTGAGAATCTGCATCCCGTAGGCGGTGAAGGTCAGGATGATCAGGAGCAGGGTCGGGATGGCGAAGTTGCGGTTGGTGATGAGGCGAACCTGGAGAATCGGATTGGGCAGGCGCCATTCGTGGACGGCCAGCACCACGAAGGCAGTGAGCGCGATCGCCGAGAAGTAGCAGACCCAGGCCGACTGGAACCAGTCGGCGCGCTCGCCGCGGTCCATCACGATCTCGCCCAGCCCCAGCGCCAGTACCAGGCATAGGATTCCCAGGTAGTCGGCGCCGCCCTTGCCCTTGAGCCGACGCAAGTACGGCGGATCGACGACGAAGGTATAGACCATCAGCGCGGCGGCGATGCCGATCGGGACGTTGATGTAGAAGTTCCAGCGCCAGTTCCAGTTGTCGGTGATCCAACCGCCCACCGTCGGCCCCATGATCGGCGCGACCATCAGCCCCAGCCCCCACATGGCCATCGCCAGCGCCTGTTCGTTGGGCGGAAAGGTCTCCATCAAGATCGCCTGCGACAACGGCATCATCGCCGCCCCCGCGATCCCCTGCAAAAAGCGGAACGCCACCATCTGGTCGAGCGTCTGCGCCGCTCCGCACATCGCCGATGAGATGACGAAGGTGACGATCGAGATGAGGAAGTAGTTCTTGCGCCCGAATTGGCCGGCGATCCAGCCGGTGGTCGGGATCATGATGCCGGCCGAGACGAGGTAGGTCGTCACCACCCAGGTCACTTCGTCCACGCTGGCCGAAAAGCTGCCCTGCATGTGCGGCAGGGCGACGTTGACGATCGAGCTGTCGAGGACCTCGAGGATGGTGCACAGGATGACCGCGACCGCGATCAGCCATTTGAGCGTGCCGCCGGCGTAAACCGGCGCCTGCGCGGACGCTTCCAGCGGTGCGGCTTCAGCCATCGAAGGTCGCTGCTATACGGTGCCGGCGCGCTGGAACTCGCGGCGCCGCGGAACTTGTGCGACGAACCTAAGAGGCCAATGGAACGTGAACGTTCCTCGCGAGCACGGACGTGACCGCCATTATGCAGCAATTGCGCGGCTCCCGCGAGTCAAAAGGCCGGCGCCCGGGGCGGACCGCCGCCGCACGGGTCTGGCGGGCCGGCTCGGTGACGTTTGCCAAGCAGCGCGGCTCGGAACTAGATTGCTCATAGACAGGCGCGTACGGAGGCTACGGATGGAGCTCCATACACGTCATGGGGGCGGCGGCCCATCGCCCGAGCGTGGCGCATCCTGCACGCGCACCAGCGGCATACTGTGGAAGGTGATGGCGCATGGCTCGACGCCGGGCAATCCGCACGGCCTGCTGCTGGCGTGGCCGCGCTGGGAGCATCTTGCGCACTCGATGTGGCCGACGCGCCGCATCCCCGGCACCCTGCATGATATCCTGCGCGTGCGCTTCGTGCTCTACCGCGGAGAGGTCCTGACGCTGCCGGACCTGACCGAGATCCGGCCGGGAATGATCGTCGGCGAGCTGCATTGCAACAACCAGGCGATCTTCGACCTGGTCAGTGGCGACCATGGCAATCCTTATCGCGCGGCGCGCCAGGACCTGCGCTGTCTGGCGCGCTGGATCGTGCGGCCCGGATTCGACCTCAACGTGCAGGCTTTCTTTGGCGTCACCCTGATCGCCAAGGCCGCCGCGCGGCTGGGCTTCTATGTGCGCGCGCGGCCGCCCTCGCTACGCCGGCGGTTGGACCGGATGTTTATGACCGGCCTGCTGGTGCTCTACACGCCCGGCGGGCTTTCACGCATCGAGACTGGCACCACGGCACGTTCCTATCCGCAGGAAGTGTGGCTGTCGCGGCGCGAGCTTTTGCGCCGCTACGGCCCAGTGCGCTATCCGGCGCCCGTCCATCGAGTAGCGCGCGCGCAGTTCAACTGAGCCGCGGCCTTTTGCGCGTTCGCACTTTGCTGGCTTCGGTCAACCCCGATAACCCAGCGCCGACAGCCACGGCAGATTGTTGTTGGGCGGGCGCTCGGCGAAGCTGACGCCCTCGGTTACAAGATAGCAGTCCAAAGTTTCGTCGAGCGCGCGCGCAAACGCCGCGCCGTCGCAATCGCGCGCCGCGCCGGATGCGGTGCTTTCCGTCAGCGGCCGCGCGGAGACGGCCAGAGGCCGCGCGGCGTCCGCCAGCGCGCCGAGCGAGCGCCTTAGCCGCGCCGTCGCGGCGGGACTTTCGAAGTCGAGCGCGAGGTCGTCGCCGAGAAAGCTCGCGATAACGCCGAAGCCGCGCGCCGCGCGGCGCATCCGCGCCGCCAGCGACGGCTCCGTCGGCTCGAGCGCGTAAGCATAGACGACGAGCGCGAGTTCGATTCGTCCCGCACGCTCGCGTTGCCTTGCCATGCGCATGCGCCACCGCTCGAGCGCGGTCTGCGAGAGCATCGTGCGCCAGCCGCTTGCGTCGAAGGAATTGTTCACCACGTGTGTGGAGAGCCACTCGGCCTGGCGGGTGACGATTGCGCCGGCAACCGCCGCGGCTGCGTCGAGCGGAGCGCGCGCCGCCAGCGTGACGACGCTGGAGTCGCCGCTGCCGCCCCACGCGCGGAGCCATCCGCGCCGCCCCATCGCGTCGAGCGCACGGTCATGTGGGTCGAGCGGCAGGACGTACACCTTGCCTGCGGCGGAAAGTGCGTCGGCGAAATCGATTTTCGGCTGCACTTCAACCCAGTGCCCCTTTTCGCACCTGAGCGGCGCGTACACCGCGATCGCAGGGCACAGCGCCGGCATGTAGTCCGCGACGAGATCGTTGCCCAGGCCGTTGCTTTCGATGGTCGACGCGAGCACGTGCGCGTTGTTCCAATCGACCGCCCGCGGGTAACGGATTCCGCCCGCCCACGCCGCCTCGGCGCCGAGCGCGGGCACGCCGAGCGGCCACAGCGTTGCAATCGCGGCCAGCGCGGCGCCGTACAGCGCGCGATGGTTGGAGGCCGTCGCCGCGATCCGGCGCGCGACCCAGACGCCGGCGAGCACGCTCGCCGCGAGCCCCGATTGCAGGATGAAGCGCCCCGGATCCTGGAATAGCCATGCAATCGGCGCCGCCGCCCAGGCGACCAGGAAGGCGTTGTCGCGCGGACGTTTCAACGCCGCGACGAGCCCTGCGACACCGAGCGCGTCGAGCATCGGATCGAAGAGCAGCGCCGAATGGCTACGCACGTCGCGCAGCCATTGCAGATAGTACAGACAGTGGATGGTGTAGGGTGCGGTGAGCAGCGCGACGCCGGCGCCGACCGCGATGAGAGCGCGCCAGCGACGTTCGAGCGCCGCCGCGACCGCCACCCCGAGCGGGGCGGTCACGATCCCGCCGATATGGACGTAGATCGCCGCGGCGGTAAGCAGCGCCGCCGGCCCAAGCCGCCGGCGCAGGAAAAAATGAATCGCCCACGGCGTCAGGATGAAGAGCCATCCCGAGGGAATCCCCACTGCGAACGAGGTCGCCGCGAACGCCGCGCCGCTCAGCAGCGTCGCCGCGAACAGCATCGCCCACTCCCCGCCGATCCACAGCGCGAATGCCGCCGCCGTCGCCATCGCGGCCGCCCATTGTGCGGCCGCCACCATCGCGTTGGCCAGCACGTAATCGCCGCCGGTGCCGCCCAGCACGCGGCCGAGCCCGCCGACTACCAGGTACATCAGCGGAGCTTGCAGATTCGGCCGTCCGCCTGGACCGAAGTTGATGTGATCCCACGCGACCAGGCCTCGCTCGCCGTACGAGCGGGCCAGCGCAACGTGGTAGGCGGAGTCGATCGTCACCCGCCAGTCGCCCAGCGCGGCGAGCAGCAGCGCGCCGTGCAGGCCCAGCAGAACCAGCGCGGCGGCTATTACCCGGCGATCGCGATTGGAGGCGGTAGCCACAGAGGCGGCGTACACGGGTTCGGTGGCGCAAGACGCGGCGATTCGGAATTATAGTTCGACGCGCCTCCGCGCTTGGACGTCATGGACATCGCTTCAGACCCGGACTCGCATCAGCGCGACCGCACGCTCATCTTTGTGGCGGCCTTCGTGCGCGCTATCGCGATTGCGATGACCGGCGTGCTGCTCGGAGTCTATCTCCATCGGTTGCAATTTTCCGCCACTGCGATCGGCGCGACCATCACGGCCGGGCTGGCAGGCGGCGCGTTGGCCGCGCTGGTGGCGACGTTCACGGCCGACCGCTTCGGCCGCCGACGCTTTCTGCGCTGGATTGCCCTGCTCAGCGCCGCCGGCGGATTCGTGGTCGCCTACGCTTCAGCGGAGAGGGCTGTTATCGCGGCGGCCTTCCTGGGAATGGTCAACGGGATGGGCCGCGACCGAGGCGCGGCGATGATCATCGAACAGGCGATCCTGCCGTCGACGGTCCCCGACGAGCGCCGCACGCACACCTTTGCCGTGTACAACGTCTTGCTCTCGGCGGGGGCGGCGATTGGGGGGCTTATCGCGGGAACGCCGGCGCTCCTCCAGCGCACCGGATGGGTCGCGAGCGAGCTCGGCGCGCTGCGGGCGGGGATGGGGCTTTACGCTGCGCTGATGGCGGCGGTTGCGATTCTCTACCTGTTCCTCAGCCGCGTGGTCGAAAGCGAGCATCCGCAGGCTGGATTCAAGGTCTCGCCGCAAAGCCGCTCGGTGTTGGCTCGCCTCTCGGGCCTGTTCCTGCTCGACAGCCTGGGTGGCGGCTTTCTCACCCAGGCGCTGGTCTCATTCTTCTTCGTCGAACGCTTCGGCGTGAGCGCCGCGGAAGTCGGGATGCTGTTTTTCGGCGCGGCCATCGCCAACGCGCTCTCGCAGTTCGCCGCGGCATGGCTGGCGCGGCGGATCGGGCTCGTCAACACGATGGTGTTCACGCACATTCCGGGAAACCTGCTGATGGTGGCGGTCGCCTTCGCACCGACCTTTCCTATCGCGGCGGTGCTGTTCCTCGCGCGCGAATCGCTGGTCCAGATGGACGTGCCGACACGCCAGTCCTACGTGATGGCGGTGGTTGCGCCTGCGGAACGCACCCTCGCCTCCGGCGTGACCGGATTGGTGCGGATGGGCGGATGGGCGTTGGCACCGACGCTGGCGGGCGCGGTGATGGAAGGGCTGTCGTTGACGACGCCGTTCATCATCGGCCCCGGGCTCAAGGTGCTCTACGATGTACTGCTCTTTCGCGCGTTCAGCGGATTGCGCCCACCCGAGGAACACCGCGCGGCCGCCGGCGCTTCCCGAGCGTAGTCTTCCCCAGCAGCGACGGCGCGTCCGCGGCGGTCAAATATGGCGATGCTTCAATCGGTTGCCGATGCGCGCGCGGTGCGCTTGCGGCAGTGGCGGCAGAGCGCGCGAATCTCGACCGAACATCCGAGCAGCTCGAACTCGCCCAGCCGCTCGCGCCCCTCAAGCAGGGTGTCGAACTCAGGCGCTTCGATATCCTCGACGCGCTTGCATCGCACGCACACCACGTGATGGTGCGGACGGACGTTGCCGTCGTAGCGTGCGGTGTCGTGCAGCGGAGTAACCTTGCGCGCCTCCCCCACGTCGCACAGGCGCTCGAGCGTGCGATGGACGGTGGCGAGCGAGATGTGCGGATGCTCGCGGCGGACGCGGGTGTAGATGCGGTCGGCGCGCGGATGATCACCTGATTCCAGGAGCGCGCGCAGTACGGCGAGACGCTGCGGCGTTACAGGGATTTTCTTGCGCCGGCAGTTGGCGACGAATTCCGCGAGCCGCCTTTGGGCGTAGGCGCCGCGCTCCTGTCCGCCGAACAGCTTAACTTCGCTCATTGATAATAATTATCATCCAGCAAAAGGGGCCCGATCAATGGGCCTTCGCGCAATTTTCGTCTTTCAAAACAGCGGCAGTTTGACCCCGGTCGTGACCAGCGCGCCGCTCAGCACGCCCATCAGCGCCTCGCCTGCCACCAGGCCGGCGGCCAACAGCACTCCCGCGCTACTTTCGCTCTCACCGCCCTCGCGCCGAACGGCGCGCGCCAGCGCTCCCAGCAGGATGGTGACGCTGAGCCCGAACGGAAGATAAAGTCCGATCGCAACCGGCATCACGGGCGTCCGCCACTGCGAGCCGGCCCGCTCCAAGGCGCGGTCGACAATAACGAGCACGCTGGCGAGAATCGCGCCCCCGGCGACCGTTGTCCACGGCAGGCCGCCTGCGAAGACTCCCTGCGCGACCTTGGCCATCAGGAAGGCCTGCGGCGCGGCGAGCGCGCCCGCGCGCGCGGTCGGTGTGCCGGCGATTCCATAGCCTCCGATCAGCAGATTGAGCACTGGCGCCATCACCAGCGACGACGCCAGCGCCCCGACGAGGACTGCAATCTCGAGCGCACGCGGCGTGGCACGCACGTGAAAGCCGGTAGCGAGATCGTGCAACGAGTCGCCCGCCATCGCGGCCGCCGTGCAGACCACGGCGCCGGCCGTGATCGCGAGATGCGGCCCGATAGCGGCCGGCACGCCCCAGAGCTTGAGCATCAGCGCAATCGCGAGCAGCACAATGATCGTCACGCCGGAGACCGGATTGTTCGAGGCGCCGACGATGCCGGTCAGGTAGCCGGCGATCGCGGTGGCGAAGAACCCGATGAAGGCGAGCGCCAGCGCGAGCACGCCGCTCAGCAGCGGGTTGCCGGACAGAAGGAAACAAATGACAAAGATGGCGGGGATGGATAGCGCGACTGCGCCGAGCACGGCGGTGGTCGAAAGGTCCCGCTCCTCGCGCGCGGGCGCGGCGAGATGCGAGGTGCGCGCCATGCGCAGGCTTTCGACGAGCGCGCGCCGGATCGGTGCGCGCAGCCGCCATAGCGTCGCGACTCCTCCGACCAGCATCGCGCCCACGCCCAGATAGCGCACCTGGCCGCTCCAGATCGCCTGTGCCGCCGCCTGCGCGTCGAGCGGGCGCAGCTCCGGATGCGCCGCACTCAGGACCGGGATTGCCGCGAGCCATGCGATCGCGCCGCCGAGGAAGACGAGGCTCGCGATGCGCACGCCAACAAGGTAGCCGACGCCGAGCAGCGCCGCCGAGACGTCGGCCGCACCCGCCAACGCGCGGCTCCCGACCCATCGCGCGGCGGTAACGGCGCCGGGCACGACGCCAGCGATATCCTGCATCGCCTTGAGGGCCGCCGCGGCCAGCCCGCCGCATACCAGCGGCATGGCGCTCGCGCCGCCGGCCTCGCCCGCGCGCAACACCTCGGCGCAGGCGACGCCCTCGGGGAACGGCAGGCGCTCCTCGACGACATAAGCGCGGCGCAGAAAGACGACCAGCAGGCTGCCCATAGTGCCGCCCGCCGCGCACAGCATCGTAACATCGCGCCACGACAGCGCAGCACCTGGTCCGAGCACGATCAGCGCAGGGAACGTGAAGATCGCGCCTGCCGCGACGGCTTCGCCCGCGGACGCAATGGTCTGCACGACGTTGTTTTCGAGGATGGTCGAGCCGCCGAGTGCGCGCAGCACCGCCATCGAGATGACGGCCGCCGGGATACTCGCCGATACCGTCATCCCGGCATACATCCCGAGGTAGGCGTTAGCCGCGCCCAGGATGAGCGCGAGGGTAAGGCCGAGCACGATCGCGCGCGGGGTTATCTCGCGTAACGGCACGTCGGCGGGCGCCGGATGCGCGGCGGCTGGACGCGTCACGCGCGGCCCTGCCGGACGGCGCGGCGCAAGAAGGTCGCGATTGCGGAAAGAGTGAGGTAGGCGAGGCCGCTCACCTGTTCGCGGCCTGGTTGGAGTCCGGATCGACGTGCCGCTGGCCCTGCGCGTCCCATCCCTCGATCCCTTCCACCATCACGCTCACGTTGGTGTAGCCCGCGTTGACCGCCCGCCGGGCGGCGTCATGGGAAGCCATTCAATGGGGGTTGGCGCAGTAAAAGACCAGCCGCGCGGCTTTGTTGGGCGGCAGTTCGGCCGCGACGTCGTAATGTTCGGGCGAGGGCAGCAGATGTGCGCCGGGGATGACGCCGTACACCTCGCGCTCGTGCGCGACGTTGGCGTCAAAGATAAAGACGTGCGCGTCGGGATCGCCGCGCAGCGCCGCGAGGTCGCGCACGTGGATAAGCTTGAAGTTGTCATGCTCCGGAGCGTTGCCGAGCAGCGCATTGAGCTTTCGCCAGGCCGAAGAGCCCACATCGCCGGCCGACGCCGGCGCTGCGAGGAAGCCCGCAGCCGCGAACAGTGCAATCGACGCGATCCACCGACGCATGGAGTTATCCCTTGCGGCTTTTACGCGATAACGCGACGATAGCATGCGCGCCACAAAGCGGCCAAGGCGCGGCACGCCCGCGAACCGTCGCCAGGGATTCGCATCGCGGCCATTATTGTCTATGCTCCCATTGCCCGGCGCGGTCGCGGGTGAGGACGTGCCGCGATGCGGCCGCAACCGCTGATACAATCGGAGCACGGTGACGGATGAATCCGGAGCTTGACAAGGATGAGTGAAGAACTGCGCGCGCGGGCCAAAAAATGGCCCAAGGGAAACCATTACGAGGATTTCGAGATCGGCCGCGTCTATCACCATCATTGGGGCCGTACGCTCAACGACGGCGACAACAGCCTGTTCTCGACCCTGACCATGAGCTTTAACCCGCTGTACTTCAACGCCGACTACGCGCGGGCGCACGGCCACGACGGGGTGGTGCTCAATCCGATGCTGGTGTTCCTGACCGTCTTCGGGCTCTCAGTCGAGGACCTCAGCGAGGCCGGCGGACTTTTCCTGGGCGTGGACGAGCTCAGGTTCCATCGCTCAGTTTATCCCGGCGAGACGCTGACCGCGCGCTCGACCGTGCTCGAGAAGCGCGAGTCGAGCAGCCGGCGCGACAGCGGCATCGTCACCTGGCATACCGAGGGCTTCGACCGCCGCGGCGAGCTCGTGATCGATTTTCGCCGCACCAACCTGGTGACCAAGAGGACTGCCCAGCCATGAGCTACATGACCGACGAACGCAAGCTGATTCAGAGCACCGCGCGGGAGTTCGCGATGAACGAGGTCCTGCCGGTCGCCAACAAGCTCGATCCCGAGCAGGGCGACATCCCGATGGAGTTGCGGGACAAGATGGCCGAGCTCGGTTACTTCGGGATCCTGATTCCCGAGGAGTACGGCGGCCTGGGGCTCGGCGTGTTCGAGTACGCGCTGGTGACCGAGGAGCTTGCGCGGGCGTGGATGAGCGTGGCGAGCATCATCGCGCGGGGCAACTCGCTGTGGGGCGGCGTGACCGAGGAGGACAAGCGGCGCTACTTTCCGAAGATTGCACGCGGGGAGTGGTTGGGCGCCTTCTCGCTCTCCGAGCCCGACGCCGGCTCCGACCTCGCCAACGTCTCGTGCCGGGCGACGCGCGAGGGCGATCAGTGGGTGATCAACGGGAGCAAGACCTGGTGCACGTTCGCCGACGGCGCCGATTATATTGTACTGTTTGCGCGTACCTCGCCGTCGCCCGATCCCAAGCGCCGCCACGTTGGGATCAGCCAGTTCCTCATCCCCAAGGAGCGCGGCAGCTTTCCGCCCGGAATCAGCGGCGCGCCGATCCGCAAGATCGGCTACTTCGGCTGGAAGACCTGGGAGCTGCACTTCGACAACTTCAGGCTCCCGGCCTCGGCGTTGCTCGGCCAGGAGGGGCGCGGCTTTTACGCGATGATGTCGGGGTTGGAGACCGCGCGTGTGCACACGGCGGCGCGCGCGATCGGACTTGCGCGCGGCGCGCTCGAAGATTCGCTGGACTACGTCAAGCGGCGCGCGCAGTTCGGCCGCCCGATTGGCGAATTCCAGGTGATCCGCTTCAAGCTCGCCGAGATGGCGGCCAATATTGAGGCCGCGCGCCAGCTGATGTACTTCGTCGCCACCGAGGTGGACAGCAAGCGGCGCTGCGACAAGGAGGCCTCGATGGTGAAGTGGTTCGCCTCCGAGATGGCCGAGCGTGTGACGAGCGAGGCCCTTCAGATCCACGGCGGCTACGGCTACACCAAAGACTTCGCGATCGAGCGCTACTGGCGCGATGCGCGGCTGACCAAGATTTTCGAAGGCACCTCGCAGATCCAGTTGCGGGTGATCTCGGACCGGTTGCTGGGGCCGCTGGAATAATGGGGCCGGGGGTGTAATGGAAACAAGCGGATCTGCGCCGGCGGTGCATAACCTTACCGCGCGCGACAATTACTTCGAGGATTTCGACGTCGGCGATGTCTACGAGCACGCGCGCGGCAAGACCGTCGGCGAGATCGACAACGTGCTGATCACCAATTTGGTGCTTAACACCGCGCAGGGCCATTTCAACGAGCACATGATGGCTTCCGGGCCGATCGGCCATCGCATCACCTTCGGCGGTGTCACCGCTTCGCTGGTGATCGGGCTGGCGATGCAGGACACGGGTGAGCAGGCGGTGGCCGAGCTGGGACTGGACAAGATCCGCTTTCGCACCCCGGTCCTGCATGGCGACACGCTCTACGCGTTTTCGGAAGTCGTCGACAAGCGCGACTTCGACGCGCGTGCGGCGGGCCGCCCCGATCTTGCGCACTACCATCCGGGCGAGGTCGGCGAAGTGCGCTTCCGCCATTGGGGCGTCAATGAGCGCGGGCAGGTGGTTTTTGAAGGCGAGCGGCGCGTGCTGCTCAAGCGCCGCTCGTTCGTGCCGCGGGCAGCGAAGCCGCCGGCGGCGGCAGCGCGCGCGCACAAGAGCGCGGCGCGGGCGCGCAAAAGGCGGTCGGCGGCGGGCGCGCGCGTGGCGGCGAAAAAAGGCGCCGCCGCGCGGCGGCGGCGCAGGTAGGCTGCCGGCGTTGCGCGACGCGGGCGGTCAGGGAAGGATTACAGCGATGCGACTACGCAGGTCGGAACTCTCCACCCCGGGCAGCAACGAGCGCATGATCGAGCGCGCCGCCAAAAGCAGCGCCGACCTGGTCTTCCTCGACCTCGAAGATTCGGTCGCGCCCAGCGAAAAAGTCGCCGCGCGCGCGAAGGTCATCGCCGCGCTCAACAATCTCGACTGGGGCAGGAAGACCCGCGCCGTGCGGATCAACAACGTCGAGACCGAATACGCCTACCAGGACGTGATCGAGCTGGCCGAGAAGGCGGGCGACAAGCTCGACGTGATCATCATTCCCAAGGTCAAGACGCCACGCGATTTGTGGTTTGTCGATACCCTGCTCTCCGGGATCGAGATGCGGCTTAAGCGCAAGAAGCGGATCGCGCTCGAAGTCCTGATCGAGGAGGTGCAGGCGCTGATCAACGTCGAGGAGATCGCGCGCTGCACGCCGCGGCTGGAGGCGATAATTTTCGGCCCCGGCGACTTCAGCGCCTCGCAGGGCGTGCGCTTCCCGGCCAAGGGCGCACCCGGCTACCCGGGCGACATGTGGCACTACGCGCGCAACAAGATAGTGGTCGCCGCGCGCGCCGCCGGCATCGACGCCATTGACGGCCCCTTCGCCGATTTTCACGATCCCGAGGGCTACCGGCGCGAGGCGACTTGGGCGTCGATCCTCGGCTTCGTCGGTAAATGGGCGATCCATCCAAGCCAGATCGACCTCGCCAACGAGGTTTATTCACCGACCAGGGAAGAGGTGGAGCGCGCGCGCAAGCTCGCCGCCGCCTACGCCCAGGCCGAGGCCGAGGGGCTCGGCGCGGTGACCTACGAAGGCGTAATGATCGATGTCGCCTCGGTGCGCATCATCCGCAACATCATCGAGCGCGCCGATCTTATCGGAATGTAGGCGCGCGCGACGCGGATGCGCCGCGGGCGAAGGAGCAATGGAGCAGATGAACGAGGAAACCGCTGCGCGGATCAAACGTTTGGACGCCGCGATTTCGACCTACGTGCGGCCCGACACCTTTCCGCTCGCGATCCGGATGCTCAAGCCGGGCGAGCCCTTACCTGAGGACGTGCGCGTTCCGAGCCGCAGCCTCAAGGAGCAATGGATCGTATGTCAGTCGATCGGCGTGGCGCGGCGCTACGGATGGGGTATCGCGGTTGGCCGCGACGACGTAATCTGTCCGCTCTCGGCGATCGCCTTCGGTTTCCGCAAGCCCAACGACGAATATCTCAAGGGTTTCGCCGCGCTCGGGATGTACTGTGAGAACGAGGAGGCGGCCTCGAAGCTCGAAGCCAGCACGTGGAAGTTCGAACCCGGGGCCTACGACTACGTATGCGTTGCGCCGCTCAGCCGCGCACGCTTCGAGCCCCACGTCGTCGCAGTGTACGCCAACAGCGCTCAAGTGCTCAGACTGGTGCATGCCGCGCTCTACCGCCGCGGAGGCCGTGTCACGAGCACTACCGGCGGCCGGCTCGACTGCGCCGAAATCGTTATCCAGACGATGACGACCAGCGAGCCCAAGGTGATTCTGCCGTGCACGGGCGACCGCGTCTTCGGGATGGCGCAGGACACCGAGATGGTGTTCGCCTGCCCGTGGGAGTATGCCGACGAGATCGTGGCCGGGCTGGAGGGCACGCACAAGGGTGGCATCCGCTACCCGATTACGGTCGATATGCGCTCGACCGTGACGATGCCGAAGACCTATCAGGACCTGATGAAAATGCTAAGGGAGCGCGACGAAAGCTCCCGCAGTTGAGCCCGCCGCACCCGATACCCGGCTGCCGCTCGATGCGGCAGGCCCCCTGCGTGGAAGAAAGCGAGGTGCTCGGCGGCCGCCTCAGGCGCGAGCTTCAGGCGGCGGTGCCCGGTTGAAAGCCCGCGCGCGAGCGGGTGGGCGAGGACGGTTCAGGACCCCGCCCGCTTGCTATTTTTCGATCTTCAGCAGCCAAAGCCCGCCGCTTCGCTGCTGTTCGACCACCGAGTAGCCTTCGGCTTCGGCCGCCCGCGGGATATCGCGCGCGCCGCGCGGATCGTCGAGCGTCAGCTCCAGCACTTCGCCGCGCGCCATCCGCTCCAGGTGCACTTTGGCGTGCGCCCAGTTGAGCGGGCATTTGACCCCGCGCAGGTCGAGCTTGAAGATCGCGCCGCGGGCTTGCACAGCGATCAATCGTAGCCGATCGCGCGGCCTTTGTACCCGTCCGCGCCGCGCCCAGGCGAGCGCGCCGACGCGGCCCGTCCGCTACTTGGAGGCTTCCAGCCGCTCGCGCGCCCGCTCCAGCACTCGCCGCATTACATCCTCGCTCTGCGCGCCGACCAGCGGCCAGTCGCCGATGAAAAACGTCGGCACGCCACTGACGCCGAGCTGGCTGGCGGCCACGGCGTGGTTGCGGATGCGGATCGCGTACTGCTCAGAGGCGAGCGCGTCGCCGAGCGCGGCGCGCTCGATTCCCACTTCGGCCGCGAGGTCGAGCAATGCGTCACGAATTCCGATGTTGACGCCCTCGGCGAAGTAGGCGCGGAAGATCCGCTCTTCGAAGGACTCGCCCAATCCGGCGTCGGCGGCGAATTCAGCGGCCTGGAGCGCGAGCAGCGAGTTGGCGTACATCTTCGGCGGTTTCATCACGACCCCCGCCGCTGCGCCCATCGCGCTTATCCGCTCCCACATCGCCTGGCGCGTTTTGGGATCCATCCCGGGCCGGAACTGCGCGGGCGGCAAGCCCTCGGCGGGCCATTCCGGGTGTATCTGAAAGCCACGATGGGTGACGGTGAAGTCGAACTCCGACTTGAGCTTTCGCAACACGGCGAAGCCGATGTAGCAGAAGGGTCAGATGAAGTCGGAGAACATTGTGATGTTGATCGCCATCGCCTACGCTCCTTGGTTCCGACTATATGCGCCCCCTGCGGTGGGGAAAAGAGGGCTGGCGCACTGCCGCGCGCCGTGCGCTTGAGCCCATCTGCTCCGCGCGCGCAACTTTCTGCGCCCCGCGGGCCTGTGTTAGTACGTAGGGCCACAGGCAGCGGGCGCGCGGTCGTTGGAGCGCGAGCGTGCGCACGCCGGAGGAAACATGATTGCCGATAACCTCAGACTCGACGGCAAGGTCGTAATCATCACCGGCGCCGGGCGCGGATTGGGCCGCGCGATGGCGCTCAAGCTGGCCGAGGCCGGCGCCGACCTGGTCGCCGCCGCGCGCACCCGCGAACAGCTCGAAGAAACCGCCGCCGCCGTGCGCAAGACCGGCCGCAGATGCCTCATCGTGCCCACCGACGTTTCGCTCTCGGAGGACATCAACGCGATGGTGGCGGCGACGATCAAGGAGTACGGCCAGGTCGACGTGCTGATCAGCAACGCCGGCGCCGGCGAGGACGCCTTTGGCAAGACCATCGATCAGATCACCGACGAGGAATGGCGCCGCGGCATCGACGTCAACCTCTCCAGCCAGTTCTTCGGCGCGCGCGCGGTAATCCCGTACATGCTCCGGCGCAAGCGCGGCAAGATAATCAACGTCGCCTCGGGCTACGGCTTGCGCGGCGGCAAGCACAACTACATGTACGCCTGCTCCAAGGGCGCGGTGTTGCAACTGACCCGCTCGCTCGCGCTGACCTACGCCGACGACAACATCCAGACCAACTGCATCGTCCCCGGCATCTTTCCGCACAACGAACGGCTGATGGCGTTTTTCAAGGGCGGCAAGTTTATCCCGATGGGCCACGGCGGACAGGACAGCGACCTGGGTCCGCTCGCGCTCTTTCTGAGCTCCGAAGCTTCCAACCACGTCAACGGCGCGCTCATCGTGGTGGACGGCGGCGGCCTCGCCGGCGGCGTCACCCCCACCGGCGTCGCGCCCCAGCCCAGCGCTTAGCCGCAGCGAGGATGCCATGGCGCTTCCACAGGGGTTCAACGAATTTGCGCTTACCGACAAGGGTGCGCTGGTGCTCGGCGCCGAGCATCCGACGGGCCGCGTCGGCGCGGTCGCACTCGCAGAGGCCGGCGCCAAGTTGATGATCGCCTCGCAGGAGCCCGGCACCGAAGAGATGCTGAAGGAGACCGCCAAGGCGGTGCAGGCCGCCGGCGGCAAGCCGCCGTTCATCCAGGTGCAGAACGCGTCGATTCGTGCCGACCTGCGCTCGACGATCGACGCCGCGGTCAAGCGGCTGGGCGGGCTGGAGGCGATGGTGGTCGCGCTCGACGCCCCGTACTACGCGCCGGCCGAGGCCGCCGACGACGCCGCCTTCGACCGCGTGATCGAAGGCAACCTTAAGGGCGTATGGATCGCATGCCAGGAGGGCGGGCGAGCGATGCTCCAGCACGGCGGCGGCTCGATCGTGATCGTCAGCTCGGTGCTCGCCGAGCGCGGTGTGCCGGGCGCGTCGCTGTACTGCGCGGCCAAGGGCGCGGTGGCCAATCTCGTGCGCGCGCTGGCGCTGGAGTGGGCGCGGCAAAAGCTGCGCATCAATCTGCTCGAAGCGGGATGGTTGGCCGAGGAGGGCAGTCCTGCGCTGGCCAACGACGAATTCGCTCGCAGCCTGCTCAAGTACCTGCCGTACAAGCGGCTGGTGCAACCCGAGGAACTGGCCGGCGCGCTACTTTACCTCGCCTCGCCCGCCTCGGCCTTCGTCACGGGCGAAGCGCTCGCGGTCGACGGCGGCCTGCTCTGCCGGGTGTAGGTCGGCGACTCAGCCGAGCGCGGCGATCAGCAGGACGGCGCTTTCCTCGAGCGCCTCGACCGCGTGGGGTACGCCGCCCTCGACCATCGCCAGCATCCCCGGCCCGACTTCGCGCTCCGCGCCGGCGGCAGTGAAGCGGATCCTGCCCGAGAGGACCTGAGCACTGGCCGCCTTGCGCGCGGCATGCTGGCGCAGATGGGCGCCCGGCTTGAGGATGAGCAATGACACCGTCAGGTCGTCATTCTTCACGATGCTCGTCGAGGCACGATCGTTGGCTTTCCACTGTGGCCCGTTGATCACGTGGCGGCGCGCTTCATCGAGCACGAAGACCGCGAACGGAGCACGCGCCCGCTCGCCGGTTTTGTCCTGATGATCCATTGGCCGATCCCTCCGTACCGACTTGCGAATCAACTGCCCGCGCGGCGTCAGCGCACAAACGGCGACATCAGCGACAGCCCGCCGTCAACCATGATGGTCTGCGCGGTGAGAAAGCCCGCCTCGGGCGAACAAATCAGGCAGACGATCGCGGCCACTTCGTCGGCGGTGGGGACGCGCCCGAGCGCGCTGCGCGCGGCGGCGGCGCGCGCCACCCGCTCGAAATCCTCGCCCATGTACATCCGCGACGAGTCGCTGTCGATGAGCGCAAAGTTCACGCCGTTGACCGTGATCGCGCGCGGGCCCAGCTCGAAAGCGAGGTCGCGCACCATGCTCTCGAGCGCCGCCTTGGCCGCGCCGAGCACGCCGTGGCCCGGGGTGTAGCGGATCGAGTCGATGCCGGAGATGATCACGACCCGGCCGCCCGCGTCCATCAGCGGCGCCGCCTCCTGCACCATCGCGACCAAGCCGCCGACGCTCAGATTGAAGGTGCGCGCGAGATTATGGGGCTTAACCTCGAGCAGCGGGCGGAAGGCGGTCGCCGCGGCGTTGGCGACCACGATATCGAGGCGGCCGCAGGTTTCGCCGACCCGCCGCACCATCGCGCGCACCTGCCCGTCGTCGCCCAGGTCGGCCTGCGCGAGAATCGAACGCGGGGCGAGCGAGCGGACTTCCTCAAGCGTGCGGCGTGCGTTGTGCTCGTCGCGCCTGTAGTTGAGCGCCACCGTCGCGCCCCCGCGCGCCAGGCGCAGCGCGATCGCGCGTCCCAGGCCGCGCGTGCCGCCGGTAATCAGCGCAACTTTGGCCGCAAATTCGCCCATCAGAAAAACAGCTTACCAAAAGCTTCCGCCAGATGGTAAAAAGAACAATCGAGCGCGTGCGCTTTGGAAGTACCCGAGATGGTCCGGATTAAGCGCGCCTACGAGCCCGCCGCCTCCCGCGACGGCGTGCGAGTGCTGGTCGATCGGCTCTGGCCGCGCGGCGTCACCAAGGAAAAGGCGCGGATCAGCAAGTGGATGCGCGAGTTGGGGCCGAGTGACGCGCTGCGTCAGTTCTTCGGCCACGACCCCGCCCGATGGGAGGAGTTCCGCCGCCGCTACCGCAAGGAGCTGAGCCGCCCGCAGGCGCGCCGGATGCTCGACGAGCTGGCCGCAATCTCGGCGCGCGGCACGCTCACGCTGGTTTACAGCGCGCGCGACGAGCAACACAACCAGGCGGTCGTGATCAGGGAAGTCCTCGAGGAGATGAGCTAGCGGCCGCCTCCGTCGGCGGCTCGGCTCGTCCGGCGACGGCCGGGTCCGAAGCCGCGGCGCTGCGATCGTCGTACGGCGGCATCCCATAAACAAACCAGTACGAATTGAATCCCGAAGCCGGCTGCTGCGCCGTTTTCCAGGGGACGACGCCGTCGGCGTAGGGCGGTTCGCCGTAAACGAACCAGTAGGAATTGAAGCGCGGCTGCCCAACCGCTGCGCGCGAAGGGCGCGCCTGAACTGCGCCGGAGGGTCCGCCGGCGTTCGCCTGACCGGGCCTAATGGCCGAGCACACTATCCCAAGGGCGAGAATCATGCCCACTGCGGCTTTCTTTCGCATCACCATTCCGTCCTCCTCGCGCCGGCAACCGGCTTGTTTCATTGGTCTGAATGCATATACAAGAAACATTCCGTGGTGCGCGGGCAAGATTGGTGCGCGGCGGGCGGGAAAACGCTTATCAGCAAACCCCGGAGCTTTGCGCAATCAGCGAAACCTGGCGCGAAGTGCGAACTTTTGCGCCTCATTTGAACTGACAGCCCCGTTTCTTGTATTGGCAATTATATGAAGAACGGCGCGGGTAAGATGGCCCGTGATTGCTTCGCTCTGCGGGTCCGGATGCTCAATCGGGTCGTCAGCGCAATTTACGACGACGCGCTGGCCCCGCTCGATCTGAAGGCGAGCCAACTAAACGTTCTGGTTGCGGCGTCGCTGCGCCCACGGGCTCGCCCCGCCGAACTCTGCAAACGGCTCAGGATGGACGAGTCGACGCTGAGCCGAAACGTGCAACGGATGCGGCGGCGCGGGTGGCTGAGGCTCGCCCCGGACAGCGACAGACGGAGCCACTGGATAGCAGCGACCCGCCAGGGCCGTATGCTTGTCGTCCGCGCGTTTGCGGCCTGGAGCACGGCACAGAAGGAGATTGAACGGCGGCTCGGCAGGGACGGCCAGGCCGCCCTTCGCATGCTCGCCGGAAAGCTTCTTTGACGGGGAATTACAGCGATCCCGGGAGCTCGACCAGCGATTTGATTTTGACCCACTGATGCGGCTTGACGTCGATCTTCTGGTTGCCGCCGGGACCGCGCACGACGTACTCGCCGGGCTTGAGCGCGACGCGGAAATTGCCCTGGTCACAGTCGCCGGTTGCGACCAGCTTCTTGTTGTCGGCGTCGTAGATCCAGATGCACTCGCCGATCACGCCCGACAGCGCGCTCCCGCCCTTGATCGCGCCCGAAAAGCCGTAAACTCCCGATTCCACTTCGTCGCTCGCGGCCGCGGCGGGCTTGGCTGAGGGCTGCCGCTCCCTGGCGAGCGCGCGGCCTGAGATGCCCGCAGCGGCGAGGAGAAGAGCTGCACCGGCGAGCGCGGCGCCTCGTGGGGCATTGCGCATGACTACCTCCCGGTCTCCTCGGATAACGCTGCCCGAGTCTATTCGGTTCCGGGGCGGCGACGGAAGTCATCGATCCAACGGCAAGGTTTGCACGCGGCAGCGATTGGCGTCATAGTCTTTCGGCGACGTTGGCTGCGGCCTTAGGGGGGAGCGATGGCAGGCACGGAAGAGTCGCGGATCGGCAAAGGCACCAAGCTCTCGGGCAAGCTTCACTTTCACGGCACCGTCCGCATCGAGGGTGAGGCCGAGGGGGAAATCGTCGGCGACGAGATCGTGATCGCCGAGGGGGCGGTGGTTTCAGCCAAGATCACCGCGACGCGTCTGACCATCGCCGGTACCGTCAGCGGCGAGATCACCGTGCGTCAGCGGTTGGAGGCGCTGCCCACCGCGCGGCTGCGATGCACCGTCAACACGCCGAGCCTGGTGCTCAACGAAGGCGCGACCTTCGACGGCGACTGCCGGATGCCGCGCGACCGGATGGCCGCCTAGGCGGCGCGGGCGCTCAGCGCGCGCGCTCGGGCGCAAAACTCACCAGGACAGTTTCGACCCCGTCGCGCGCGCGGTACCGCACGACCCGTCCGGCATCGTCGATTTCGATCTCGTCGGCGTCGCCCATCCGGGGCTCGAAAATCCAGCGCCGGCCCGCCTCATCGCGCCGCCGATAGGTCTGCTTGTAGGAATTTACGATGAGCGTGGCGGGGTCGATCGTCGCCACCCGCCCGATCCATCGCGCCTGCCCGCGGGCGCGCGCGCGCGCGATTATCAACGCCTTGCACACGACGAGATCGGCGTCCACCTCGCGCATCCGCCCGAGCTTGGCGCTTACGCTCTCGCGTCCGCCGACCGCGCTGAGATGGCCGCGGATGATGTCGTCGGCGGTTTCGTAGTCGGCGCTGCGCGAGAACGGGCCGCGCCGGTAGCGGACGGCGACCGCAACGATGAGCCCACTTGCCTCCGCGAGGCGAGCGTCAACCTCATGGCGATTGAGTCCGTCGGGCGTGCGCCGTGCGCCCCGCAAGCGCTCGCGCGCGAGCGTCTCCTCCTCGACGGCGATCAATTCGCCCGCGCGGCGCAACTCGTAGCGGTATTCGCCCGCGGGCGGCAGCGCGGGCGCGACCGAGGCTTCCTCAAGCGCCATCGGTGAGCATGCCGGTCAGGCGCGCGGCCAAGGCCGGCGCCGCGGCCTCGTGCTTGAAGTACACGTATATTTCGTCGACCTCGGCACGCATCCGCCCCAGCCGTTCCGCCCATTGTTTCAGCGCGGCGTCATCGTAGCTCTCCATACGCAGCCGCGCGTACACGAACGGCGCGGTGCACTCGATCGGGCTCTTGAGGCGGTCGCTTTCGGCGATGCAGAGCGCGGCGCCAGCGTCGGCGAGGACCTCAAGTACGGAGTCGGCGAACCATGAGCGATTGCGGAACTCGAAAGCAGGGCGCAGACGGCCGCCCACCACCGCCAGAAAGTCGCGTAATAGCCCGTCGTCGCGTTTGAGGTCGGGCGGCAACTGGAAGAGGGTGGGGCCGAGGCGCTCGCCCAGCGCCGTCACAGTGTCGGCGAAATAGCCGAGGCTGTCGGCGGCGTCGCGCAGGCGGGCGATATGGGTGATGCGTTGCGGGGCCTTAAGCGCGAAGCGAAAATCAGCCGGCGTCTGCTCGGCCCAGCGCTCCAGCATCGCCCGCCGCGGCATTGCACGGAACGTATAGTTTATCTCCACGGTCGGCAGCCGCTCAGCGTAGAAGGCGAGCATCCGTGCCCCCGGCAGCTTCGCCGGGTAAAATCCGCCCAGCCATTCCTTGTAACTGAAGCCTGAGGCTCCGATACGCACGCGCGCCGCCATCGGCGATCGAAGCTATTCGCGTCGGCGGCGTCCGACAAGCCGCCAAGCCTTGGATGAGCGATGGCGAAAGCGCGAAGGCCCGATTAAACAATCGCAAGAGTCTTTCATCCAGGCACTGAATTTCATGTTATAAGATGTTATTAGGCTCATAATATCTCTTAAGCGCGTAGAGTCGGAGCGCTGCCTCAAAAAATCTGCGTTAGACGCCTACCGCGCTTCTTTCATTAGTGCGGTATCTATCCTAATAATGCACAATAAGGGCGCAGTTTGGTCGAATTAGGCTGGCCCCGGCATTGGCGGTTGGGGATGGGATCAGTTGCGGCAAAGGGGATTGGAAGATGGCTCTGACTGGCGCGAAGGTGCTGACGGTGAACGAGTTGTCGGAGTACCTGCGGGTGCACCGCTCGACCATTTACCGCCTGCTCAAGAAGGGACAGCTGCCGGGCTTCAAAATTGGCAGTGATTGGCGCTTCAACGTTGAAGCGATCGATGAGTGGCGCTTGCAGCAGGGCGCCGCGCAGCTCGAAGAGCTGCGTGCCAGTGAAGTCGGGCACTAGGATTCCCTAGGCAACCAATAGGCTGAGGCTGGCAGCCGCGGCTACGGCTGCCGGCCTCGCGCATTCTGGCCTGCGCGTTCCGGGACGCCGGCGGGCACGGGCGAGTGTGTGTGCCGACCCTGCGCGGGCTTGGCGGGCGCCGCGCTCATCCCTTAGACTGGGTCGACGATGGCCAGCGAGGTTTCCCACAAGACGCGATTTTTCACCGAATCGGTCATCCGCGAGATGACTCGCCGCGCGCTGGCGTGCGGGGCGGTCAACCTTGCGCAGGGCTTCCCCGATTTCGCCGCCCCGGCCGAGCTCAAGGAGGCGGCCAAGCGCGCGATCGACGAGGATTACAACCAGTACGCGATCACGCACGGCTCGCCCAACTTCCGGCGCGCGATCGCCGACAAGGTGCGCGCCTACAATCGCATCGAATGCGATCCCGATCGCAACGTCACCGTGACCTGCGGCGCGACCGAGGCAATGGTGGCCTCGATGCTGGCGGTCATCAACCCGGGCGACGAGGTCGTCATCTTCGAGCCGTTCTACGAAAACTACGGCCCCGACGTGATCCTGGCCGGCGCCACTGCGCGTTACGTCGCGCTGCGCGAGCCCGATTTTGCAATCGACCGCGGCGAGCTGGAGGCGGCTTTCGGTCGGCGGACGAAGGCGATTGTGATCAACACGCCGCACAACCCCAGCGGCAAGGTCTTCGGCCGCGCCGAGCTGGAGTTGATCGCAGAGCTTTGCCGCCGCCACGACGCGCTCGCGATAACCGACGAGATTTACGAGCACATCATCTTCGACGGCGCACGCCATCTGTCGATCGCGAGCCTGCCCGGGATGGGCGAACGCACGATCACGATAAGCGGGTTGTCGAAGACCTACTCGATAACCGGATGGCGGCTGGCGTACGTGGTCGCGCCCGAGCGGCTGACCGGCGCAATCCGCAAGGTCCACGACTTCCTCACCGTCGGCGCGCCGCATCCGCTTCAGGAGGCGGGCGCGGTGGCGCTGCGGATGCCCGAGGCGTTCTACGCCGAGCTGCGCGCGATGTACGAGCGCAAGCGCGCGGCGCTGCTCGGTGCGCTGCGTGGTGCCGGGCTGCGCTGCTGGATCCCGCAGGGTGCCTACTACATCATGGCCGACGTCGCTGAACTCGGATTTCACGACGACCTGGAGGCCGCCGACTTCTTCCTGGACCAGGTCGGCATCGCTGCGGTGCCCGGTTCGAGCTTCTACCATCGCGCCGAGCTCGGCAGGCGAATGCTGCGCTTCACTTTCTCCAAGAGCGACCAGACGTTGGCCGCGGCGGCCGAGCGCCTTGCGCAACTGGGTGGGAAGCTCGCCGCTCGCCGCCGCTGAAGCGCGCTCTGGCCCACGGGCTAAAGCCCGTGCCCCGGAAATATGACCTCTCTTCCGAGCGGCGCAGGCCGAAGCCTGCGTCTCTGCCGACCTTCGGCCTTTGACCGGGGAGGGAGCTGACGGTTCAGTCACCGAGGAAGCGGCGGCGCACAAAGACCTCGCCCAGGATAAGCGCGATCACCAACGGCAGCAGGTAGGGGTCGGCGCTGCGATAAACGGTGACCAGCGCGCCGCGATGGCGCAGGACCTCGGCCGGAGTGGCATTGACCGCGCCGCCGGTCGCCTGCGCCAGCCGCTGCAGGAGCCCGACATTGGACGGCCGCAGCCGCAACTCGGCCTCGTCGGGCGAGGCGGAGCCGGGCACCGCAACCTCCCGCCGGACCAGCACGCGCTCGGTGTCGCCGTCCTTGGTCATCAGGGTGACGTTGTACTTGCCGCGGCGCAGTGGTGCCGATTCGCCGGTGTAGATCGCGCGTCCGGCTTCCGTCATCGGCACGTCGAGCGCGCCGCCGGCGCCCGTGATACGGCAGACCAGGTTATTGACCGGCTGGCTGTCGGCCTTCTCAGCCTCCAGGCGCAGGACGCCGCCGGGCGCATTGACGATTCGCAGGCTGAACAGCCCCGAGTCGCCCTGGCGCATCACCCAGCTCGTCAGCTGCGACCAGAACTCGGCGTAGCGGTTCCATCGCACCCAGCTGAGCGAGGCGGTCGAGTCGGTGTCGGCGGCGAAGATGGCGCTGCGTCCCAGCCCGTATTGCCAGGCGGCAAGCAGCGGCGAAGAGCTGTCGGCGTGGCGGATCCGCAGCGGCACCGCAGCGCCGTCCTTGGGCACGGTGGTCGCTAACAGCCCGATCGGCGGAATCTCGCGCGGGCTGATCCCGGCCAGGATCGAGCTTTCGCCGGCGTATTCGAGGTGAGTTTCGCGCCGGCGGCGGTCGGAGATCGCCTGATGGGTCAGGCGGACGAGCAGGAGCGGGAGCTTGCGAATGTCCTCGACGCGGTAAAAGGTGCCGCCGGTCACCTTGGCGAAATCCTGAAGCAGGCGGAGGTTTTCGAGGTCGGGGCCGATGCGGATGGTCGAGACCGGAATGTGCTGCTTTCCATAATCGGCCATCAGCTGATCGTGATCGTGGTACTGGCGGTTGGTGTCGCCGTCGGTCAGCAGCAGGACCTGGCGAACCGGAATCCCGCTGGCGAGGATCTCCCGCTCGGCGATCTCGAGCGATTCCTTGAAATCGGTGCCGCCGCCGGGTTCCAGGCGCTCGATGCGTTTGATCAGGTCGTTGCGGTTCTCGCCCACGGGGCCGAGATGCGCGAGCACGTAGGGCTCGGAGTCGAAGGCGATAACGCCCGCGTAGTCGGTGTCGTCGAGCTGGTTGAGCAGCGCGATCGCCGCCTCCTTGGCGTAACGGATGCGCTCGCCGTCGCGCACCGCGGGGTAGCGCGAGTTGTAGCTCATCGAGTTGGAGCGGTCGATCAGGAGGTACACCGCGATTGGCTCGCGTGAGGGCGGCGGCGGCTGTGGCGCGAAGTTAATCGGCAGCGTCTTCTCCAGCTGACCGTCGTGGAATTTCTGATCGCGCAGCGCATCGCCGGTCACCACCAGGCCGCCGCCGTAGTCGCCGACGTAGCGCGCCAGCGCCCCCTGCACCGCGGCTGGCAGCGCCGCTGCACTCACGTCCACCAGGATCACTGCTTGGTAGGATAGGTAGGCTTCCGGATTATCGGGCAGTGCGTGCGGCGGTGCCTCCTGGACGTCGTACTGGCGCAAGCGCAGCGCGCTCAGCAGGCTGTCCGGCGGCGTGGCCGACACCACCAGCACGCGTGGCGGCCCGATCACCGAGACCGCGGTCTCGGCCCGCGGGTTGACCGTGGTGAGCGGCGGTGCGCCCTCGACCTCGGCCGTCAGCAGGTAGGCGCCGTAGTGGTCGATGCGGTAGGGCAAGGTAAAACGGTTGAAGCCCGGCTGGAGGACGACCTCGCGATGGCCGAGCTCGCGGCCGTTGCTCAACAGGCGCACCTTGGCCGCCGCCGGCGCGCGCGCCTCGCTCAGAACGTCGAGCCTGAGCGCGAAGCTGGCGTGCTCGCGCACCGGGGTCGGCGCCTGGAAATCGACCAGCGCGACGCGTCCTGCGGACGACGGCGGCGGCGAGGCCGCGTACAGTCGCACGCCCTGCTCGATTAGCGCGGGCAGTTCCGCAGCCGCATGGCCCTGGGTCTCATTGCCATCGCTCAAAAGCAAGATGCGTTTTTCGGCGCGCGCGGGCATCAGGCCGAGCGCTGTGGTGAGCGCGGCAGCGATGTCGGTGCCACCGGGATCGATGTCGGCGCGCGGGACTGCGCCGGTCGCCATCCGCGGATCGCCCAGCGGCGAGACCAGGCGGGTGCTCCGGCCGAACTCGATCACGGCGAGCTGGTCGCGCGGATCCATCGCGGCGCGCAGCGCCGCCACCTTGTGGCGCATCCACTGCAGCTGATCGGGGGCAAGCGAGCGCGAGGCGTCCATCGCCACGACCACCGCCATCCGCCGCGCGGGCATCCTGAGCGGCAGACGGAGGCCGGCGAGCATCGCGACTAGGGCCACGATCAGGCCCAGGCGCAGCGCGGCCGCCGCGCCGCCCGCGGCCCATCGCCCCGCCCGCATCGCCATCACGCCCGGAATTGCGGCCAGCGGGGCGGCGAGCAGCAGCCACAGCAGCTCCGGCCGCTCAAACATTCCGTACCCTCCAGCGCATCGCCTTGCGCGCGAGCAACGCTGACTCGACCAGCATCGCAGCCAGCGCAAGCGCGATCAGCCACGGCGCAAGCGGCGCGACATGCATTGTGCCTGCGCTTTCCGCTTTCGTGGTCGGCCGCGCGGGAGCAGAGGGCCGCGCCGGCCTGGCGGACGCCGCGGCCGAGATGTCCGACTCGGCGGCGTCGAAGTAGTTGGCGTAAACCACGCTGCGTCCGGCGCTTGAGACGATCTCGTAGCGTCCGGCTTCGAGCGGGCGCAGATGGACGCGGCCGATCGCGTCGGCCCTGACCGTGTGCGCCGAGCCGTCGGGTGCGATGATTGTTGCGCTGGCGCTCGCCGGCACGCTGACCGCGTCGCCGGTCGAAACAATCTGCAACTCCTGCGGGGCGAGCAGGCGCTTGACCATGTCGATGGTCAGAACCAGCGCTTCGAGTTTGTCGGGATCGAGCAGCAGGTGGTCGCGCACGTTGAAGGCTAGCAGTCCGGTGGCGCCGCGCGCGTCGTAACCGAAGGCGGCGAGCGCGAAAGAGGCGCTGCTGGCCGCGTCGGTGCCGCGCGCGACCACCGACATCCACGAGGGCAGCGCGAGGATACGTGCGGGACTGAGCAGCAGCGGCTGGCCCAGCGTCTGGTCAGCGCCACGCTCCTGCATCTCGGCCATCGCCACGCTGCCCACCACGGGCAGCTGTCCGGCTGGCGGCGGGGAATGCTCCAGCCACGGTTGCGGATAGATGACGAGGCGCGCGGCGGCGTCAATGCCGGGGTCGTAGGCGTCGTGGATCACCGCGAGACGATAGCGCGGCGTGCCGGCCAGCCTGAACTTGGCCGGGTCGGCCGTCGTCACGATGAGATTCTGGTTCACCGCCAGCAGCACGCGCGCCAGATCGTCGCGCACGTCGGGATCGGGCGAAAGCACCAGCACCTTATCGGGCTTGTCGTTGGACGCGTAGGCCCAGCGCTCGTTGTCGGCGGCCAACGGATCGGGGGTCAAAATGTGGGCGTGAACCACGCCCCCGTGTTTGAGCGGCCCGAACGGCACCACCGACTGGCCGCGCGGGTCGAGCACGGTCGTGATGTGAAGCACCTCCTTGCTGTCGAGATCAACCGTCAGCTCGCACAGCCGCGCCTGCTCGGAGAGGTTGCGCACGATCAGATGACCTTGCGAAGAGCCGACCGCTCCGGATTCGAGCGCGATGATCGCGAGATTGCCCTGCGGCGCACCGACCTGGTGGAAATGGACGCGCACACCGGGCCCGGCCGCGCTCAACGCATCGCCGGTCGCCGGGCGGTCGGCGAACACGTCGATCTCGGCAGCGCCGCGCGCTTCCATCAGGGCCGTCCGCAGCGCGGCCGCGCGCGCGGGCAGCGCCATCGGCTGAAGCGCCTCGATCGTGCGGCGGACGGCGGCCTGATGCGCGCTGGGCGCCTGGCGTACCGCGGCTTCGAGCGCATAGCCGATCACGCTGAAGGAATCACCGGGCCGCGCCGAATTGACAAGGTCGAGCGCCGCGCGGCGGGCCTCTTCGATGCGTGTGGTGCGGCCGTCGCGCGCACTCATCCCCGCGCCGAGGTCGAAAACGAACGCGCGGCGCGCATGATGCGCCGGGGGCGGCGGGCGCAGCACGTACAGCCCCGCCAACGCCATCGCGAGCGCGCCCAGCGCCGCGGCCTCGAGCCAGAACAGAAGATCGGTGCGCAACACGCGCGAGCTCGCCATCGGCGCCGACAGTTCCTCGAACAGCATCAGGCTGGAGACTTCCAGAGTCGGCTTGGCCCGCGCGCGCAGGTAGATCGCGACCAGTACCGCGAGGCTTGCAAGATAGACGAGGTTGCGCGGATTGAGCAGACCCATCGCTACCTCATCACGCCCAGGCGCGGGAACTCGCGCATGATGATCTCTTCGAAGTGGGCCGCGCCGAAGGCCCGCGAGTAAATGACGCCGTGGTTGGCGCAGTATTGGGCCAGCTCGCTCGACAGCCGCTCGGCCCGTCGCCGGCAGGCCTGGGCCGCCGCAGGCCCAATCGCCACCTCGCAGATTTCGCCGCTCTCGGAGTCGCGCAGGCGGTAGCTGCCAGGCGGATAGTCGCCGTTGGCCTCGCGTTCGCCGAGGACGTGCACCACTTTGACCTCGTGACGCGCGGCGAGCAGGCGATCGAGCGCCTGTTGGTATTCGCCCGCCGAAACCAGGAAGTCAGAGATCAGGATGGCGACCCCGCCCCCGCGGCGCTCCAGGAGCAGGCGACCCACCGCGTCGGCCATTCGCGTCTCGCCGCCGCAGCGCACGCCGGTTACGAAGGGGCGAAAGGCTGGGTAAAGTTCCCGCCGCCGATGGAACGGCGAGTTGTGCAGGCGCGTTCCGCCCATCCGGGTGGCGGTGAAGATGCCTAGGCGCACGGCGTCGTTGCTCGCCATCGCGACGTACGCGAGCGCCGCGCCCAGGCCGAGGGCGAGTCCGAGCTTATCGTCCCCCGCCGGAACGCCCATCGAGGCACTGGCGTCGACCAGGATGGTGACCTCGACTTCGCGCTCGGCGCGGAAGGTGCGGATCATCAGCTCGTCGAGACGCGCGAAAGCGTTCCAGTCGAGAAAGCGCAGGTCGTCGCCCTCGGTGTATTCCCTGAAATTTTCGGGCTCGATGCCGAGCCCCTGCACACGGCCGAGCGTGCGCCGCCCGGCGCGCACGGTGCGCGCGCGCTGGACCCCGAGCATCAGGCCGTCCAGCCGGCGCAGAAAGTCGGGCTCGAATGCGCGCGCCTCGAGCATCGCAGCCAGTCCGCTTCAGGCGCGGGTGGGGCGCACCGCCTGAATGACGCGCTCGACGATGTGGCTGGCGTCGATGCCGTCGGAGTGGGCCGCGTAGTTCAGGGTGATGCGATGCTGGAGAGCGGCGTGTGCGACCTGGTCGATGTCCTCGTAGGCGACGTTGGCGCGGCCGTCGAGCAGCGCGCGCACCTTGGCGCCCATGATCAACGCCTGCGCGCCGCGCGGACTGGAGCCGAAGCCGACGTAGCGGTCCACCGCGTCCACCCGCAAACCGTTGCGCTGCTGGCCGACGAAGCGCGAACCGCCGGGCTGCGTCGCGCGCACCATCCGCGCCGTGTAGTGCTCGATCGCCGGCGCCACCATCACCTCGCGCACCAGATGCTTAAGCGCCTCGATCCGCTCGGCCGCCTCGCTGACCGGAAAAACCGCTTCCACCCCGGCCTCCTCAGGGCCGGTCGTGCTCGAGACGATCCGCACCAGTTGGCCCTCGTCCGGATACTCCAGCTTGACCTTGAATAGGAAGCGGTCGAGCTGGGCCTCGGGCAGCGGATAGGTGCCTTCCATCTCGATCGGGTTGAGCGTCGCCATCACGAAGTAGGGCGGCTTGAGCGCGTAGCTGGTGCCGGCGACCGTGACCTGCAATTCGGCCATGCACTCGAGCAGCGCCGACTGGGTCTTGGGAGTTGCGCGGTTGATTTCGTCGCCGAGCAGGATATGGCAGAACACCGGACCCGGCTGGAAGGCGAACTCGCGCCGGCCGTCTTCGCCGGCGACGATCACGCGGGTGCCCGTGATATCGGCGGGCATCAGGTCAACGGTGAACTGGATGCGGTTGAAGCTCAGGTTGAGCGCGAGCCCCAGCGTCTTGACCAGGGTGGTTTTGCCGGTACCGGGCACGCCCTCGATCAGAACGTGGCCGCCGGCAAAGAGCGCGCTGAGCAGTTCTTCGACCGCCTGTTCGTGGCCGATAATGACTTTGTGAATCTCGGCCTGGATGCGGCGGAAGGTGCGGGCGAAGTCGGCGACGCTGGGCGCTTCGAGGGTGGCGACTGCATTCATCGTTCAAATACCCGTTTGATCGTCACGCGGTCGGCCACCGGCACCGAGGCGCGTTCGAAAGGCTCGTCAGGATACTGGCTCGCGTTGAGCTTGCTCTTGACCCGGGCGGGCACGTAGGCCGGCGCCGAGTCGCTGAAACCCTCATCCGAGGGTTGGGCTTCGATCGGAATCTTGAAGGTGTCGTTGCCCAGCGGCGGCTTGTCGGCGTCGCCGAACAGATGGTCGGGGTCGGTCCCCGAGCCATGGTTGGCTCCACCGCCGCCGTTGGGCCCAGCATCGGCGAGCCGGGTCTGGTCTTGCGACGGATGCTGGGCCGAGGGCGCGTCGTTGGCGCCGGGCTCGTCGCCGTTAAGCCCCTTGAGAGCGGCCAGGCCGCTGAGGTCGGGCATCCCCGGATTCGGCGCGCCGTTGGAGGGCTGGCTCGGACCCGCCGACTGGCTGTCACCGGCGCCCTGGCCTGAGCCATTCTCCTGGCCCTGCTGCGATTGCTTCTGCCGGCGCTCCGCAGTCTGCTCGCCGGGACTGCCCGCCGGGGCGGCGGCGTCGTTGCCCCTCTTGTCGGTGATCTTGAGCCGTGCGGGCGATCGCACGGGAGGCTTGCCGCCGGTCAGCTTGTTCTGGAGCGCGCTGGCGACGTCGCGTGCGTCGGCCATCAGGCGCGAGGCCGGGCCGTTGTGCTGCGCGCTGCTTTGCGCCTTGGCCAGCTTATCGGCGAGTTTCTTAAGCGTTGCGGGGTCGGCGTCGATCTGGGCGCTCTGGGCAGCCGAAGGATCGGCGGGGCGGATGTCGAGGTCTCCGAGATCGATCGCGGCCTCGCCGGGAACGGCCTTCTGGTTCGCGCTCAGCCGCGCTTTGCGCGCGCCCAAGGCGAAGTGAAAGACCAGCGCGGCGAGCGCGGCGGAGGCGAGCGCCGAGTACAGCCATCGCGAGATCGGTCGCGGCTGAACCCTCGACGGCGCGAACTCCTCGCGCAGCGCCAGCGTATCCTCGACCAGATACGGCCACAGCGCCGAGCGCTGCCCGCCGCGCGCCGCGCCGACCATCGTGGTCAGCCGGCCCTTGAGCGCCGCACGCTCGTCGGCGATGCGCGCCGCGCGCTCCTCGCTGGCGTGCATCCGCCAGGCTGCGCGCACGCTGTTCGCCACGCCGATCACCGCGGCCACCGCGGCAATCAGCGCGAGTGTCAGGAAAGTGAGGGCGCCTACGAGAAACGCCGCCGCCACCGCCAGCGCGGCGGCGCACAGGACGAACGTCAGGGCGCCGAACAACCCATGCTGAAGGGCCAGCGCGTTCAGCCGGAGCCGGATCGAAGCTATCTGGCCCAGGATGAGCCGAAACTTCTCCTCGCCCTGCGGTTCTTCCGCTCGGTACGGCATTGAGGGACCCGCCTCGCGCCCTGCACAGACCGGCGAAGACGTATTGACAACAATAATTTAGCCCTCCGAGGAGCGCAACTTCAAATCCGGTTTACGGAGCGCGCAGTCAGGCACCGGGAAGCATGCGGTTGCTTCAGAACAACCATCCGGCGGTGCCCTTGAAGAAGCGGCCGCGCTGCTGGCTGGTCAGTCCAATGCCGAAGCCGAAGTTGAGCTCGAGCCGTGGAATGAGATGCAGGTTGACGGCGGGCACCAGGAATTGTTGCTGTTCGGAGAGCCGCGGTAGATCGGCGAGCGGTCCCAAATCGCCGTAGTACTCCAGCGCTGGCTCCAGCCAGTCATTGACCGCGTAGCTTAGCTGCCCCGCGGGCTCCAGGCCGAGCCCCTGATGCGTGCCGGGCCCGCTGAACTGTTTGCCGAAGGTGAAGTTGCCGACGATAAACCAGCGTCCGATCCGTGCTTGCGCGATCGGCATCACCTCCAGCGTCAGCGGATCGTCCACTGCGTCGCGGCGCATGTAATCGAACTCGACATTGACCCCGAATGCGACCGGCCACGACTCGGTGAATGGCACGCCGAAATGGACCTTGGTGCGTCCGCCGGCGTATTCGTAAATGCCGCGGTCCAGCCGCGCCGTGCACAGGTACTGGCCGACTTCCAGCCACGGCAGCAGGCCGTAGGTCAGCTCCAGCGTGTTGTGAATCTGATACAGCGGTAGGTTCTGTTTGGACTCCGCGCCGGTTGCCGAACTTACATTGGAGCTGTGCAGCTCAAGCCACCAGCGGCCCTCCGGCGTGGTGTCGACGGTATAGATCTGGAGCTCGTAAAAGTCGGTCGCGCCCGCGTCCGGACGCCACAAGCAAAACAGCGCGGCGAGCACACCGACCACCAGCTTCGCGAGTCTCATCGAAAATCCTCGCGCCGCACATTCGTCCGCCCGGCTACGGCGTGTCAGCCGCGCTGATGACCGAGGCCGGCGTCGTCGAGCACGCTCAGCGCGAGCGCCGACCAATCCATATCCTCACGTCCCTTGGCGAGGCTCGTCAGGATCCGATCGCGCACCAGGCTCGCCGTCGGCAACGCCATCGTCACCTCGGCCGCCGTGCGCAGCGCCAACTCGACATCCTTCAGCCCGAGCGGCATGCGGAATCCCACCGGGGTAAAGCGCTTCTCCGCCACCGCCTTGCCGTAGCCGAGGTAGATCGGGCAGGCGAAGAGAGTTTTGGCGAGCATCTCGGCGACCGCGACGCGATCGACGCCCTGCTTCTCGGCCATCGCGAACGCTTCGGCCATCGCCTCGAGGTTTGCCGCGATGAGAAAGTTGCCGCATAGCTTGGCGACGTTCGCGGCCCCCGGGTCCTCGCCGAAGTCGAAGATCGCCTGACCCATCGCTTCGAGCAGCGGCCGCACCGTCGCCTTGTACGCCGCCGGTCCGGAGGTCGCGATCCACAGCCGCTTCGCCCTTGCCGCGTCGGGGCGGCCGAACACCGGCGCGGCGACATAGACGCCGCCGCAGACGGCGTGATGCTGCGCCAGGCGGCGCGCGGTCGCCGGCGCGACCGTGCTCATCGAGATATGAATTCCACCGCGTCCCAGCCGCTCGGCAAGCCCGCCCGCGCCAGCGGTGACGCTTTCCAGCGCGGCGTCGTCGGCGACCATCGTGATCGCAATTCCGCCCGGCGCAGCAACGTCGCCCGCCCTCTCGACGCGCGCCGCGCCTTGCGCTACCAGCGCATCGGTCTTAGCGGCGGTGCGGTTATAGACGCGAAGCTTGTATCCCGCAGTGAGCAGATTGGCCGCCATCGGCGCACCCATCGCGCCCAGCCCGACGAATCCGATTTCCTGGTTCATGTGCGCGGTCCTCGTTGGTTGAGAGAGAAGAAGTCCGTCGCGCCGCCGTGATGCGGGAGCGTTCGACTCAGCGCGCGCGCGCCACGTCGATTCGAGGGCACAGATGCTCGACCGGACATCGCGAGCACCACGGCGAGACAGGTTGGCAGATGGTCTGACCGAAGGCCACCAGCAGACTGTTGTATTCGATCCAATAGCGGCGCGGCAGCGCGGCTCGCAGCGCCGTTTCACTCTGCTCGGGGGTCCGCGTCCTGATAAGGCCCCATCGGTTGGATATCCGATGGACGTGGATATCGACGCAGATTCCGGGCTTGCCGTAGGCCTGGGTGACGACCAGGTTGGCAGTTTTGCGCCCGACCCCTTTGAGGGTCACCAGCGCCTCGATGGTGTCCGGTACGCGCCTGTTGAAACGCTCCAGCAGCTGGCGGCATATCCCGACGATAACCGCGGCCTTGGTGCGGTAGAAGCCGACCGGATAGATCAGTCGCTCGATCGCGCGCTCGCCCAGCGCCAGCATTGCCTGCGGCGTATCGGCGCGGGCGAACAGCCGCGGCGCGGCCTCGGCGGTGGTTTCGTCCCTGGTCCTGAGGCTTAAGATGCACCCGATGAGCGTGCGGAAGGGGTCGCCGCGCTCGGCCGCCTCCAGCGCGATGACCGGCGCGCGCCATCCCTTTGCCTCCCGGCGCAGGATACGAATTGCGCGGCCGACCGTGGCGCGGGTCAGCGGCGGCGGCGTGGGGCGGGTGCGTGGATGGGGCGGCAGGTTGCGCACCCAGTTGCGGTCGGGCAACATCGCGGGCGGATTTCTAGCACGTCCGCCGCGTCGCGATGAAACCGCGCGGGCGGTTTGACGCTTGCGTCGTTAGGGCATATTTTCGCTCACGCCGGTGCCGCCGGGCGCCCAACGCAATCATCGGGAGGCTTCGCGATGGACCTGGGCAAGGACCTTCTGCTCGACATGTACCGCTCGATGCAGCGGATTCGGCAGTTCGAGTCGCGCGTGCGCGACCTGGCGCTCGCCAACGAGCTGCCCGGCTTCGTTCACGTCTCGATCGGCGAGGAAGCCAGCGCGACCGGCGTGTGCGCGGCGCTGCGCAAGACCGACCGCATCACCTCGACCCATCGCGGCCACGGCCATCTCATCGCCAAGGGCGGCAAGCTGGCGCAGATGATGGCCGAGCTGTACGGCAAGCGCGAGGGCTACTGCAAAGGCAAGGGCGGTTCGATGCACATCGTGGACTTCTCGCTCGGCATTCTCGGCGCCAACGGCATCGTCGGCGCTGGACTGCCGATCTCGGTCGGCTCCGCGCTGGCGGCGCAGATCGCCGGGCGCGACGACGTAACCGCCTGCTTCTTCGGCGATGGCGCCTCCAACGAGGGCACCTTCCACGAATCGCTCAACCTCGCCGCGATCTGGAAGCTGCCGGTGGTCTTCGTCTGCGAGAACAACGGTTTCGGCGAATTCACCCCGATGGCGACCGTGACCTCGGTCAAGGACATCGCGACGCGCGCGCAAGCCTATGCGATCCCGGGCTATATCGTGGACGGCAACGACGTGCTCGAAGTTTACCGCTACGCGAGCGAAGCGGTTGCGCGGGCGCGCGCGGGCGAGGGTCCGACGCTGCTCGAATGCAAGACCTACCGATGGGAGGGGCACGTCGTCGGCGAGCAGGCATTCCTTGGCCCCAACGGCTACCGCGAGGAGGCCGAAATCGAGCAGTGGAAGAAGAGGTGCCCGATCATGCGCTTCGAGCAGTTCATGCTCGAAGGCGGCAAGCTGAGCCGCGGCGAACTGGACCGGATCACAGCCGAAACCCAACGCGAGCTGGAGGAGGCCGTTGAGTTCGCGCGCAAGGCCGCGCTGCCCGATCCCGCCGAGGTGACGGACGACGTGTTCGCCTGAGGCGCGCACCGGGACTCCGCACGCACGCAGCTCAGGCGCCGAGAGCGACACAGCCCACGCCCGCAGAGGTGTACGACGATGGCCCAGGTGAGCTACATCCAGGCAATCAATCAGGCGCTCGACGAGGAGATGGCGCGCGATCCACTGACCTTCGTGATGGGCGAAGACGTGGTGCTGGCGGCCTTTGGCGCCACGCGCGGACTGTTCAAAAAGTACGGACCTAACCGCGTGCGCAATACGCCGATCGCCGAGGCCGGCTTCGTCGGCGCGGCGGTGGGCGCGGCGATGGCGGGGACGCGGCCGATCTGCGAAGTCGAGTTCGCGAGCTTCTTCTACTGCGCGATGGACCAGGTCTGTAACCAGGCCGCCAAGCTGCGCTACATGTCGGGCGGCCAGGCGCGGCTGCCAATCACCTTCCGCTGCGTGTACGGCGCGGCCGGCGGTGCCGCGGCCCAGCACTCGGAAACCGTCTACGCGCA
This sequence comes from Candidatus Binataceae bacterium, assembly GCA_035650475.1. Lineage (NCBI taxonomy): Bacteria > Candidatus Binatota > Binatia (SeqCode) > Binatales (SeqCode) > Binataceae (SeqCode) > Binataceae bacterium (SeqCode). The sequence continues at coordinate 49,866 of DASRHP010000004.1, forward strand.
GTTCCTCAGTGTGCCCGGGCTTAAGCTCGCGATGCCCTCGTCGCCCTCCGACGCGAAGGGCATGCTCAAGAGCGCGATCCGCGACGACAATCCGGTGATTGTTTTCGAGCACCTCGCGCTTGGGCGCTTGCGCGAGGAAATCCCGGCGGGCGACCACCTGGTGCCGCTCGGCAAGGCCGCGATCAAGCGCCCCGGCGACAACGTGACTCTGATCGCGATCGGGGCGATGGTCCCCAAGGCGCTCAAGGTGGCGGAGAAGCTTGCCGCCGACGGCGTCAGCGTCGAGGTCATCGATCCGCGCACGCTCATTCCGCTCGACGAGGACGCGATTCTCACTTCGATCGGAAAGACCAATCGGGTGGTGATTGCCGACGAAGGGCATCTGCGCGGCGGCGCGGCCGCCGATCTGGTGGCGCTGATAGTTGAAAAGGGTTTCGACCTGCTCGACGCGCCGCCCAAGCGGGTCACCGCGCTCGACGTTCCAATTCCGTTCAGTCCGCCGCTGGAAAAGGCCGCGCTGCCCGACGAGGCGCGCATCGAGGCTGCCGTGCGCGAACTGGCCGGGCATTGAGCGGTTGCCGTCCGCTTGGATCATCAAAGAGGCCGATGCTGAAAATTCCACTGCTTTGCGCAGAGCGTCCGCCGAATCGGCGGCGCCCGATGGCGCGTCGCTGCGCACAAGTGAGCACCGATGGCCGTTGAAGTGATCATGCCCAAGTTCGGGCTGACGATGCACGAAGGCACGATCCAGCGCTACTTCAAGGCGCCGGGCGATCAGGTGCGGGCCGGCGAGCCGGTGTACGAAGTCGAAACCGAGAAGGTGCTCTACGAGGTCGAGGCGCCTGCCGGCGGCACGCTCGCCGCGGTGCTGTTCGCGGAGGGCGCCACGGTGGAGTGCGGCACGGTGGTCGCGGTGATTGCCGAACCGAACGAGGACATTCGCGCGGTGGCGGCGCGCTACGCGGATGGCGCGCCGGCGTCCACTCCCGCCGACAACGCGGCGGCGCCCAGCGCCGCCGCGCCTGCGCCGTCGGAGGACGGCGGCGGGCGACGTGCAGCTAGCCCGGTCGCGCGCAAGCTCGCCGCTGAGCTCGGTGTCGAGCTTGCGGGCGTCGTCGGCACCGGCCCCGGCGGGCGGATAACGCGCGAGGACGTGGAGCGCGCGGCGACTGCCGCGCGCTCCACGTCCACCGCGGCGGCGGCACCCGCGCGCGCCGGCGCGCCCGCGCAGCAGCCGGCTGGGACGGCCGGCGCGCCGGCCGTCCCAGCCAAGCCGACCGTGCGCACGCTCCCGATGCGCGGGATGCGCAAGACCATCGCCGAGCGTATGACGCAGAGTCTGCGCGAGAGCGCCCAGCTCACCATCACCACCGAGGCCGACGTGAGCGCGGCGGTCGAGCTGCGCGAGCGGCTGGTGCGCCAGTTCGACTGCACCTACACGGACATGCTCATCCAGGCCGCCGCCCGAGCGCTAAGACGCCATCCGCGGATGAACGCGCGCCTGGCCGAGGACGCGATTGTCATTCTGTCCGAGGTGAACATCGGGATGGCGGTGGCATTGGAGGACGGCTTGATCGTGCCGGTGGTGAAAGAGGCCGACCGCAGGGAACTGCGTGAGATTGCCGGCGCCACACGCGAGCTCGGCGAGCGGGCGCGCGGCGGCAAACTGCGCCTGGAGGACGTGAGCGGCGCGACTTTCACGATCACCAACCTCGGCACCTACGGCGTCGACGCCTTTACCCCGATTATCAATCCGGGCGAGACCGGCATCCTCGGCGTCGGCCGCATCGTCGAGAAGCCGGTCATCCATCGCGGCGAGATCGCGCGGCGCTCGATGATGACGCTGAGTCTGACCTTCGACCATCGAATCATCGACGGGGCGCCCGCCGCACAATTCCTCCAAAGCGTGATCGAAATCCTCAACTTCGGCGAGCGCTAGCGCCACCGCCTGCGCGCAGGTGAGAGCGATCGAATCCGACCATCACGGCTATTTCATTCGCACGCCGCGGATGCCCACACGCGCGGATCTTGGCCGCGCGGGTGCGACGTTGGCTACGTTCGTGCTCGCGGTCTGCGTGACAATTGCGGCCGCGGCGGCCACCGCGGCGCCGTCACCGTCGCCGTCGGCCGAGCGAGCACAGCAGCACGCGCAGCCGGCGCAGACGTCTGCACCGGCGCCCGCCCAGCGGACTGTGCCGCCGGCATCCGTCTCCATCGACCCGTCGCACAAGGCCGCACGGCCGGAGCCGCCAGCGCCGCCAGAGAAGCCCGCACCGCCGGGCAAGGGCGTGGCCGGCGCCCGGACGCCGACCCCTCAACCGATCAACTGGGAGAAGCTGACCCAGGAAGCCGCCGTGCTGCTCTCGCGCTACATCCGGATCGATACCACCAACCCGCCCGGCAACGAGCTGAGCGCGGCGCGGATGCTTCGCGAGAAGTTCCTCGCCGACGGAATTCCGGCCACGGTATGGGAACCGGCGCCGGGGCGCGGCGTGGTAGCGGCGCGCCTGCGCGGAATCGGCAAGGACACTAAGGCGATAGTGCTGCTCAGTCACATGGACGTGGTTCCCGCCGATCCCAAGCAGTGGAGGGTCCCGCCGTTTTCGGGCGAGGTAAAGGACGGCGAGATCTGGGGGCGCGGCGCGATCGACGACAAGGGGCCGAGCGTAATCGAGCTGATGGCGATGCTGGCGATCAAGCGCTCCGGCATTCTGCTCAACCGCGACATCCTGTTCGTCGCCACCGGCGACGAGGAAGAGGGCGGGCGCAACGGCGCGGGATGGTTCGTCGAGCACCAGAAGAAAATCTACGCGGACGCCGGCTATCTGCTCAACGAAGGCGGCGGGATCACGCTATCGCCGGGGGGCCATCGCTTTTACGCGGTTTCGATCGCGGAGAAGACGCCGATGTGGATTCGGCTGACCGCCCAGGGACAGGCCGGACACGCCGCAGTGCCGCCCGACGCCACCGCGCTGACTCATCTGGTCGCCGCACTCGAGCGGCTCATCGCGTACCGCCCGCCGATACGCATCATCAATCCGGTGAGCGATTACTTTCGTGCGATCGCAAAGCTCGACGGCGGGCCGCACGAATTCAACAACCTCGTGCTTTCGCTCCGCAAGCACGCGTGGCGGCGCGACTTTCTGGCCAACGCACGCTACAACGCAATGGTCCGCGACACCATCGCACCTACGGTGCTTGGCGCGAGCGACAAGACCAACGTGATCTCGGCCACCGCGTGGGCCGAGGTCGACTGCCGCCTGCTGCCGGGTGAGGACCCCGCCGGGTTTCTCGACAAGATCCAACGCGTGATCAACGACGACACCATCAAGGTTGACGTGCTGCTCAATTTTCCGGCGGTGTCTTCGCCGCGCCGCTCGATCCTGATGAACGCGATTGATTCGGTCGCATGGCGCGACAACCGCACGACCGTGGTGCCCACGATGATCGCAGGCTTTACTGACAGCCACTATTTTCGCGCCCAGCACGTCATCTCCTACGGTTTCATCCCGATCGAACTGACTGCGGCGCAGGAGCGCACCGTGCACGGCGTCAACGAGCGCATCGAGGTCAAACAGCTGGGCGACGGGATCCGGCGCATGGTTGAATTGCTGCGCTTTGTAGGCGGAAGCTGAGGGCAGAGGCCATGGTCAACGCGGGAGTCGGATACTCGGTCTCGAACAATCCCAAGGTCGCCGCCGCCGAGGCCACCCAAAGGGCGATGCGCCAGGCCGGGCTGCATCATGCGGCCGGTGCGCTGTGCTTTGCGACCACCGCCCACGGCGCGGCCTTTACCTCGGTGATGCGCACGGTCGCGGTCGAGGCGCGCACCCGCGACGTCGCCGGATGCTCTAGCGCGGGCGTGATCGCGGCCGAACACGAGATCGAATCTGGGCCCGCGGTGGCGGTGATCGTGTTCGGGGGCACGTCGCTCAGCGCCAAGCGGATCTTCGTCCCCTCGCTGCGTGGGCGGCCGCGCGAGGTCGCCGCAGAGCTGGCCGCAGCGGTGCGTCCAGCGCTCGGCCCCAACAACCTGCTCTGCCTGTTCGCCGACACCTACAACATGGAGCCGGACGCGCTGTTGAGCGCGCTTGTGCGCGAGCTTCCCGGCGTGCCGGTGGTCGGCGGCGGCGCCAGCGAAGACGGCTCGATTGGCGAGACCTTCCAGTTCTGCGGCGACACGGTGAGCTCCAACGCGGTGTCGGGGATGCTGCTCACGGGCGATTTCGAGCTCAATGTCGCCGCCACACAGGCCTGCACGCCGCTTGGCGCGACCCATCTTGTCACTGCCGTGCGCGACAATATCCTCGTCGAGCTGGATGGCCGGCGCGCTTTCGACGTCTTCGCCGAGGCGGCCGGGCCGCTCGCCCAGGACCTCCCGCGCGCGGCCGCCTTCATCTTTCTCGGCATTCCGCTCGAGCCCGGCGCCGAGCGGATGGCGCGCGGGAGCTACCTGGTGCGCAACATCGTCGGCGCCAGCGCCGAGCACGGCGTGCTCGCGGTCGCCCATCGCCCACGCATCGGCGACCGGGTCGGCTTCGTGCTGCGCAACGGCGAGCGCGCACGCGAGGATCTCAAGGACACGCTCGAGGAACTGAAGGAGCGCACGGAGGCGGCGCCGCCGGTCTTTGGATTATATTTCGATTGCGTGTCGCGCGGTGCCGGGCTCTACAACATTCCCGATCACGACTCGGCCTACATCGCGCGCTACCTCGGCCATCTGCCGGTGGCCGGCTTCTTCACCGGCTTCGAGGTCGGTCCACTCGGCGCGCATCCGGGGATGCTCCAGTACTCGGGCGTGCTCGCGCTGGTTTCGGAAAAGCGCGCCTAGTACCACAGCGGCGGATGGTGCGAACGGCTGACCTTCCTGCCCGATGATGGTCAGGCCTTTTTTTCTTTCATTAAAGAATCTGCGCCACACCAGCAGTCGGCCGTTTGAACCGTGCCGGCGGTCTTCATCGGAGCGGCGCGCTTGCGCCGCCGGAAGCGTTAGTGGTAGCTCAGAGCTGGCCCGCCGCTCCCGGCGTTCCGGGCGGCCGGGCGCATTCCAGCCGGCGACGGAGGAACAGCCAAGTTGGACTTCGGATTTTCAGAAGAGCAAGAGATGCTGCGCGACGCGGCCAAGCGCTTCCTGGCCGACAACTGTTCAACCAAGTTCGTCCGCCAGATGATGGCGCATGAGACCGCTCACGACCAGGCCTTCTGGCGCAAGATCGTCGATCTGGGCTGGCCCGGGCTGCTCATCCCCGAGCAATACGGCGGCCAGGGCGGCACCTTTCTCGACATGACGGTGATCGCCGAGGAAGTCGGCAAAGCGCTCATCCCGGGGCCGTTCTTTGCCGCCGCACTGCTCGGTGCGCCGATCCTTATCGAGGCCGGCTCCGAGGCGCAGAAGAATGAACTGCTGCCCAAGATGGCTAAGGGTGAGTACATCGCCACCGTCGCCGTCGCCGAGGCCGCCGGGCGCTTCGACGCCGGCGGGGTCGAGCTTAAGGCCACGAAAAAGGGCGCCGACTACGCGCTTTCGGGCGAGAAGTTCTTCGTGCCCGACGCCCACGTCGCCGATTGTATAGTGGTCGCCGCCCGCAGCGGCGGCGGCGGTGAGAACGGTGTGACGCTGCTCGCGGTGCCGGCCAGGGAGAAGGGCGTCACGGTCACGCAGCTGAAAACAGTCGATATGACGCGCCGGCTGTGCCACGTCAAATTCGACAACGTCACCGTGCCCGGCGCCAACCTGCTTGGCAAGGAAGGCCATGGATGGGCTCCGCTGCGCCGCACACTGGACGTCGCGACTGCGGCGCTGTCGGCCGAGATGGTCGGCACGGCGCAGAAGGCGCTCGACATCGCGGTGGACTACGCCAAGACTCGCGTGCAGTTTGGCAAGCCCATCGGCTCCTTCCAAGCGGTCAAGCACAAGTGTGTGGACATGATGGTCGCGGTCGAAAACGCGCGCTCGCTGACCTACTACGCCTGCTGGACGGTGGATGAGAGGCTCGCCGAGGCGGCCACCGCAGTGCCGATGGCCAAGGCGTACGCTTCCGACATGGCCAAGAACGTGACCAGCGAGGCGATCCAGGTGCATGGCGGAATCGGCTTCACCTGGGAGCACGACATGCACCTGTACCATCGCCGCGCGCTGGCCGGCGAGGCCAACTTTGGCAACGCGCCGATCCATCGCGAGACCGTCGCGAAGTCGCTGCTCGCGTAGCGCGCTCGGGCTCCACGGTTGAGATAATAAGGGCGGCCGCCGCGGCAAAGAGCGGCGGCCGATTTTTCCCCCGCGCTCCCGGTCAATCGGCTGAGGCCTGTGATGCAAGAAGCAGCGAAGACGCGCAGTCTATCGACTTACTATTCCCCCGTCAGCCGCGATATTCTGGCGATTGATCCAACCGCCCTGTTCGCTGACGATGAAGTAGATGAGCTTGGCGATGTCCTCGGGCCGGCCAAGGCGGCGCAGCGGCGTCATCTCGACGAAATCCCGCCGCGCCTCCGGGCCGAGATTCGCGAGCAGCATTCTGGTTTCAACGAAGCCCGGTGAGACCAGGTTGACCGTGATGCCGCGCGGGCCGACCTCTTTGGCCAGCGTCCGACAAAATTGCTCCACGGCAGCCTTGCTGCCGAAATAGCAGCTCCCCCCGGGAACATTCAGGAGGGTTCCAATCGTCGAGACACATACGACCCTGCCGCCATCGGCCATGTGCCGCAGCGCTTCCTGAAGACAAAAATATGTTCCCTTTGCGTTGACTCGGTAGGTGTGATCGAAGTCCTCCTCGGTCGTTTCCGCCATCGGTTTGAAGCACGCATACCCTGCGTTTGCGACGAGAATATCGAGCCTTCCCAACCGCTCAATGGTTTCTCGAAAAAGCCGCCGTATATCGGCGAGGTCGGCGATGTCAGCTTGGATTGCCAGCGCCACGCCTCCCCGGCTGCCGATCGCCGCCGCTACAGCATGCGCCTCCTCTGCACTGGTCGCGTAATTGACCACCACGGCAGCTCCGGCCTCTGCTAGCCGTTCCGCTGCGGCTCGCCCGATGCCGCGCGAGGCGCCCGTTACGACCGCTACCTTGCCATCCAATTCGCCCATCGCCTTTATCCATTTCTACGGCCATGGCCCGGCCTGGCCCGCGTGAACTAGAACCGCGGATGGGCGGTAATGTGAAACCGCGCCTCCCTCCCCTTACTGCGTGGGTGCTGCATTTCCGGCTCGCCTGCCGACGCGCGGAGCCCTCTCGGAGTCCGGTCAGCCGGTCGATCGCACCGCGAGCAGGGCGCGGCGCACTCGCTCGGCCTCATCGGCCAGTTCGACGAGCGTCGCGCACGCCTTCTCGGTCGCGTGGTCGCGGCCGGCCTGCTCCAGCAGCGCGCAGATGCGGTCGAGGGCCTCCGCGCCGAAGTTGCCAGCGCTGCTGCGCAGTGCGTGAGCGTGCAGCGCAAGTGCCGGGGCGTCGGCACGCTCAGTCGCCGCCCTGATCGCGGCGAGGCGCTCCGGCAGATCGGCGAGAAAGAGATCGACGAGTTCGGCCAGCGCCACGTTGCCGCCCGGGAGCGAGTCGCGCAAGCGACGAATCCGCTCGAGGTTGATTGGATCGGCAGACAAGCGCCCCGGCGCGCGTCCGCGGGCGACCGTCTAGCGCGCCCCGTTGGAGTCGTTGTCGCGCCGCGGATAGCTGTGTTCGTTGCCTAGGCGGCGCATGAAGCGGTACAGCGTGGCGCGCCCGATTCCGAGGTTGCGTGCGGCCTCGGCCCGGTTGCCTTTGGCCTTGGCCAGGGCTTGTGCGATTCGTTCGCCCGCGGCCTTGTCGAGATATTCAGTCAGACTCACGTCGTGGATTTCGCGCGCGGAGGTCCGGTGATTGCTGTCATTGTCGGCGGCGCTCGCTGCTGGCCTGGGTGGGTCGGGCGGCGGTTGGGTCGAGGCGGCCTCGCCGCGATGCAGCGCGCCGCCGACGCGATCGAGCATCAGGTCGCCGGCGCCGATTACGTCGGCGCGAGTCAGCACCACCGCGCGCTCGATGGCGTTTTCGAGCTCGCGCACGTTGCCCGGCCACGAGTGCTCAAGCAGCATCGACTCCGCGTCGGGCCCAAGCGTCATATGGCGGCCGGCGCGCGCGGCGAAGCGCTCAAGAAAATGGCGCGCCAGTGGCAGGATATCCTCGCGCCGCTCGCGCAGAGCAGCGAGCACGATCGGGATTACGTTGAGCCGGAAGTAGAGATCCTCGCGGAAGCTGCCCGCGGCGACCTTGTCCTTGAGCGCGGTGTTGGTCGCCGCCACCACCCGCACGTTGATTCGGCGCGGCTCCGCACCGCCCACCCGCAGCACCTCGCCTTCCTGGAGCACGCGCAGCAGCTTGGCTTGGAACTCGGGGCTGATGTCGCCGATCTCGTCGAGCAGCAGGGTGCCGCCCGAAGCCCGCTCGAAGCATCCCTGGCGCGCTGCGATCGCGCCTGTGAAGGCGCCCTTCTCATGTCCGAAGAGTTCGCTCTCGAGCACGCTCTCGGCGAAAGCTTTGCAGTTGACTGCGACGAAAGGGCGTCCCACTCGGTCGCTCCAGTAGTGCACCAAGCGCGCGATCAGTTCCTTGCCGGTGCCGCTCTCGCCCTGGATGAGCACGGTGGCGTCACTGGCCGCGATGCGCCGCACCAACTCCATCAGCGCGCGGCTGTGCGCGCTCTCGGCGACCACGCTTTCGGGACCGAAGCCGGCGGCCAGCTCCTGGCGCAGGGTTGCGTTCTCGCGCCGCAGCTGGCTGCGCTCGAGCGCGCGCGCGACCCGGGTCTGAAGTTCGAAGATCTCGACCGGCTTGGTCACATAGTCGAACGCTCCCGCACGCATCGCGGCCACCGCAGCGGCGATGCTGCCGTAGCGGGTGACCAGGATGACCGGCAGCCCGGGCACGCGCCGATGCAGCTCGCGCAGCAGCTCGGTGCCCTCCATGTTGGGCATCACGATGTCCGAGACCACGACGTCGGCCGCGTGCTTCTCAAACGCCGCCAGCGCCGCGCGTCCGTCGGCGCAACTCACCACTTCGCGCTCGGCGCTGCTCAGCGCCTGCTCGAACAGGCGCAGATCGACCGGATTGTCTTCGACGATCAGTATTCGCTGGGTCATGCGGACGACGGACCGAATCGGCGACGCACCATCCCAGCACGCCACCAGCAAGTTTCAGGCCGCCCACTAAATCTTCAGCCTTAACCCGATATCCCTCGAAACTAACCGGTCTAATGGAGCATGGACCCACGCCCGACTTTTTTGATGCGCCGAATCTTTGGCGCGTCATAGACAAATCGTTGCCGCTTGCACCCTGCCGCCGGCTGGAGCATAAACAAGGCACACGACCAGTTTGCTGAGGCCGGCCGGGGAACAATCGTGGCAACTGTCATCACGCTCCGCCGCCCGCGCCCGCTCGGGCCCCACGCCACGCCGGGTACGACGGCCCGCGCTCCGCATTCGGCCGAGCGCTTTTGGCGCAATTCGATGGTTCCGGCGTCGATCGTGATGGGGGCGATCATCGTGCTCACCCTCGGCACGCTCTTCGTCGGACTAAAGACGGGGCTATTGGGCCACGACTCGGCAACCTGGGTGCTCGTTGCGGCGCTGGTCTCAGTGATCGGTCTGACCAAAATCATCGTCGCCAACATGTTCTTCTACATCATGACCCAGGACGACGCGCGCCTGGACGAGCCCGCGCCCACCCCGCCGCCGCCTCCGATCCGACAGACACGGCCACTCAGGATGCCGCCGCGCGCGCTAGCGGATCGACATCCGGATCGGCGGCGCGGTCGCGGCCGGCTCGCGGTGCTGCCGCGCAGCTAGCTGCCGTCCCGCGGGCGCATCAGCCAGACAACCCTCCGCATCGGCGCCGCCCCACACGATGCCCACCGAGATCAGAGCCAGCGACCTCCAGCTTGCGCGCTTCATCCGGCCCGGCGACACCGTCGTCTGGCCCCAGGGCACGGCCGAGCCGCTGACGCTGACCGAGGCGCTGGTGGCGCAGCGTCACGCGTTTGGCCCGGTGACGGTTTTTCTCGGTCCCGCCTTTTCGGACACGCTGCGCCCCGAGCACACCGACCGCCTGCGTTTTCTGGCAATGAGCGCGATCGGAACCCATCGCCGGCTGGTGGAGGCGTGCGTGCTGCGCCTCATCCCCTGCCAGCTCTCCGATGTCCCCGGGCTCTTCCAAAGCGGCGTGCTCAAGTCGGAGGTTGTCTTTCTCCACCTCAGTCCGCCGGCCGACGGGCGCGGCGAGTACAGCATGGGGATCGTCAACGATTATCTGAAGATCGCGATGCGCCGGGCGCGGGTGGTCATCGCTGAAGTCAACGAGCAGCTGCCGTGGACCCATGCCGACGAGCCGCTCGATTTTGCCCGCGTCGATTACGTCGTGCGCACCTCGCGCCCGCCGCTCGAGCAGGCCACGCGCACGCCGAGCGAGACCGACCGCGCGATCGCCCGCCGCGTGGCCGAGCTGGTGCCCGACGGCGGAGTGATCCAGATCGGAATTGGCGCGATGCCGGCGGCGATCCTCGATGCCCTGCACTCGCATCGGCGGCTCGGAATCCATTCCGGGATGATCGGCGATAGCGTGGTGGACCTCGTCGCCTCGGGCGCGGTGACCAACGAGACCAAGCCGTTCGATCGCGGCGTGAGCGTCACCGGCGCGCTGCTCGGCACCCGGCGGCTGTACGACTTCGCCCATCGCAATCCGCAGTTGGTACTCAAACCGCTGACGTTCACGCACAACGTCGAGCTGCTGGCGCAAATCGACCGCTTCATCTCGCTCAACTCGGCGATCGAGATCGACCTCGGCGGCCAGGTCAACGCCGAGGTCGCCGGCGGAGTCTACATCGGCGCGGTCGGCGGCCAGGTGGACTACGTGCGCGCGGCGCGGCGCTCGCGCGGCGGCCGCTCGATAATCGCGCTGCCGGCGACCGCGCGCGGGGGTAAGGTCAGCCGGATCGTGGCGGCGCTGAGCGCGCCGGTGGTCACGACCGCGCGCTCCGACGTCGACGTCGTGGTGACCGAGTTCGGCGCCGCCGAGCTGCGCGGGATAAGCCTGGAGGAGCGGGCGCGACGGCTCGTCGCGATCGCCGCGCCGCAATTTCGCGAAGAGCTCGAACGGGCGGCGCGCGCGAGCTTCGGCCCAATTTATTGATTGGCCGCTCGGTCCGCATCAACGGTCGGGTAACAAACTGCAGCGAGGTCAAGGCGTATGAAATTCGGCACCTTCATTACCCGCCAGCGCGGCTCGGCGATCGCCGCTGATGTCCAGAAGGCCGAGCAGCTCGGCTTCGAGTCGGCCTGGGTCGCCGAGCATCTGATCATGCCGGCGCGCCAGGGCTCGGCGTACCCCTACACCGCCGACGGCCGCTTTCCCGCGCCGCCCGACGCGCCGTTTCTCGATCCGCTGCTCGCGCTTGCCTACGTCGCGGCGGTGACCCGCACCATCCGGCTTGCCACCGGCATCTTCGTCGTCCCGCTGCGCAACGCTTTTGCCACCGCCAAGGCGATCGCTACGCTCGATACGCTGAGCGAGGGGCGCGTCATCTTCGGCGTCGGCATCGGATGGTACAAGGAAGAGTTCGAAGCGGTTGGGATGAAGTTCGAGGACCGCGCGCTGCGCACGCGCGAGTACCTCGAACTGATGACCGAGCTGTGGAGCAAAGCCGACCCCGTGTACCATGGCAGGACAATCGCGACCGAGGGGATGAAGTTCAATCCCAAAACGGTCCAGCAGCCCCATCCGCCGATCGTCCTCGGCGGCACCACCGAGGCGGCGCTCAAGCGCGCGGTGCGGCTGGGCGACGGATGGTACGGGATCGCGCACACCCTCGACGAGGCGCGTACGCTGATCGCCCGGCTGCGCGAGCTCGAGCGCGCGGCCAACCGCGCGCGGCCTGTCGAGATCACCCTCAGCCTGCGCACCGGCAAGCCGATTAGCGCCGACGACGTGCGCCGGATGGCCGAGCTTGGTGTCGAGCGCACGCTCGCTGGCCATCCGATCAAGGCGCTCGATGCGGCCGAGATGGAACGTTTCCGCGCCGAAGTGATGGACAAGGTGTAGCGGCGCGATGGGCCACCTGTTGCGGTGATGGGATCGCGCGTGATGAACGAAAAACTGTGGGAACCGTCGGCGCAGAGGGTCGCGGCCGCGCGGATGAGCGCCTTCATGCGCGCGGTCGAGTCTTCGGAGAACGTCCGGATCGCCGACTACGGCGCGCTGTGGCGATGGTCAGTCGATAATCGCGAGGCCTTCTGGCGCGCGGTTTGGAAATTCTGTGACGTGATCGGCGAGCCCGGCGCCAGCACCGTCGCCGATGGCGATCGGATGCCGGGCGCGCGATGGTTCCCCGATGGACGGACCAACTTTGCCGAGAACTGTCTGCGATGGCGCGGCGGCGAGGACGCGCTCGTCTTTTGGGGCGAGGACAAGGTGCGCCGCCGGCTCGGCCGCGACGAGCTTTACGCCGAGGTCTCACGCGCGGCGCAGGCGCTGCGCGCGGCCGGCGTCGGAATCGGCGATCGCGTCGCCGGCTTCCTGCCCAACCTGCCTGAGACCGTGATCGCCGCGCTCGCCGCCGCCGCAATCGGCGCGATCTGGTCGTCGTGCTCGCCCGACTTCGGCGTCGAGGGCGTGGTCGATCGCTTCGGCCAGATCGAGCCCAGAGTGTTGTTCGTCGCCGACGGCTACTTCTACAACGGGCGCGCGTTCAACACGCTCGACAAGGTGCGCGAGATGCGCGCACGGATAAGCGGCGTCGAGCGCGTGGTCGTCGTCCCTTACGTCGCCGCCAACGCGGAGCCGCCCGCCGGTTCGGACGCGGTGAGTTGGGCCGACTTTGTGCGCCCGTTTGCGCCCGGCGAGATCGACTTCGCCCGCCTGCCCTTCAATCATCCGCTCTACATCCTGTATTCCTCGGGAACGACCGGCGCGCCCAAGTGTATTGTGCATGGCGCCGGCGGCACGCTCCTCCAGCACCTCAAGGAGCATCAGCTCCACACCGACGTTCGCCCCGGCGACCGCCTGTTCTACTTCACGACCTGCGGCTGGATGATGTGGAACTGGCTGGTGAGCGGGCTCGCCTCGGGAGCGACGCTGCTGCTTTACGACGGCTCGCCGTTCCATCCGCATCCCTCGGCGCTCTTCGATTTCGCCGAGCAGGAGCGGATGACGATGTTCGGCACCTCGGCCAAGTACATTGACGCGATCCGCAAGTCGGCGCTCGAACCGCGCCGCACGCATCGCCTCGACGCCCTGCGCACGATCTGCTCGACCGGCTCACCGCTTGCGCCCGAGGGCTTCGATTACGTTTATGCGAACGTCAAGGAGGACGTCTGTCTCTCCTCGATTTCGGGCGGCACCGATCTGGTGTCGTGCTTCGCGCTGGGCAACCCGGTCGGCCCGGTATGGCGCGGCGAGCTGCAATGCCGCGGGCTGGGGATGCGCGTCGAGGTGTGGGACGAGGACGGCCGGCCGCTGCGCGAGGCCAAGGGCGAGCTCGTGTGCACGGCGCCGTTCGTCACGATGCCGCTTTACTTCTGGAATGATCCTGACGGTTCGAAGTACCGCTCGGCCTACTTCGAGCGCTTCCCGGGCGTATGGTGCCACGGCGACTGGGCCGAACTGACCGCGCACGACGGGATGATCATCTACGGCCGCTCCGACGCGACGCTCAACCCCGGCGGCGTGCGCATTGGCACCGCCGAGCTTTATCGCCAGGTCGAACAGCTCGACGAGGTCGTCGAGTGCATGGCGATCGGCCAGGACTGGGACAACGACGTGCGGATCGTGCTGTTCGTGCGTCTGCGCGAGGGGCTCAAACTCGACGACGCGCTGCGCGAGCGCATCCGCGAGACTATCCGGCGCAACCTCACGCCGCGTCACGTTCCGGCCAGAATAATCCAGGCTCCCGATATCCCGCGCACGCGCAACGGCAAGCTGATGGAACTGGCGGTGCGCAATCTGATCCACGGCCGGCCGGTGAAGAATCGCGAGGCGGCGGCGAACCCCGAGGCGCTGGACTTTTTCGCCGACATCCCGGAGCTCAAAAGGCAGCCGCCCGCGCGCGTCCGCCGCCCCCGCCGCCGGGCGTAAGTGCGCGGCTGGTTGCGGGGGCGCGCCTGTTCTATGATTCGGGGCGCGCGGCGAGAGCTGCTTTTCCGCACGCGCAAACTTCGCACCGGAGAGCGATTACGATGGGCAAGTACTTTGAGGAATTCAAAGTCGGCGAGGTGGTGCAGCATCAGCCCGGCCGCACGATCACCGAGGCCGACAACCTGCTGATTACGACCCTGACGATGAATCCGCAGCCGCTGCATCTCGACGCCGAGTTCAGCAAAAAGGCCGAGTTCGGCCAGCGCCTGGTCAACTCGATCTTCACGCTCGGGCTTACCGTCGGGCTTTCGGTCGGCGATCTCACGCTCGGCACCACGGTGGGCAACCTCGGCTTCGAGAAGGTCGAGTTTCCCAAGCCCGTCTTCATCGGCGACACGCTTTACGCCGAGAGCGAGGTGCTCGAAGCGCGGGCGTCGAAGTCGCGTCCGGAGTGGGGAATCGTGATCTTCGAGCATCGCGCGCGCAACCAGCGCGGCGAGACGGTGATGCGCTGCAAGCGGGCGGCGATGATGCTGCGCAAGCCTAATAAGTAGCGGCCGGCGGGAGCACCGATCATGGAAACGCTGCGCCGCGCCGTGCACTTCGTGCCCGGCGCCAACGACAAGATGCTGGCGAAGTCGATCGACCTCGCCGCCGACACCCTGGTGCTCGATCTCGAGGATTCGGTCACGCCCGACAACAAGGAATCCGCGCGCAGGACGGTTACCGAGTGGCTCAGGAGCGTTGATTTCAAGGGGCGCGAGCGGATGGTGCGGATGAATCCGCTGGAGACGCCGTGGGGCCTCGCCGATCTGGAGGCGACGATGGCGGGGCGGCCGGACTCCTACATGGTGCCCAAGGTGCGCACCCTCGACGACATCGTGCGCATCGACGAAATCCTCTCCGGGCTGGAGAAGAAGTACGGCTATCCCGAGCGCGGCGTCACTCTGCTCGTGCTGGCGACCGAAACCCCGCAGGGCCTGCTGAACATCAAGGACCTCGGCACCCATCCGCGGGTGGACGCGCTGTCGTGGGGCGCCGAGGATCTCTCGGCCGCGATTGGCGCGCGGCGCAACCGCGACGAGCGCGGCGAGTTCCTCGAAGTCTTCCGCTACGCGCGGATCATGACGCTGCTCGCCGCCACCGCCGCCGGCGTCCAGCCGATCGACACCGTCTTCGTCAACGTCAAGGATCCCGAGGGCTTCCGCCGCGACTGCCTCGAGGGCGCCTGGATGGGCTTCACCGGCAAGATCACGATCCATCCGGGCCAGATCGACATCGTCAACGAGGTCTTTTCGCCTTCGCCGCAGGAGGTCGCCGACGCCGAGGCGCTGCTCGCCGCCTTTGAGGAGAACCGCAAGGCGGGGCGGATGGCGTTCAGCTTCCGCGGCGAGATGGTCGACGTGCCGCATCTCACTCGCGCGCGGCGGATCATCGAGCTTTCGCGCCGCGCGGGCAAGCGGTGAGACAGCGCAATTTCAGCACACTGATCGCCGGCCGCGCAGACGGCCAGCCCTTCAATACCCCGCGAAGCCCATGTCGGTGGTCGCCTGCGCTTCGGGATCGGTGCACACGTTGACCAGCGCGGGCTTGCCGCTTTGCATCGCGCGCTCGATCGCGCCGCGGATCTCCGCCGGTTTCTCGACGAACTCGCCGTAGCCGCCCAGCGCCTCGACCATCTTGTCGTAGCGCTGCCATCCCAGCTCCCGTCCCACCGTGCCGCCGGTCTTGCGCGAGGTGAAGCCGGCGTTGTTCGACACCACGACCACGATCGGCAGCTTGTGCCGAATCGCCGTGTCCATCTCCATCCCGTTCCATCCGAACGCACCGTCGCCCGAGAGCACCACCACCGGCGCATCTGGCCTGGCGACCTTCGCGCCAATTCCGAACGGCACGCCCACACCCATGCATCCGTGCGGCCCCGCGTTGATGCTGCATCCGGGCTGGTAGATCGGGATCGATTGGCGGGCGAAGTTGAGAATCTCGTGGCCGTCAACGATCAGGATGGTGTCGCGCGAGATGAGGTCGCGGACCTCACGGCACAGGCGCAGCGGATGGATCGGCACGGCATCGGAGTGGAGCAGCGGGGCCGAGCGCTCCTGGTTGGAGCGATGCTTGGCGGCAAGCTGCGCCACCCATGGGCTTTCGTGGCGCGGATTGAAGCGGCCGTTGGCCTCCTCGGTGAGCTGGCGCAGCACGAGCTTGGCGTCGCCGATGATCCCGAGCTCGACCCCGCGGTTATGGCCGATTTCCTTGCCGTCAAGGTTGACGTTGATGAAGCGCGCGGCGGGTGAGAAGCGCGGCGGGCGCAGAAAGGAGAGCATCGAGTTGGCCCGCGCGCCGATCACCAGCACCACGTCGGCTTCGCGAAACGCCATCGAGCGCGCACCCGGGAACGCGCGCGGATGGTCTTCCGGCACCACGCCGCGCCCCTGCGGCGTGGTGAAGAACGGGATGCCGGTCGTGCCGATGAACTCGCGCAGCTCGGCTGCGGCGTCCGACCACAGCACGCCGCTGCCGGTCACGACCAGCGGGCGCTCGGCCGCGAGCAGAAGCTCGACGGCGCGGCGCACCAGCGCGGGATCGCCCGCCGGGCGGCTGGTGACGCGGTAGTTGGTCGGGAAGTAGAGCCGCTCGTCGTCGAGCTTGGCGTTGAGGATATCGCCGGGAAGGTCGAGATAGACCGGGCCCTTCTTGCCGTCGAGCGCCTCGCGGAAGGCGATGCTGATGTACTCGGGGATGCGCGCGGCGAGGTCCACGCGGTAGGCCGCCTTGACCACCGGTTTCATGATCGCGACCTGGTCCATCTCCTGGAAAGCGTCGAGCGTCGTCGCGCGCATCGGCGCCGACCCGCCGATCGCGATGATGGGCGCGGCGTCGGCCCACGCGTTGGCGAGCCCGGTGAGCGCGTTGGCGGTGCCCGGACCCGACGGGGTGATACAGATTCCGGGCTTGCCCGTCAGCCGCGCGTAGGCGTGCGCCGCCATCGCCGCGGCCTGCTCGTGGCGGACGTAGATTCCGCGCATGCCAAGGTCGAGACAGGCGCCGGCAGTGCCGCTGGTGGGTCCGCCCATCATGAAGAAGATCGTATCTACGCTCTCGTTGCGGAAGCAGCGCGCGATAACCTGTTCGCCCTTGATAATCGCCATCCTCGGATGCTCCTGTGGGTTGAGCCTGCGCGATTGTTGGAGCAGCCTTGCGCCCGCCATGTCAAGGGCGCGCCGGGCAGCGGCGCGCGGCTTGCCCGTCCGAGACGATTTCGGCGGCAATCCGGTCAAGCGCGGACGCCATAGAGCCGGGCTGAGCAGGACACGCGGCGTCCGCGAGTGCTTCCGCGCGCATGGCGCCGCCTCGTTCCAGGAGGATCCAATCGGCCTCGAGCTGGCGGGCCTGTTCAAATTCGACGTCGAGCAGATGATGCGCTAGCCGCGCGTGCCGCTCAACTAGGTGGGTGCGCCGCCGGGCCCTGTGCGTCCAGGGACAGCGCCGCCAGGCGCGGATAAGGTGAGGCCGTCTGCTCAATAAGAGCGCAAAAAGCCTATCAATGAACGGGTCAGGTTATTGACTCGCTAGCCCGGTCGTGTTTATGGCTTGTTGCGGACATCAGCAGTGTTGCCCGGGGCGTGGGGGAGGGCATCTACGATGGAAAAGCATACCGCGATAAGGGTGCTGCCCGGGAGCCGCGTGTTTTTCCGCGGGCGGCTTTACGAAGTGGTGAGCGTGAGGTCTGCTGGCGGAATCGACGCACCGTATTTCCGCCTGCGCAACCTGGAGCACGGCACGCCGACCGATCTTGTGAGCTACAAGATGATCGAGCCTGCGGAGAAGCGACAGCCCGCCTAGCCTCGCACATTCCGCGCAGCGGCTTGCCGCTTTGCGTCAGGACGTGAATCGGTAAACCAGGCGGGTTGCGACGCTCATCGCGAAGCGCGCCGCGCGGCGAGCTGGCACGGCGCGCGCGTGCAATAGCGCGCGCCGTTGGCCGCGACGAATGCGCCGCCGCAGGCGGCGCATCGCGCAAGCTCCTCGTTGGCATCGAGCAGCGGCCGCAGGGCGGCCGCAACCGCGGCCGATTCGGCGACATCCACCATCTCCAGCACGGGCCCGGCGGACGCTGCGGCGCGCCCGGCGCCGGCGGCCCGCGATACCGCGGCCCCCGCCCGTCTGCCGCGCGCGAGGGCCGCCGCCTCGCGCGCCAGCCGGTCGGCGGTCTCGTTCAGCGGGTCGCCCGCGTGGCCCTGGACCCACTCAAAGCGCACGTCGCGCTTGGCGACCTCGGCGTCGAGCGCTTTCCACAGGTCGTGGTTTTTGTTCCGCCGCCATCCCAGGTTCATCGTATTGACCAGGTACTGGCTGTCGCTGCGCAGGGTGACGTGCGCGCCGGGCTTGAGATGGCGCAGCGCCTCGATCGCCGCCGTTAGCTCCATCCGGTTGTTGGTGGTCTGCGGATCAGAGCCGCTGAACTCCATCGGCTCGAACGGACCAACGATCACCACACCCCATCCGCCGGGGCCGGGATTGCCCTCGCAGGCGCCATCGGCGTAGGCCAGGATCCGCGCTGGAGCGGGAGCCATCGCCGCCGCTTTCAGAGCCCGCGTGCGCGGCGCAGCTCGGCGAACCATTGCAGGTAATGGCGCGCCGAGACGTTCCACGAGAAATCGGCGGCGAAGCAGTTATCCATCAGCCGCTGCCACGCCGTGCGATCCGCGAACACTCGGCGCGCGCGCCCGGCCGCCTCCAGCAGGGCCTCCGGACGGTAGTCGCTGAAGACGAAGCCGTTGCCCGTACCGGTTTGCGGATCGAACTCGACGACCGTATCGCGCAGCCCGCCGGTCGCGCGCACCAGCGGCGCGGTGCCGTACTTCAAGGCGTACATCTGGGTCAGCCCGCACGGCTCGAAGCGCGACGGCATCAGGAAGATGTCGCTCCCGGCCTGGATCTGATGCGCTAGCGCGTTGTCGAAGGCAAGCCGGATCCGCAGGCGGTCGGCAAAGCGCTCCTCGGCCGCCTTGAAAAGTTTCTCCAATGCGGGGTCGCCACTGCCCAGGATTACCAGGCGCACGTCGAGCGCCATCAGCGCCTCGAGCGCCTCGCCCAACAGATCCACGCCCTTCTGCGAGGTCATCCGGGTGACCATCCCGAGCACCGGCCCCTCGCCGTGCTCGGGCAAGCCAACCACCTTGAGCAGCGCCCGGCGGCATACCGACTTGCCCTCGCGCCGTTCGGGCGTGTACCGGGCCGCTATCAGCGGGTCGGTCGCCGGGTTCCATTCCTTGTAGTCGGCGCCATTGAGAATCCCGACGTAGCGCCCGCCCTTGGCGCGCAGCACGCCCTCCAGGCCGAAGCCCAGCTCGGGGTCGGTCGCGGTCTCGCGCGCGTAGCTTGGGCTTACGGTCGAGGCACCGTCGGCGAGCACGATCGCGCCTTTCATCAGGTTGACCCGGCCCCAGAATTCCAGGCAGTCGACCGAGAAGTACGAAGGGTCGAGGTTGAGCAGGCCGTAGTCGGCGGCATCGAAAATCCCTTGGAAAGCTAGGTTGTGCAGGGTGAAGACGATCGCCGTGCGGCTGAACGCTTCGCGCAGCGCGGGATCGGCACGCGCCACAATCGGCGCGACCGCCGCGTGCCAGTCGTGCGCGTGCAGCACCTCGGGCTGTATGACACGCGCGGCGGCGAGCGCTGCCGCCCGGCCGAACATGATGTAACGCGGCAGGTTGTCGGGGTAATCCTTGCCCTGCTCGCCGTAAACTCCGGGTCGCGCGAAGTTCCGCGGATGATGAACGAGGTAGAGCGGCACCCCGCCGGTGCCTTCCGCGCGCAGCAGGTCGAAGCGTTCAACCTCGGCGCCGACCGCGACCGCAAGCCCCTCGGCCACAGGCGTGGCCTTGAGGCTCTCGAGCAGGCCGCGATAGCCGGGAAGGATGACCGCGGCCTCGGCGCCGTTGGCTTTGAGCGCCGCGGGCAGCGCGCCGATAACGTCGGCGAGTCCACCGACCTTGGCCCACGGAGTGATTTCAGCTGCGACGATTGCGATCTTCATTTGTCACCGCAAGGCGCCGCGTGGGATGCTTGCGGGTGTCCGCGAACATCCGCACCCGGCGGAGGCGTTCGCTGTCGGCCCTCAGCGCTTCAAGCTAGCAGACCCGGCGAGGTCGCTCGAACGGCGGTGCGGGCGGCGCGGCGAGCAGGCGCAAAGTCACTGTTCGCCCGCGCGATGCGGGCTGTCGTGCACGCCATGGAGCGGAAAGCGCGGCGGCTCAGCTCGCCACCGGCATCTGCGTCTGCTGCTGGGCTTGGGCGTTGACCGGGGCCTGGGCCGCGCCGTTCAGCGCCTCGCGCAGCGCCTCGGCCGCGCTCTCGGGCGGAACCGGGTTGATGTAGAAGCCGGTGCCCACTTCGAAGCCGGCGACCTTGGTCAGCGCCGGTGTGACCTCCATGTGCCAGTGGTAGTGCTTGCTCTGGGCCTCGCGCAGCGGCGCCGAATGAATGATGTAATTGAACGGCGGGTCGTGCAGCGCGTTTTTCAGCGCGCTCATCGTCGCCTTCAGCGCCGCCGCGAAGGCCGGATAAGAGGTCGCCATGTGCTCGAAATGTGAGCCGTGGGTCTTGGGGATCACCCACAGCTCGAACGGGAAGCGCGCGGCGAACGGCGAGGCGGCGATGAACTCGTCGTTCTCGAACACCACCCGGCGCCGATCCTGACTCTCCTGGTTGACGATGTCGCAGAAGATGCATCGCTCCTTGAGCGAGTAATAGTCGCTCGACCCGCGCAGCTCCTGCTGCACGTTGAGCGGCAGGATGGGCAGCGCGATGAGCTGCGAGTGGGGGTGTTCGAGGCTCGCGCCGGCTTCGGGTCCATGGTTCTTGAAGATCAGGACGTAGCGGAAGCGTTCGTCGCGCGACAGGTCGAGTACCCGCTCGCGATAGGCCCAGAGCACTTCCTCGATCTGGTGAAGTTCGAGATCGGCGATATCACGCTCGTGGTCGGGGCTTTCAACAACGACCTCGTGCGCGCCGATCCCGTTCATCAAGTCGTATAGTCCTTCGCCGCGTCGCCCCGCTGGTCCCTCAATGCGCAGGGCGGGGAACTTGTTGCTCACCGCCCGCACGCGCCATCCGGGCGTGTTGGGCTGCGAACCATTGTCGCGGTAAGCGAGGACTTCGGGCGGAGTCATCTGCTCCATCCCGGCGCAGAACACGCAGGGCGGGCCCTTGCGTTCGTCGCGACGAGAATTGAAGTCCGAGGGGCGTTTCGCGCGCTCGGTTGCCATAATGACCCAGCGCCCGACCACCGGATCCTTCCTCAGCTCAGGCATTTCGGTTGTGCCATCTCCAGAACAGATTGCCTTGCCACCGGCCCCCAACCGGCAAGGCGAGCGTTATACTAGCCGCGCAGGTTGGTCCCGCGCCATAGCAGCCGGGCCGAAGCAAAGCACAAATCAAACGTCAGTTCAGAACCGTCCGTTCCGCTCTCGCCGCCTCGGGCTGCGCGCGCTGCTCGCTGCCGTCTCGCAAAGCGTGCCTGAGAACCTCGTCCACCGTGTCCACGAAGATGAACTCGATCTCCTTGCGCACTTCCTCCGGGATGTCGTCGAGGTCGCGCTCGTTGCGCCGCGGCAGGATAACGGTTTTAATGCCCGCCCGGCGCGCGGCCAACACTTTCTCCTTGATTCCGCCCACTGGCAGAACCTTGCCGCGCAGAGTTATCTCGCCCGTCATCGCAACCTCCGGGCGCACCGGCCGCGCGCTCAGCAGCGACGCGAGCGAGGCGGCGATGGTGACGCCCGCCGACGGTCCGTCTTTTGGAATTGCGCCAGCGGGAACATGGATGTGGATGTCGGACTTGTCGAAGAAGTCGGTCGGAATCCCCAGTTGCGAAGCGCGCGAGCGTACGTAAGAGAGCGCCGCCTGCGCCGATTCCTTCATCACGTCGCCCAACGAGCCGGTGATGGTCACGCCCTTCTGGCCGGTCATCCGCGTGCTCTCGATAAACAGAATGTCGCCGCCGTTGGGCGTCCATGCCAGTCCGGTCGCGACGCCTGGCTCCTGGGTCCGTTCGGCCACCTCGGAGAAGAACTTAGGCGGTCCGAGGAAGCGCTGGAGCATGTCGGGCGTGATCCGCTCGGGCGGAGCCTCGCCCTCGGTTATTGCGCGCGCGATCTTGCGGCAGATGCGCCCGATCTCGCGCTCGAGATTGCGCAAGCCGGCCTCGCGCGTGTAGCTGCGAATAATCTCGGAAACCGCCTCGGGGGTGAACTCGATCTTCAGCGAACCGAGGCCGTTCTCGGACATCTGCTTGGGCACGATGTGGCGCTCGACGATCTGGAGCTTTTCCTCCTCGGTATAACCGGGCAGCTCCAGCACCTCCATCCGGTCGCGCAGCGCGGGCGGAATCGGGTCGAGCACGTTGGCCGTGGTCAGGAACAGCACCTTGGACAGGTCGAATGGCACGTCGAGGTAGTGGTCGGCGAAGGTGTTGTTCTGTTCGGGGTCAAGCACCTCGAGCAGGGCCGAGGCCGGATCGCCCCGGAAATCCATCCCGAGCTTGTCCACTTCGTCGAGGATGAACAGCGGGTTGTTGGAACCCGCGTTGCGCAGTCCCTGGATGATGCGTCCGGGAAGCGAGCCGATATAGGTGCGGCGATGGCCGCGGATCTCGGCCTCGTCGCGGATGCCGCCGAGCGACAGCCGCACGAACTTGCGTCCCAGCGCGCGCGCGATCGAGCGCCCCAGCGAGGTCTTGCCGGTGCCCGGCGGACCCACGAAGCACAAGATCGGGCCCTTGGTGTCCTGTTTGAGCTTGCGCACGGCGAGGAATTCGAGGATGCGCTCCTTGACCTTCTCGAGATCGAAGTGGTCCTCGTCGAGCACCGCCCGCGCGTGCTTGATGTCGAGGTTGTCGTCGGTTGAGGTCGCCCATGGCAGGCTGACCAACCAATCGAGGTAGGTCCGCACCACCGTGTGCTCGGCCGACTCCGGCGGGATCATCCTGAGGCGTTCGAGCTCCTTGTCGGCCGCCTTGCGGGCCTCCTCGGGCATGTTTGCCGCCTCGATCTTCTTCTGGAGGTCTTCGATCTCCGAGGAGCGGGCGTCGCCTTCGCCCAATTCCTTCTGGATCGCCTTGAGCTGCTGGCGCAGGTAATACTCGCGCTGATTCTTGTTGAGCTCAGTCTGGACCTGGGACTGGATCTTGTGGCCGAGTTCGAGCAGCTCGATCTCGCGCCCGAGGATGACGATGAGCTTCTCGAGGCGCGCGCGCACGTCGTTGGCGGCGAGCAGGTCCTGCGATTCCTCGACCGCGATCTTGAGGTAGGAAGCGACCATGTCGGTCAGCCGCCCCGGCTCCCGCACCTGCATTGCCATCACCTGGAGCTCGTCGGGCAGGTAGGGCACCAGCGAGACGAACTTGGAGAACTGGCTGACCAGGTGGGCTTGGAGGGCGTCGAGCTCTTTGTCGGCGGCCATCTCGTCGGCTACCCGCCGAACGTGGGCGCGGAAGTAGGGATCGACCTGGACGAATTCGCCGAGGTCGATGCGCGCGATGCCCTGGACCAGCACCCGCACGCTATGGTCCGGGTACTTGAGCATCTTAAGAATCCGCACCGCCGTTCCCCGCGGATACAGTCCCTCGGGCCGCGGGTTCTCCTCTTCGGGATTTTTCTGCGCCGAAAGCCCGATTATCCGGTTGGCCGCGCCGACATCCTCGATCAGGCGCAGCGAGGAGGCCCGGGAAACCAGGAAAGGGTGGATCTGATTTGGGAAGATGACGATGCCACGCAGCGGCAGCACCGGCAAAATGTCGGGAACTTCGACCTTGCTCAGATCTTCTTCAATGTCGAAGCGCTTCTCACCTCGGGATTTGTCTGCCATAGGCTGGTCCGCCTGCCCCCCTAGCGACCGAAACAAACGGCCGGCGCTTCCACCCCCGCCATCATTCAACGTAATATACGGGTCGGGAAGGCACAAGCTCAGTCTTTACTGTCAAATGTAGCCACGATCGCCAGCGCGCGCCATCGTGGAGGCAAACACTTGGCAAAGCATCGGTTCGAGAAGGTTTTCACACCGGCGGACGCCAACGCGCTCATCCCGCGGCTGGAGCTTTTGATCCGCGGGCTGCAGCTGGAGGCCGAGGCCCTGCGCGCCCGCATCCGCGAGCTGGCGCGGCGCGACCCCTCAGTCCCTGGCGAGGCGCTATCCGCTCTGATCGAACGGTTTCCCGACTTGCGCGATAACGCCGCACGGATAGCCGAAGCGGCCGCCCAAGTCGAGTCGCTGGGCGGCTTCCTCAAGGACATCGACCAGGGGTTGGTGGATTTCCCCTACGAGGCCGAGGACGACGTGGTCTTCCTCTGCTGGCAATTCGGCGAGCGCGAAATCGTGGCTTGGCACCCGGTCGATGGCGGTTTCGCCCAGCGTCGCCCGCTGCCCGGAGTCAGCAAGCCCTACCTGAACTGAGATCAACCCCGGAGGCAGCCACCCGATGCTTGCGTTGTTCGTCTACCTCCTGTGCCTGGCGTGCTGGCTGGGTGGGATGGTGTTCTTCTCGGCGATCGTGGCGCCGGTAATCTTCGCGCAACTTTCGATGCCCGACGCCGGTAAGGTGGTCAGCGCATTGTTCCCGCGCTACTACCTGCTCGGTTATATTGCCGGCGGGCTCGGCCTCGTTCTGGCGGTGTACCTTTGCGTGATGCGCGTGCCGCGGCTGTGGTGGGCGATGGCGGCTGTCGCGCTCGCGATCGCGCTTGGGCTCACCTTCTATGCGGGGCAGGTCGTGCGCCCACAGGTCGACGCTATCCGCACCGTCGCCGAGGAGGCTAACCCTGATCCCGCGCGGCGCGCCGAGTTCGACCGCCTCCATCGCCTGTCGGTCATCCTCAACGGGGCGATGATGGTGCTCAACCTGGCGGCGCTGTTCAGCAGCGCGGTCGCGCTGACTCCGCGACCCTGAGCGGCGTTTTTCTTCCGTGGCTGGCGGCGAAATCAAGGCGGTGGTGCTCGACCTGTTTGACACCCTGGTCAAATGGGAACCCGAACGGCTGCCGCTGTTCACATGGCGCGAGCGCACCGCCCATAGCACCATCCCGTGGGTTCTGCCCGCGCTACGCGAAGGGATGGGCGAAGGCTTCGCCCTGGAGGATTTCCTTACCGTCTATCACGAGGTGGTCGAGGAGATCGGCGCCGAACGCGAGCGCGAAGGCATCGAGATAACCTGCCACGAGCGCTTCGAGCGGACGCTCGCACGCCTGGGCCGGCCGGAGCCTGACGCCCGTCGCGCGTTCGCGCGCCATCTTACGCGTGTCCACATGCGCGGGGTGCGCGAGGTGACCTACGCGCCGCCCGAGCGCTCACACGCGGTGCGCCGGCTCGCCCCCCGTTTCCGCCTGGGACTGCTCTCCAATTTCGACGACGCCGAGACCGGGCGGGAGGTCCTGCTTGATACGGGCGTCGCCGAGTTGTTCGAGGCGGTGATAATCTCGGCCGAGGTCGGACTGCGCAAGCCCAACCCGAGGATCTACGCGCGGATGCTCGAGATGCTGCGGCTGGCGCCGCACGAGGTGCTGTTCGTCGGCGACACCCCGCGCGAGGACGTGCTCGGCCCCAAGCGTGCCGCGATGCGCGTGGCTTGGATCAACAAGCGCGGCGAGCCGCTGCCCGAAGGCATCCCCCCGCCCGACCTGACGGTGCGCGACCTGGCCGAGTTGCCCGCCTTGCTTGGGGTGTGACGCGATGGAGCGCCCGCCCGCGATAGCCGTGATCGGCGCCGGCGAGGCGCCGGCCGAGGTGCTCGATCTGGCCTATCGGGTCGGGAGCGAAATCGGCGCCCGCGGCGCAACGCTGGTCTGCGGCGGGCGGGGCGGCGTGATGGAAGCGGCCGCGCGCGGAGCACGCGAGCGTGGCGCCCATACCGTCGGCATCATCCCGGGCTTCGACCATCGCGAGGCCAATGAGTACGTTGAATTCGTCGTCGCCACCGGCCTCGGCGAGGCGCGCAACGCGGTCGTCATCGGCAGCGCCGACGCGGTCGTCGCGCTGGCGGGCGAGGGCGGCACGCTCAGCGAGATCGGCTTCGCGCTGAAGCTCGGCCGCCCGCTGGTCGCGCTGCGCGCCTGGCGCAATCTCGAGGGCATCACGCACGCCGACAACCCAAGGGCGGCCGTCGAGACGGCGCTCCGGATGGCCGAGGAACGGCGGCCCGGACGGCGCCGAGCGGAGAGGTCGCGATGAGCGACGCGCACGTCGGCGCAGTACTGGCCGAGATGGAGGCCGGGCCGTTTTCGGCGGCGCTGCGGCTCAAGATCGAAGAGTACGCCGAAGGGACGGCGGTTGTGCGGATGCCGTTCGACCTGCGGAGCCTCAATGCCGGCGGCCCCGACGTTCCGATCCACGGCGGCGCAATCGCCGCGCTTGCCGATTTCGCCGCTTGCGCCGCGGTTTGGACGCTGCCGGCGACCCGCCGCAGCGCAACGATTTCGATCACCGTCAACTACACCGCGCCAGCGGTGCAGAGCGACCTCATCGCGCACGCGCAGGTGCGCCGCCACGGGCGGCGCGTCGCCAGCATCGCGGTCGAGGTCCACGATAGCGCCGGCGCGCTGGTCGCCGACGCGCTGGTGACCTACAAGATTGCCTGACGCCCGCGCCATATTCGCCGCAATTCGCGCGGCGGCCGATCGCCATGGCCTCAACCTTGCCGCGGCGGTGCCGGTCGAGCGCTACGACGCGAGGGTCAAGCCGGCGGCGCGCGCGGCGGCGATTGACCCCGCCGCGCGCTCGATGGTCGTGCTCGGCAACGGCGGCGGCGCGCTCTGGACGGCGCTCAACGGGCACGCTGCGCGCAACCACGGATGGTGGGAGCGCGAGAACCCGCTCGACGATTTCATCCGCGAGGTGGTCGAGCGCGACGCCGCCGCCCCCGCGCGCGATGCGGGCGTACGATGTACGATTGCCTACCCGTTCATCAACGGCGGCCCCGCGCTCGATTTCGTCGCGCTCGCGTGCGCTGCCGCAATCGCTGCACCGAGTATCCTCGGCGTCGCGGTCCATCCGCTCTTCGGGCCGTGGATCGCCTTTCGCGCTGCGCTTCTGCTTGACGTGGTGCTCGATGAGCCGGGCGAGGCGGCGGGCTTCGATCCGTGTCCCGGATGCGTCGCGCGCCCGTGTCTGGCCGCGTGTCCCACGGGCGCGGTGCGCTTTCCCGCCGGATGGGACGTGGCGCGATGCCTGACGTATCGCGTCGAGCAGGAGGCCGATTGCGCCGGGCGATGCCATGCGCGGGCGGCCTGCGTGCTCGGCCCCGGGCATCGCTATTCCGACGACGAGTTGGCGTACCATCAGATGCGCGCGCTGCACGCGATGCGCCCGTACTACGAGGCGCACATCCGACCGACGCGGCGCTAGGCGGGCGCGCCGCTCTCTGGCGGAAGGTGCAGAAGGGAGTGCCGAGCGTCGCCCGTGCGGCCTACTTGCAGGAATTGAGCCGATGGCGGTCGAGCGCCGGCAGCGACGGCTCGGCGGTCTCGTCCTCTTCGGCCCACGGTGGCGGCTGATCGCGCTCGGTGTAGGTCTTAAGCTCCGGGCGCATCGGGTTATACACCTCGCGCGCCTGCTCGTCGTACCACGCCAGCATCTCGCGCATGTTGCCGTCGCGCCCCTGCTCGGCCAGAACGCGCGAGCGATGCATCAGCAGCTCCTTGGTTTCGACGAAGTCCTTGCGGTCGAAGCCCCAGATGCGTGGATGGACGTAGGTGTCCATCCGGATCGCGTCGCACGGGCAGGCCTCGACACACAGCCCGCAGTAAATGCAGCGCAGGGTGTCGATCTCGTAGCGCACGGGGAATTTTTCGACGTGGGGGTCGGGATGCGCGCAGGCCTCGATGTAGATGCATTGCGCGGGGCAGGCGGTCGCACACAGGTAGCACGCGGTGCATCGCACCGAGCCGTCGGCGCGCAGGGTCAGGCGATGGCTGCCGCGGTAACCCTCGGAGTAGGGCTTGCGCTCGTCGGGGTACTGGACGGTGGTTGCCGCCTGGCGCTGGCGGGCTAGGCCGAAGAGGTGCGCGACATGCAGCGCAAAGTTGCGCATGAAATGGGCGTTGATCGTCGCGAGACCACGCAGCACCTCGCCGAGGTACAGGCGTTCCCACAGCGTCATTTCTTCGCGTCGTTTCATCGTGGTCGGGATGCGGCGCAGGGGGTAAGGCGTTAACTCGGCGCCCACTATAGGAGGCGCCGGCGATCGGAATCAAGCCTGCCCCGTTTCCCCTTGGGGCCGCTGCCAACGGCGCCTACCGAAGGCGCGTCCAAGCCGGGTCTGTCAGCCCGGAACAACTTCCAGCGCGACGGTGGTGTCGGCGGTCGCGACCGCGACCGAGCCGTACAGCGGTCAGTGCCGCTTGTAGAACTCGACCATCTCGCGCGCCTGCGCCTCGCTCACTCCCACCATCACGAATTTCAGCCGCGCGTTCTCGAACACCGCCGGCCCCTCGCGCTTGGCCTGGGTGTCGATCAGTCCTTCCATGCTGACCTCGACGCGCTTGAGCGCCGCGCCGGACTGCCTGGCCAGTCGTTCCATCATGAGCGTCGCACAGCCGGTGATTCCGGCCAGGAACAGCTCGCCCGCACCGGGCGCCTCGCCGGGGCCGCCGTGGTAGGCGCCGTCGTCGATCACGGCCTGGTTGTGGCGCGCGGTCCAGATGTGGCGGCCGGGAATGCCGGTCGAGACGGTTGTGACCTTGGGCGTGATGTAACGCTCAGCCATGGGGACGCCTCCTCGACGTTTGCTACGCGGCGACTTGGGTTGTGCCCTGGAAGGCGGGGCGTTCGGGGTCGCAGATGTAGCGAATGCGCGGCATCGCGATGTCCGCGACCGCGTAGCTTATCGAGATCGGGTTGCGCGGCTTGAGGTTGCCGGCGGCGTCACCCCACGCCGCGTTGTCGAGCACGCGCAGCACCGGGCGTCCGCGCTCGGCGCACGAGAAGGTGAACTCGGGATCGACCTGGATCAGGACAAGCTGGCCGTCGTCCCTGTTGCGCGCCAGATGCATGCTCGCGATGTACTGGATATCGTTGCCGGAGAGCAGGTCGCGGTCGAGCATCTCGAACTCGAGGATCGTTCTTCCCTCGGCGCCGACGTGGCCGATCACGCGGTCGTGGCGCAGCGTGAGTTTGACCTCGCCGGGCGCGGTCGGATAGCCCCATCGCTGCGCCAGTTCGCGGCGTGCCTCTTCGTTGTTGCAGAAGGTGCGCAGGACGAAATCGCGCGGACGCACGCCGGCGCGCCCCGCGATTTTGACCTCGCCCAAGGCATACGGGCCCACCGGACTTTCGGGGCAGAGCGTCACCGTGCAGGTCATGTAGGCGGGGATCGACGGGTGCATCGTGCGCGGGATCAGCCAGTCGCCGAGGTCGTCGTCGATCTCGTGGTTGAGATTGAGGATCTGAGCCTTTTTGAGCGTCCACGGCTCGGTCTTGTAGCCGTGGA
Source organism: Candidatus Binataceae bacterium (assembly GCA_035650475.1). Lineage (NCBI taxonomy): Bacteria > Candidatus Binatota > Binatia (SeqCode) > Binatales (SeqCode) > Binataceae (SeqCode) > Binataceae bacterium (SeqCode). The sequence goes on from DASRHP010000004.1 coordinate 79,440, forward strand.
TCTCGCGCGCGTACTTCGCGCTGAAGGCTTTTACGTCGAGCTTTCCCAGACGCGGTGGCATCAGCGGCCTCCCGCCGCGGCGGCGGCCTGCTGCTCGCCGCGGAAGTGCGGCATCACGTGCTTGGCGAACGTGCGCAGGCTTTCGAGCACCTCGGCTTGCGGAATCGTCTCCAGCGCGTTGAGCAGGAAGTTGACCCGATCGACGCCCACCGACTCCCACGCCTTGCACGCCCGCAGCACGCGCTCGGGATCGCCGATCGCGATTCCCTCGGGCACGCCCATGTCGTCGCCCGGACCCGAGGCCTCCCGGCGCAGGGTCGGCAGCAGCCCCAGCGATGGATACGAGCGCGTCGGGTAGGCCTCGCGGCAGGCGAGCAGCTGGGCAGCGAGGAAGTTAAACGTGCCGAGCAGGCGGCGTCCGTTTTTGACTCCCTTCTCGGTGTCCTCGTGGCAGTACAGGAAGTTGACTGTGCTGACCTGCTCGTTGACGAACTCGCCGACCGGCTCGCAATCGCGGATGATGCGCCGGTAGTTCTTGATCTTCTCGGCCTGCTCCTTGAACGAGCCAAAGGTGAGCCCGAGGCTGCCCAAGCCGCGCTCGGCGGCGTCGATTTCGGTGCCCGGGCTGGTCACCGCGACCCACATCGGCGGATGCGGCTTCTGGTAGGGCTTGGGGATGATCGTCCGCACCGGCATGGAGAACGCGCGACCCTCGTAACCGAAGCGCTCCTGGGTCCACATCCTGGGCAGCACGTGCACGAACTCGTCCCAGGTCTTCTTGGTCTCGTCGGGATTGGCGCCGAAGCCGCCCAGCTCGGTCCAGGTGGCCGAGCGTCCGGTGCCGACCTCCAGCCGCCCGCCCGAGACGATATCCATCGTGGCGGTGCGCTCGGCGATTTTGATCGGGTTGTTGAACTGCGGGACGCAGACGATGATGCCATGGCCGACGCGGATGCGCCGGGTCTTCATCGCGCAAGCGGTCAGAAAAATCTCGGGCGCCGAGCAGTGCGAGTACTCTTCGAGGAAATGGTGCTCGACGGCCCAGACCTGGTCGAAGCCCAGCTCGTCGGCGAGCATCACCTGCTCCAGGCAGTTGTCATAGACGCGCTTTTCGGCTTCGCGGTCCCACGGGCGCGGCACCGAGATTTCGTAGAAAAGGCCGAATTTCATCGTGGTTCCTCCCGCTACAGGGTTCGGTTTAACGCAATCCCGGCGCGAAGGGAAAGTCCGCACGGAGAGGGCTGGCGATGAGTCCCGCCCGATCTCGCCGCGGATTCTTGCGCTGCGCTCAAGCGGGCGCGCCGGCGTGCAAGTCGGACCCCTTACGCTCTCGGCCCAGACTTATCACGATCGCGGCGCCGACCAAAGCGATCCCGGCCACCGTCGCCAGCGCCGCCGCGTACGACATCCGTTCCGCCAGCAGCGCCTCGACGAACGCCGCGTTGGCGGCAAACATCACCCCGAGCTGATAGGCGAGCCCGGTGAACAGCCCGCGCACCTCGGCAGGCGCGAGCTCGGCCAGGTGCGCCGGGATTACTCCCCACGCGCCCTGCACCATGAACTGCATCACGAACGCCCCGGCTCCGAGCCACAGCAGCGAATGCGGATAGACCCATAGCGGCACCACCAGCAGACCGCACAGCGCGGCCCCCGCCATCGCTTGTCGCCGCCCCGCGCGGTCGGACAGCCACCCCAGCACGAGCCCGCCGATTAGCGCGCCGACGTTGTAAACCAGCGCCAGGGTGGCGACCGTGCGGGAGTCGAGCCCGCGCTCGCGCTGGAGAAAGGTCGGATACATGTCCTGGGTGGCGTGCGCGATGAGGTTCATCGTCGTCATCAGCACGACCAGATACACGAACAGTCGCAGGTTAGCGCGCACTGCGCGCCAGATGCGCGAGCTGTCCGGGCGCATCCGCTCCCACGCCGGCGACTCCGGCACCTTGGCGCGGATATACAGCGTCAGCAGCGCCGGCGCGCCACCCAGCACGAACATCGCGCGCCATCCGAAGTGCGGAAAGACGAAGTAGAAGGCCCCCGCCGCGAGCAGATAGCCCACCGCGTACCCTTCCTGCAGCAGCCCGGAGAGCAGTCCGCGCCAGCGCACAGGCACCGCCTCCATCGCGAGTGCGGCGCCCACGCCCCATTCGCCGCCCATCCCGATCCCATACAGCCCGCGCAGGATCAGGAACACGGCGTAGCTCGGCGCGAGCCCGCTGAGCGCCTCGATTATCGAGTAGAAGATGACGTCGAGCATCAGCGGTGTGCGCCGGCCCCATCGGTCGGCGATCCAGCCGAAGAGCAGCGCTCCCACCGGACGCATCATCAGAGTGGCCGTGATCGTAAAGGCGACGTCAGCGACCGAACGATGGAACTCGCGGGCGATTGCCGGGACAGTGAAGATCAGGACGAAGAAGTCGAAGGCGTCGAGCGTCCAGCCCAAAAACGCCGCCGCCAGCGCGTGGCCCGCGCCCGCCGCGGCGGCGGCCTGCGGTTCAGCGATTCGGGCCCGCGCCCGTCCGGCCTCCATAGGCTGCATGTCATAGTCGATATGCTTGGCGGCGCAAAGCCCCATTGCGCACGCCGCTCTTTGGCCGAGAAGACCACGGCGGGCGCTCGGAGCCCCGACCGCTAAATCTGGATCCACCTTGGGCCGCAGGGAATCTCGCCGTGCGGGCAGCCGTCCGAGGCCTCGTATCCCACAGCGCGCCGATTGAACGCGCGCGGCAAATGCGCCATGCAGATAGCATGCGATTGGCGCTCGGAGCGGCATTGTCACTGGTGACCGTCGGCTTTTCGACCCCGCTCCTGACGCGGCATCCGCTTTCGGCGTCGGCCGCCGCGGCCGCCGAGCCGTTCCGCTTTCCGGCCGTGCTGCGCACCGGCAAAAGGGTCGGCGACCTGATTCCCGGCGTCACCAGCTTGAACGATGCGCTCAGGATGTTCCCGGCTGCGCCGCGCGACTTCCCGGGTAATCCGCGCGCGCCGGTCAGCTTTCCGGTAGCCAAGCTCGGCGACGTCCAGCCCGAGCCGACGCTGGTTTACAACCCGCCCGATACCACCTACGCGTTGTTCTTCGACGACAACAGCAAGCTCGTGATCATTGAGGACGCCCGCCCACCGCTGCGCGGGCTCGGCCCGCGCGAGATCCACAAGCGCTATCCAATGCTCAAGGACATGGGACACGACGAACGCGTAATCGAACTCCAGGGCGAAGTGCGGCCGTGCGTCGTGATGATGGTGCTGTTCGATGCCGCCAGCCGCAAGGTGAGCGCCATCGCGTACGCGTTCACGTGCGCGACCGGTGCGGCGCAGAGCACGATGCGCGATCCGGATGGGCGGCTCGCATGCCGCGCCGCGGCGCGCGGCGCTTGAGGCGAGGGCGCGACGTGGGTTATTTGACCGTCGGCGGCTAGTCAGGGGAATCGGCGAGGCGACGGCGATGTTCAACGGCAGCAAGGTTATCGACGCCGACGGGCACGTGATGGAGCCCAACGCGCTGTACGACGAGTATCTCGAAGCGCGCTTCAGGCCGGACCTCGAGGAGCTCAAGCGCGAGGCGGCCGCGCTGCCCTCGCAATTCTTCTTCGGCATCTTCCACCGTCTGAACACCGGCCGCCCGCTCGGGGTGATTAACCCCGAGCGGCCGCTGGTGCGTTCGGGACGCAGGCCGCCGGGCGAGGCGCCCGATACGCGCGGCGGCTTCGACCCGCACGTCAGGATCAAAGACATGGCGCGCGAGGGAATCGACATTGCGGTGCTGTTCGCGACCGTGGTGTCCAGCTTCTGCGCGCTCAAGACGGTCGAATTCGAGCTCGCGATGATCCGCGCGTACCATCGATGGCTCAAGGAATACTGCGCGGCCTATCCGTCGCGGCTCAAGGGCGTCGCGGTGATGCCGATGCGCGCGCCCGCGCTCGCCGCCGAAGAAATCCGCCGCGTCGCCAAAGAGCCGTGGTGCGTCGGCATCTATCTCTCCGGCCATATCGAGGACAAGCTGCTCGACCATCCGACGCTCCATCCGATCTGGCAGGCCTGCCAGGACGAGGACCTGCCAGCCTGCTTCCACGGCGGCACCGCCCGCCCGCCCTACGGGCTTGGCACCTTCGAGATGACCAACAATCTTTTCCTTCAGCACTCGGCGACCAACCCGTTTGAAATGATGCGCGCGATAGGCGCGCTGGTCGGCGGCGGCGTGCTCGACCTCTTCCCGCGCCTGCGCGTGGCGATTCTGGAGGCGGGCGTCGGATGGCTGCCGTACTGGATGGAGCGGCTCGACGAGCACTACAAGTTGATGCCGGAGTATGTGCCGCTTCTGAAGCGCGCGCCCTCCGAGGCGCTCCGCTCGTCCCAGTTTTTCATCTCCTGCGATCCCGACGAGGAGACGCTGCCCTACGTCGCAAGCTTCGTCGGTGTGGACCATATCCTGTACGCTTCCGACTACCCACACTTCGACGGCCGCTTTCCCGACACCGTCCGGCTGACCGCGGGGCGCGCGGAATTCAGCGAGGCCGACCGCCGTAAGATCCTGTGGGACAACCCGCGCCGGCTGTACTCGCGAATTTCGTGAGCCCGGGCGCGCCGCTGCGACCCGACCTCGTGGATAGGACCGCACGCCTCGTCGCCGGCACGCTGGCCGCCGAAGTCTGCGCGATGGCGGGGTATGCACCGTTCGCCTCACTGCTGGTTGAGCTTTCGCGCCTGTGGCGGCTCGATCCGGCGCATGCCGGATGGATCAGCAGCGCCTACCTTATCGGCTATGCGCTCGCGGTGCCGATGCTGGTCGGGATGACCGACCGCGTCGACGCGCGTGCGATCTACGTGGCGGGGTCGGCGCTTGGCGTGATCGGCGGCGCTGGCTTCGCCTGGTTCGCGCACGGCTTCTTCAGCGCCTTTATCTTCCGTGCGATCGCCGGAATGGCGCTGGCGGGGACGTACATGCCGGGCCTGCGGATTCTGACCGAACGCCTTGCGCCGCGTGCGCGCATCCGTTCGGTGCCATATTACACCGCGATGTTCGGAGTGGGTGCGAGCCTGTCGTTCTGGATAAGCGGATGGGCGGCGCAGCGCTGCGGATGGTCGGGTGCGTTCTGGGCGGGCGCAATCGGGTCGGCTGCTGCCGGCGCGCTCGTTCTCCTCGGGACCGTCGCGATTCCGCGCGCGCCCGACCTCGATGGCGCGCCGGCCGCCGCGCGCCATCCCCTCGACTTCCGCCCGGTGCTCCGCAATCGCGCCGCGCTCGCCTACGTTCTTGCCTATGGCGGCCATTCACTGGAACTGTTCGGCTTCCGGGCGTGGCTGCCCGCCTACCTGCTGTTCGCATGGACGCGGCTTGGCAACGGACCACCGGGCTCGAGGATCACCGATTGGGCGATGGTGATCACGGTGACCAGCCTTCCCGCGAGCATCATCGGCGCGGAGGTGGCGATGCGTCGGTCGCGCAGCCGTCTGATCCGGTTGGTTGCCGGGGCGAGCGCGCTCATCGGTCTTTGCACCGTGGTTGTCGGACGGCTCTCTTTTGCAGCGGCGGTCACAGCGCTGTTCGCCTACGCAGCGGCAATTTCGGCCGATTCCGGCGCACTTACGGCGGGTGCGGTTGCGGTCGCCCGACCCGGCGAGCAGGGTGCGACGCTGGCCGTCTACTCGCTGGTCGGATTCGTCGGTGGCGCGCTCGGGCCGCTGGGCGCGGGAGTTGCGCTTGGCCTGGGCGGCGGGCTGTCGGCGCTGACCGCGTGGTATTTGGCGTTCGCCGCCGTCGCGGGGGGCTCAATTGTAGCGGCGGTGGCAATTTCCTTCGCTCCGCTCACGAGTTCGGTTTCGGCCTAGCGCCGGTGGGCTGCCATGCCTCCGCCCTTTCACTGGCGCGGCGGGATGCGCGCGATGCGGTAAGCCGGATGGTCGGGCAACAGGCGCCGCTGGCCGGCTCCGAACAGATGCTCGCGCAGGGTCTTCCCCTCGTAACTCGTGCGCAGGCGCCCGCGGCGGTGCAGCTCCGGAACCACCAGGTCGATGAATTCGGCGAAGCTGCCCGGTTGGTAGATCGGCACCAGGTTGAGGCCGTCGATGCCGGTTTCGTCCACCCACCGCTCGACCTCGTCGGCGACGCGTATCGGATCGCCCACGACGAGCGGAATCAGGCTCGCCAGCTTCATCTCCTCGCGTGCGTCGGCCAGCGTGAGCATCCGTCCCGGATAGGCGGCGGAGAACCATCGCGCCGCCGCCTTGATCCCCTCCGATGGGAAGCGGTCGAGCGGCTCGTCGTCGCGGAACTGCGCAAGGTCGATGCCGGTCCATCCGCCGAACAGCGCAAAGGCGCCGTCGGGACTGGCGTACGAGCGCAGGCGACTCTCCTTCAGCCGGGCCTCCTCGTCGGTCTCGGCGACCACCACGGCGAGGCCGAGCAGGAGCTTGACGTGATCGGGGTCGCGGCCTTCGGCGCGGATGGCGCTGCGAATACGCGCGACGCGCACGCGCGCGGCCTCGATGGTCGGATAGGTGACGAAGAGCGCCTCGCCGTGGCGCGCGCCGAAGGCGATGCCGCGGCCGGACTGTCCGGCCTGGAGCAGCAGCGGCGTGCGCTGCGGCGACGGCTCGCACATATGCGGCCCGGCGACTTCGAAGTATTTGCCCTTATGGTTGATCGCGCGGACGCGGGCGGGGTCGGTGTGTATGTCCCGCGTGGAGTCGCGTACCACTGCGTCTTCCTCCCAGCTTGCCTCCCACAGCTTGTACACGACCTCCATGTATTCCTCGGCACGCTCGTAGCGCCGGTCGTGCGGCAGCATCTCGCCCATCCCGTTGCGGCAGGCGCTGGCGAGGTACGAGGTCACGATGTTCCAGCCGACCCGCCCTTCGGTGAAATGATCGAGCGACGAGAAGAGTTTGGCGGTATGGAATGGCGGGTAGTAGGAGGTGCTGTAGGTCGAGATGAAGCCGAGATGGCGCGTCGCCTGCGCCATCGCGGGGAACAGCACCGTCGGATCGTTGCCCGGAAACTGCACCGCGTGGCGAATCCCGGCCTCGGCGCTCCCGCGATAGACGTCGTAGGCGCCGTGGACGTCGGCGAAAAACAGCGAATCGAAGCCGCCCGACTCGAGCAGGCGTGCAAGTTCGACCCAGAACCGCGTCGAGGTGTACCCCTGCGAGGTGCGGTCGCGCGGGTTGCGGAACTGGCCGAAGGACTGAAGCGCGGCCGCGCACTGGTTGAAGGCGTTGAGATGGATTAGCTTCTTCATCGCGACGAGTTTTACTCCGCCCCGCGCACGCGCTATAGGCGTGGGGCCGATGCGCGGCGCGCCGCGCCTGCGCTAAAATAATACCGACATGCGCTGGACAATCGACAAAGTGCGCCAGTCGTTCCTTGATTTTTTCCGGGAGCGCGGCCATCAGATCGTGCCCTCGGCGCCGCTGGTGCCCAAGGGCGACCCGACCCTGCTGTTCACCAACGCCGGGATGGTGCAGTTCAAGGACTATTTCCTCGGCATCCGCACGCCCGCCTCGACGCGCGTCGCCGATTGCCAGAAGTGCCTGCGGATTTCCGGCAAGCATAACGACCTCGAAGCCGTCGGCCGCGACTCCTATCATCACACTTTTTTTGAGATGCTCGGCAACTGGTCGTTTGGCGACTATTACAAGCGCGAGGCGATCGAGTTCCACTGGAAACTGATAACCGAGGTCTGGGGCATTCCCGCCGAGCGCCTGTGGGCGACGGTCTATAAGGACGACGACGAGGCCGAGCAGGCTTGGCTGGACCACGGCTTTCTGCCGCGCGCGCGAATCCTGCGTTTCGGCGAGAAGGACAATTTCTGGGAGATGGGCGAGACCGGGCCGTGCGGCCCGTGCTCGGAGATCCATATCGACCGCGGCGCGGCGGCGGCAAAGGACTGCACGCATCCGGGGACGGAGTGCGCGGTCAACGTTGACGGATGCTCGCGCTACATCGAGTTGGCCAACCTGGTTTTCATCCAGTACAACCGCGACGCGGCGGGCAAGCTGACGCCGCTGCCGATGAAGCATGTCGATACCGGCACCGGCCTGGAGCGGGTGACGGCAGTGTTGCAGAGTCTCGAAACCGGCAAGGTGCTGGGCAATTACGACATCGATTTGTTCCAGCAGATAATCGCCAGCATCGACGACGTTGTGGGGCGCATAGGCGACCATTTCATCTACGGGCGAGATGGCCTGGCCTCGCAAGCAGTTGGCACGTCTTTCCGCGCGATCGCCGATCACGCGCGTGCTATCGCCTTTCTGGTTGCCGAGGGCCTGAGACCCGGCAACACCGAGCGCGAGTATGTGTTGCGGCGCCTGATACGGCGGGCCGCAACGCACGGCAGATACCTGGGAATTAAAGCCCCATTCCTTGCGGAGATTGAGCGGTCTGTTATCAAAGGTATGGGAGAAGCATATCCCGAGCTAGAGGCTCAGCCCATCTGTGACGTAGTCACGGACGAGGAGGGGAGGTTTGGCGAGACGCTCGACCGCGGGCTCGAATTGCTCCATCCCGAGCTTCGTAGGCTGTACGTTTCGAGGCAACGAACGCTGTCAGGAGACCTCGCCTTCAAGCTGTACGACACATACGGATTTCCCCTTGATCTCACGCAAGACATCGCGCGCCGTTTCCTTGGTGACTGGCCGATCGAAGTAGATGTCGCCGAGTTCAATCGCCTGATGGCGGAGCAGCGCGAGCGGGCGCGTGCCGCGCGCAAGGAAGAGGCCGGCGCGCCCGCGATCAAGCTCGAAGCGGGCGCAACTTCGCGCTTCGTCGGACACCATCGCTACGAGGCCGAGTCCGAAGTGATTGCGGCCCACCGCGAGGGCGACGGCCGCATCATCCTGGTTACCGCCGAGACGCCCTTCTATCCCGAGGGCGGCGGCCAGATCGGCGATCGGGGCGTGATCGAGACCGCCGACGGCACAATCCTGGAAGTCCTCGACACGCGCAAGGGCGACGGCGTCATCCTCCATATCGGACGGCTCATCCGCGGTGAGCCGGGCGAGTTCGAACGCGGGCGGCGGGTGCACCTCAGCGTAGATCGCACTCGGCGCGACGCCGCGATGCTCAACCATTCGGCGACCCATATCCTGCACTACGCGCTGCGCGACGTCCTTGGCCCCGGGGTCCATCAGGCGGGCTCGCTGGTCGCGCCCGACCGCCTGCGCTTCGACTTCAGCCATAGCGGCCCGGTGGGTGAGGGCGACCTCTCGACGATCGAGGAGGAGGTCAACGCGCGCATCCGCGAGAACGCCGAGGTTACGACCGAAGAGATGGCCTACGACGAAGCGATCAAGGCTGGTGCGCTCGCGTTTTTCGGCGACAAGTACGGCGACCGTGTGCGCGTGGTGCGGATGGGTGACTTCTCGGTCGAGCTGTGCGGGGGCACCCACGTCTCGCGCACCGGCGACATCGGATTCTTCAAGCTCGAGGCTGAATCGGGGGTCGCCGCCGGCGTGCGCCGAATCGAGGCGGTGACGGGACAAGGTGCGCTGGAGACGATTCGCCGCCGCGAGCGCATCCTCGCCGAGCTGGGCTCCCATCTAGGGGCGCGCGAGGAAGCGGTGCTCGAGCGCCTGGAACGGCTGCTCGCACGCGAGAAAGAGCTGGAGAAGAAGCTCCGCGCGCTCGAACAAAAACTCGTCGCCGGCGACGGCGGGGCCGGCGCGGGGGCCGAGCAGGTACGCGAAGTCGGCGGAGTCAAGGTCGTGACTCGCCGGGTCGAGGGCGTGGACGCGCGTGCGCTGCGCGAGATGGCCGACCGCTTGCGTCAGAAGCATCGCTCGGCCGTGGTTGCGCTAGGCGCGGTCGCGGATAGTAAAGTCGCGCTGCTGGTTGCGGTCACGCCCGACCTTACCGCGCGGATCAAGGCCGGTGACATAGTCCGCCAGATCGCGCCGATGGTCGGCGGGTCGGGCGGCGGGCGGCCAGACTTTGCCCAGGCCGGCGGGCGCGATCCCTCGGGACTCGACGCCGCGCTGGAGCGGGTCGCCGCGCTCGTCGGATGATCGTTCGGCCGCCGGGGGAGTTATTGCTATCGACGATACGTCGAAGTGCCCTTTAAATGAGGGCGCGAAACGCGCTACGATCGTGGTGAACGCGGTGGACTGCGGTCCGCATCGAGACGAGGCTTAGCGCAGCCATTTCTCAGCCAAACACCGAAGATTCGCTCGAACTCCACTTCGACGACCATCGGGCCTTCACCGATCTGCTCGGCCAGCACGACGCCCACATCCATCTGATCGAGCAGGCGCTGGGGGTGCGCATCGGAGTCAACGGCAGCACCCTGCGCATCTCCGGTGGCCATCCGGAGCAGGCGCTGGCGGGCAAGGTCCTGGGCGAGCTTTACGAGATCGTCAAGCAGGGCCATCCGATCTACCCCAGCGACGTCGAGTACTCGGTCCGTATCCTGCGCGCCGACCGCAACGTCGAGCTTAAAGACATCTTCCTCGACACCATCTACATCTCCGCGCACAAGCGGGTGATCTCGCCCAAGAGCGTCAACCAGAAGCGCTATATCGACGCGATTCGCAACCACGACATCGTCTTCGGTATCGGTCCCGCCGGCACCGGCAAGACGTACCTGGCGATGGCGATGGCGCTGGCGTCGCTGATGAAGAACCAGGTCACGCGGATGGTGCTGTGCCGACCCGCGGTCGAGGCGGGCGAGCGGCTGGGCTTCCTGCCCGGCGACCTCGCGGAAAAGGTCAATCCCTACTTGCGGCCGCTGTACGACGCGCTGCACGACATGGTGGACTTCGACCGTGCGCGCCGGATGCTCGAGCGCGGCACGATCGAGGTCGCGCCGCTCGCCTTCATGCGCGGACGCACGCTCAACGACTCCTTCATCATCCTCGACGAGGCGCAGAACACGACCTCCGAGCAGATGAAGATGTTCCTCACGCGCCTCGGCTACAACTCCAAGGCGGTGATCACTGGCGACATCACGCAGATCGACCTGCCGAGCGGGAAACTCTCGGGGCTCAAGGAGGCGCGCACCGTGCTGGCGCGCACCGAAGGGATCTCGTTCGTCTATTTCGACGAGCGCGACGTCGTCCGCCATCGCCTGGTGCAGGCAGTGATCAGCGCCTACGAGGCGGCCGCCGAGGGCCGGGTCGCCGACGATCCGGACGCTACCGACAACCATTCCGAAGGATAGACCGTGGTGATCGCGCTGCGATCCGAGGCCGGGCGCGGACGGCGCTACGCGGCGCGGCTGCGCGCCGACGCGCGCCGGCTGCTGGCGGCGTGCGGGCTGGGGGCGTGCGAGCTGTCGGTGGTGATCGCGGGCGACGAGTTCGTGCGCGCGCTCAATCGCGATTTTCGGGGCAAGGATCGAGCGACCGACGTGCTGTCGTTCTCGCTGCTGGAGGAGGCGGTCGAACCCGCGCAGCGCGCGGCGACGCCGCGCGCCGCGCGGGTTGGAGACGCGGGTGACGGTGCGGCGGGCGTGGGGCGCGGCGTCTGCCGGGCCCCACGCCCGCCCGGGCGTCTGCCGGCCGGGGCGCAAGCCGGCATGCTTACGCCCCGGCCGGGGATGCTGCTTGGCGACGTCGTCATCTCCGCCGACACTGCCGAGCGCCAGGCGCGCCGCCTCGGCGTCGAGGTGGCCGCGCGAATGCGCGCGCTGCTGGTGCACGGCGTGCTCCATCTGCTCGGCTACGACCACGAACGCTCGCCGGCCGAGGCGCGGCGGATGTTCGCGCGCGAGCGCGAACTGGCCGCCACGCTGGCCGGGGCTGTGGGCGGGGCGGCGGCGCGCGCTCGCGGGTGCCGCCGTCCAGCCCACGGCGCCGGCCGGAGGCGCTCGCGATGACCGCGCGGCGGCGCTTCCCAACTCTGACCGGCGCCGCGATGCTCACCCATTTCACCCGCGCCGCGCGCACCGATTCGGCGCTCGACAACCTGGTGACGATCCTGCGCGAGGGCGCGGTGCGGAGCTCGACCCGGATGGTGCGCGGTGAGCGGGCGGTGGTGTGCCTGTTCGACGTTGCGCTGGGTGATCTCCGGATTCTCCTTGATCGGCGCAACCGGCGCCGCTATCAGCCCTTCGGAATCGCGGTCGATAAACGGTATGCTTTCCGGATGGGAGCGCGGCCGGTCATCTACATGCCGTGGCGCGAGGCCGAGCGCCTGCTGGCGCCGGCTGAGCGATGGCGTGTGGTCGCGCTCGACCTCGAACGCAATCCGCCGGTCGATTGGAGCTTCGAGCGCGAATGGCGAATCGCCGGCGACCTCGTCCTGCCCAATAAGGGGGCGGTGGCGCTGGTCGAGAACTGGCGCGACGCCGACGAAATCTACGACCGGTTCCAGGGCCAGCCGCCATGCGCCGGAGTGATACCGCTGAACGAAATTTTCGGGCGTTCTTGAACGGCCCCCTCAACACCCCGGCGCGCCTGTTCTTGTGCCTGCTCAGCGGCATCGCGCTGGGTCTTGGCTTTCCCAAGTTCGACTTCGGCCTGCTCGCATGGGTGGCATTTGTGCCGCTCCTGCTGGCGGTCGAGGGCCAGGCGCCGCGACGGGTGTTCGGTTACGCGTGGGTCCAGGGGTTCGCCTGCAACCTGGTGGCGCTCTACTGGGTCGAGTTCACGCTTCATCACTTTGCCGGTGTCAATCCGGTTCTCGCGACGGGGCCGCTCCTGCTGCTCGCGGCGATCGAGGCACTGTATACGGGGCTCCCGATCTGGGCGGCCGAGTTGACGACCGCGCGCCTGCGCCTGCCGATCTTCGTCACGCTGCCGATCGTGTGGCCCGCGATCGAATGGCTGCGCAGCATCGACGCACCGATCGCCTTCCCCTGGGATCTGGTGGGTTACACCGCTTACCGCAGTCTGCCGCTGATCCAGTTTGCCGAGATTACCGGTGTCTATGGCGTCTCGGCGCTGATCGTGTTTTTCAACGCCGTCATCTTCGTCGTGCTCTTCGAGCGCCATTCGCGCCGCACGCAGACCTGGAGCCTGGGCTTCCTTACCGCGGTGATGGTCGCAGTGCTCGTCTTCGGCACGATCCGGATCGACGAGCTTCGCGCCGAGCGGCCGGCCGACCGGATTAGGGTTGCGATGGTGCAGGGCGATATACCGCAGAGTATCAAGTGGGACCCGAGCTTCCTCGACGCCAGCTTCAACATCTACGCCCGGCAGACTGCGCAGGCCGCCCACCATCACGTCGATCTCGTCGTATGGCCGGAAGCGGCGGCCGCCTTTTTCTTCCAGCCGGACGCCATCTATCCGCCGCGCTTCGCCGGCGACGCGCTCTATCGCGAGCGCCTGCTCAAGCTCGCCGAGAGCACCGGCGTTCCGATCCTGTTCGGCGCGCCCGCGCTGGGCCGTGCTCCCGACGGCTCGATCGGCACGCACAACCGGGCCTACCTGGTTTCGGCCGAGGGCAAGGTCGCGGGCTATTACGACAAGATTCAGCTCGTCCCCTTCGGCGAATACGTCCCGTTCCGCGCCGTCCTCGGCTTCGTCGTCAACCGCATCGTGCACGGCTTCGGCGACATGCTCCCGGGCACCATCCAGACGCTCTTCGACGTCAAGGGCGCACGGCTCGCGGTGCTCATATGTTACGAGAGCATCTTTCCCGACCTCACCCGCCGTGCGGTCAAGGGCGGCGCCGACATACTGGTCAACATCACCAACGACGCATGGTACGGCAAAAGCTCGGCGCCCCATCAGTTGCTTGCGATGGCGGCGCTGCGCACGGTGGAGACGAAGGTCCCGATGGTGCGGGTGGCCAATACGGGGATAAGCGCGATCATCCGTCCCGACGGTCGGATCACCGCGCGCACGCCGCTGTTCAAGCGCGGCACCGAAATCGAGGACGTTGCATGGCGCCCGCGGCGTACGATCTACACCGTCGTCGGCGACCTGTTTTCAGAGATCTGTTTCGCGCTGACCGTAATCGGCTTGCTGCTCGCCATCCTGCGCGGGCCGGGCGCCGACGCCGCGCCCTCGCCGATTGCCGGCGCGCTTAGCCGCAACGGCCACGGCTGAGGCCGCGCCCGCCTGCGCCATTAAACCGGCCGCGCAGATATGGCATGATGGACGCCATGACACTGAGTGAGATGCGCGAACAATTAGCTGATTTCGAAGCTCGCACCGAAAAGCTCGGGAGGCGTCTTTGACCTTGCCCGCCTCAAGGCTCGCCACGAAGAACTCCTGAAGGAAACCGCCAAGCCAGGATTTTGGGATCGCCCCGAGGCCGCGCAGGCCACGCTCAAGGAACACGATCGGATAAACGAGCGGCTCGCCGGCTTCGAGCGGCTGAACTCCGCGCTCGAGGAGGCGCGGCTGTTCCTCGCGATGGCCGCCGAAGAAGGTGCCGAGGACTCCGAGGCCGCGCACGAGGCAACGGCGGCGCTCGCCAAGGCGCGCGCCGAGCTCGAGCGCCAGGAGCTCGAAGTGATGCTCGGCGGCGAGTACGACCGCCTCGGCGCGATCGTCTCGATCCATCCCGGCGCCGGTGGGCTGGAAGCCCAGGATTGGGCCGAGATGCTGCTCCGGCTGTACCTGCGATGGGCCGAGCGGCACGGCTACAAAACCGACCTCGCCGATTTGCAGCCGGGCGAGGGCGGCGGAATCAAGAGCGCGACTTTCACTGTCGAGGGCGACTACGCTTACGGTTACCTCAAGGCCGAGGCCGGAATTCATCGCCTGGTGCGGATCTCGCCCTTCGACGCCGCTGCGCGCCGCCACACCTCGTTTGCTTCGGTTTTCGTCTTCCCGGCGATCGACGACAAGGTCGAGGTCGTGATCAACCCCGCCGACCTGCGCGTCGACACCTTCCGCGCAAGCGGCGCGGGCGGCCAGCACGTCAACAAGACCGACTCGGCCGTGCGGATGACCCATATTCCGACCGGAATCGTGGTGAGCTGTCAGAACGAGCGCTCGCAGCATAAGAACCGCGCGATGGCGATGAAGATCCTGCGCGCGCGGCTGTTCGAACTCGAGGAGCGCAAGAAGCGCGAGCAGCTCGAACAGTTCACCAAGGACAAGAAGGAGATCACCTGGGGCAGCCAGATCCGATCCTACGTGTTGCAACCCTACCGGATGGTCAAGGACCATCGCACCGGGGTCGAGATCGGCAACGCCGACGCCGTGCTCGACGGCGCGATCGATCCGTTTATCGAGGCTTACCTGATGGGCGTGCGCAAGGCGGGCGCCGAGTCGGCGCCGGCGTAACGCGCGCTTGCGCCGCGCGCCCGCAGTGACGCAAAGTCGTTTGACCCGGGCCGCTTCCCGATCGAAGGAGATGCCATGATCGACGTTTATTTCTGGATGACTCCCAACGGCTACAAGGTCACGATCGCGCTGGAGGAGCTGGGGCTGCCCTACAACGTGATCCCGGTCAATATCGGCAAGGGCGAGCAGTTCCGCCCGCAGTTTCTGGAAATCAGCCCGAACAACAAGATCCCGGCAATCGTCGATCACGACGGCCCCGACGGCAAACCGCTGTCGCTCTTCGAGTCGGGCGCGATCCTGATCTATCTCGCCGAAAAGACCGGGCGCCTGATGCCGAAGGACCCGCGCGGGCGTTACAACGTGCTCGAATGGCTGATGTTCCAGATGGCCAGCGTGGGTCCGATGCTCGGGCAGGCGCATCACTTCCGCCGCTACGCGCCCGAGCAGATCCAGTACGCGATCGATCGTTACACCAACGAGGCCCGGCGCATCTACAACGTGATCGACAAGCGTCTCGCCCAGACTCCCTACCTCGCCGGCGAGTATTCGATCGCAGACATCGCGACCTACCCTTGGCTGCGGCCACATCGATGGCAGGGGCAGGAGCTCGGGGATTTTCCCAACCTCAAGCGATGGTACGACGAGATCGAAAAGCGCCCGGCCGTGCAGAAGGGATGCGCGGTGATGGCCGAGCAGCTCCAGAGCCGCCCGCCCGACAAGGAATCATGGCAGGTGCTTTTCGGCCCCAAGCAGTACGAGAAGCGTTAGCGGCTCGGGCCGTCTAATCGCACCATCGGGCGCCGCGCCCCAGAAAATCGCGGACCTGCGGGTCCCCGGAGCCTTCGCCTTCGGCTCGGGATGGCGAGCCGGGGGAGGCTGTCTGTTGCCTGTCATCGTGAGCGCCGCAAAAGAGTTTCCCGGCCATGTTTGGTGGCCGCGATTTTTTCCCCGATGTGATGCCGAGCCGCGGTTGTACTTCCGCCTGGGTCGCCCAAGCAGCAACCCTGTTTAATCATCCGCAGCAAAGCGAGGAGAAAGGGGCTGCGTAAGGGTATGATTAGCAAAACAGCAGCGACTCCTGCTCCGGCGACTGATGGATCGCGTTCCCGGAGTCTCAAGCGTCTCCCGGTATCGCACGCATTTTCTATGCACCGACGGAGATTTGCACAATCTTATGGCTATCGGGCAGCTCCCAATCTTCGCTCGCTCGATTGTCCATGCAGAGTTCGATCGCCTCTCGGATATTCCGCAACGTTTCCTCACGCGTCCTGCCCTGACTGATACAGCCTGGGATCACGAGGCACTCCGCGACCAGGTAACCGTCCTCTCCGGGGAGCAACATGATTGGAAGTTCCATTCGAACGTTGCGGCAGCACAGGCGTTCATGCCCGCGGTAGGGCTAGAGGCTGCGGGGTGGGAGCGCCTCCGCTTCTCCTGACAAATGCGGACAATCCGCTTTGTCGCTTATGTCCGCGAACCGAAAAAGCCTTGATTTTCTTGGTGGAGCTGAGCGGGATCGAACCGCCGACCTCCTGAATGCCATTCAGGCGCTCTCCCAAACTGAGCTACAGCCCCACCGGCGGGAGACGGTCCCCAGTTAACCCGATGCGTACCACGGGGTCAACCTGACCCCCCTTACGTAAATTACATCGACGCAGTTCAGCGCAGGGCCGAATGCGGCACCGGCCGCCGTCGGGACGGCCGGGAGGTCCGAGCCGCGATTGCTGCGTGCCGGGTCGCTTGCGCGGCGATACAATCCACAGGGGACGACATCCCGCCGGTAAGCGAAGCGGCGGCGCGAGGAGCAACCATGGGGCGCAAAATCCTCTTCATCACCACCGACCAGCAGCGCTACGATGCGCTCGGATGCAATGGCGGCCGAATCGCGCGGACGCCCGCGGTCGACGCGCTCGCCGCCACCGGCATCAACTACCGCCGCGCCTACAATCAGAACACGGTCTGCACACCGGCGCGCTCGACGATGCTGACCGGCCAGTACGCGCGCACCCACGGCGTGGTCGCCAACGGCATCGCGCTGCCCGCTGAAGCGCCGAGCGTCGCCGCATGGCTCCGCGAGCGCGCGCGCTACCGCACCGCTCTCATCGGCAAGGCGCATTTCGAGCCCGCGCTCGACCTCAACAACCACGCATGGCCCGAAAACCGGATGGCGCTCGATGGCTCCCACGGCCCCCATCGCGGCTTCGAATACATGGAGCTGGCGATGCATGGGCCGATGGGCAACTGGCACTACTCGGTCTGGATGCGGGAGAACTTTCCGGCCGAAGCCGGCGGTTTCGTCTCGATGCTCGCTGGGCCGCCGGGCGGCGACACCGGCGCGGTCCAGGTCGCCTACAACCCGATGCCGCGCGGCCACTACCATACCGACTGGATCGCCGAGCGCACGATCGCCTACCTCGACCGGCTCGCCGACGACGAGGACTGGTTCGTCTGGATGAGCTTTCCTGATCCGCACCATCCATGGGATCCGCCCGCCTCCGAAGCGCGCCGGATCAACTGGCGCGAGCTCGACCTGCCGCCGGGCCATCCCGGCTCGCGCGAGAAGATCGAGAAAATCCTCGCGCAGAAGCCGCGCCATTGGCTGGACTGGTACGAGGGACGCTTTCGCAACAACGAGGGCACGCCGGTGATGACCTTCGTGCCGTGCCAGATGAGCCACGACCAGGTGCGCGAGATCAACGCCCTCGTTCACGTCAAGAACGAGCTTATCGACGAGGCCTGCGCGCGTGTGCTCGGGCGGATCGCCGAGCGCGGATGGGACCGCGACACCGACGTCTTCTTCACTACCGACCACGGCGAGTTGCAGGGCGACTTTGGCCTGCTGTTCAAGGGGCCCTACCATGTCGATGCGCTGATGCGCGTGCCGCTCGTATGGCGGCCGGCGCCGTCGGCCAAAGTCGCGCCTGCGCAGGTGAGCGAGCCGGTCGGCCATCTCGACCTCGCGCCGACCTTCTGCGCGGTCGCCGGCCTGCCGGCGGCGCCATGGATGCAGGGGCGGGCGCTGCCGACAGCGCCGGGCTCGGGGCGCGAGCGGGTGATTACCGAATGGGATAGCCAGTTCGCGCAGATTGGGATGCATCTGCGGACCATTTACCGGGATGGCTACGTATTGACCGTGTATGAACCGACTACGCGCGATTGGGGATTTGACCTCGCGATGCTCTACACCGCGCTGGGCATCGCCCAGCCGCTGCCCGATATCCGCTACGCCGGCAGCGAGGGCGAGCTTTACAATCTCGAGGAGGATCCGCTGCAATGGCGCAACCTGTGGAATGATCCGGGCTACGCGCGGCTGAAGTCGGACCTCAGGGCCGACCTCTACGACAACCTGCCGCCGCCTCGCAAAGAGCGGCTGCCCGTCGATTCGCCGGTGTGAAGATTGTAAGCAAAAGGTCGACCCTCCTCGCGCGGCAGCCCGCGCGCGAGTGACAGACCAGAGAGCCGGCGGTTCATGTCGAAGAGTCTGAGGAGCCACCAACCGAACGCCGCGTCGGTCTCCGAGACAAAGCGCGCTAGGCTCGGGCGCGGTCGATCAGTTCGCGGGCGGCGCGGCGGAACTTGTCACTGACCTCTTCGCCGGCGAGCATCCGCCCGATCTCCTCGATCCGTCCGTCGTGGTTGAGCGCGCTGACCTTGCTGCGCGTCGCCCCGCGCCGCTCCTCCTTTTCGACCAGGAAGTGAGTATCGGCAAATGCCGCGACCTGCGGCAGATGGGTGACGCAGAGCACCTGATGATAGCGGGCGAGCTCCTTGAGCTTGCGCCCGACGACTTGGGCGACTGCGCCGCCGACGCCCGCGTCCACTTCGTCGAAGATGAGCGTGGCGATGCCGCGGCGCTGCGCCTCCAGGCGCTTGAGCGCGAGCATCACGCGCGACAGCTCGCCGCCCGAGGCGATCCGCGCCAGCGCCATCGGCGGCTGCCCAAGGTTGGGCGAGAGCATGTACTCGACGCTGTCCGCACCCGCCGGCCCGAGCGCCATCCGGTTATGCTCGAAGCCAGCCTCGCTTCGTTCCAGCGGCGCAAAACCCGCCTCGAAGACCGGCGCACGCATCCCGAGCGTCTTCAGCTCGGCCTCCATCCGGCGCTTGAGCTCGACCGCCGCGCTCTGGCGGCGCGCGCTCAGCTCAGCGGCCATCCGCGCCAGCCGGTCGAGCGCGCCGCGCAGCGCGGCCTCGGCCTCGGCGCGCGAGTCGGCGACGCCTTCGAGCTCAGCGATCTCCGCGCGCGAGTGTTCGAGGGTTTCGAGCGCGCTTTGGAGCGTGCCGCCGTACTTGCGCTTGAGGCGGTTGAGTTCGGCGGCGCGCGCGTCGAGCTCCTCCAGGCGCGCGGGGTCGGCCTCGACGCGCGCGGCGTAGGCGCGCAGCGCGTGCGCCGCTTCCTGAAGGCTCAGCCGCGCCGCCGAGATCAGCTCCGCCGCTTCGCCAAGCTTGGGGTCGATCGCGGCCGCTTCGCTGACGCGTGTGAGCGCGCGGCCGACCGCATCGAGCGCGGCGCCGTCGCCCTCGAGCAGCATCTGCTCGGCCTCGCCGGCGGCGGCGACTAGCCGCGCGGCATTGGCGAGCACGGTGCGCTCGGCGGCGAGCGCCTCGTCCTCGCCCGGACGCAGCGCGGCGCGCTCGAGCTCGGCGACGCGGAAGCGCGCGAGTTCGAGCGCCTCGGCGCGGGTGTGCTCGCGCTCGCGCAGCTCCTCGGCGCGCTCGCGCGCTGCCATCGCGTCGCGGTAGGCGGCGCGGTACTCCGCGAGCGCGGGGTCGAGGCCGGCGTGGCGGTCGAGGAGCTGGAGATGGCTCTCCGGGCGCAGCAGCGTCTGCTGTTCGTGCTGGCCGTAAACCTGGACCAGGCCCTCGCCCATCCGCGCCAGCGTTTGCACGGTCGCCAATTCGCCGTTGATGTATGCGCGCGAGCGGCCGCCGTCGGCGGCGACGACGCGCCGGATGACCAGCTCGCGCTGGCCCGACGCCGCCAACTCCTCGGGCATCCCCTCGGGCGGCGGCCCCTCGCCTTCGAGTTCGAACAGCCCCTCGACCACCGCCTCGCTCTGCGCAGCGCGGACCATGTCGGGCGAGGCGCGCGCGCCGAGCAGCAGGCCAAGCGCGGTCATGATGATGGTCTTGCCGGCGCCGGTTTCGCCCGACAGCACGTTGAAGCCGGGGCCGAAGTAGAGCGTGGCGCCCTCGATGATCGCGAAGTTGCGGATGCGCAGTTCGACCAGCATCGCCGCTCCGATCCGCCGCCGCTAACCCCAGCGCAGCTTGTTGCGCCAGATCTCGAAGTAGGCGTGGGACGAGCGCACTAGCACCACCGGATTTCGGCCGCGGCGCACGCGCAGCGCGTCGGCGCTGGTCAGGCGCGCGGTCTGCTGGCCGTCTACGGTCAGGATCGCGCCGTCGTCGTCGGCGCTTCTGACGCGCACCTCGATCTCGAAGGAATCCGGCAGCACGACGGGACGGTTGCTCAACGTATGCGGGCAGATCGGCACCAGCAGCACGACTTCGAGCGAGGGAAACACGATCGGGCCGCCCGCGCTGAGCGCGTAGGCGGTCGAACCGGTGGGAGTGGCAATGATCAGCCCGTCGGCGCGGTAAGTGGTGAAGCGTTGGCCGCCGGCGACAACCTGCAGCTCGAGCATCCGCCCGATCGCGCGCTTGTTGATTACAACATCGTTGAGCGCGCGGAAGCTCTCGCGATGCACGGCGCGGCCGCCCTCGCCGTGCGCCTCCACCCTCGCCTCCAGCGTGATCCGGCGGTCGGTTTCGTAGTCGTCGGCGAGCACGCGGGCGAGCGTCGCCTGCGCTTCCTCGGTGGTGATCTCGGTCAAAAAACCCAGCCCACCCATGTTGATCCCGAGGATCGGCGTTTCGCGCTCGCCGACCAGGCGCGCGATGCTCAGGAGCGTGCCATCGCCGCCCAGCACCACGATAAGATCGGCGCGCCGGGCGAGCGCCTCGTGTTCGGCGGGCTCGGCGCCGAGTTGGGCCGCGACCTCCGGCTCGGCGAGGGTGGCAAGATGGCGTCCGTGAAGCCACGCCGCCAGCTCGCGGGCGAGCGCGACCGCGCGCGGCCGTTCGCGCCGCACCACCATCGCGACGGTCTTGATCGCGTGCCGCGCCATCGGGCTCACGCGGCCCACCGCGCGCGGCGCGCGGCGGCGAGTGCGGCGGGCGGGCGCCCGCATCGTCTATCGGATATGCGCGGCGAGGATGAAATGACGTTCAACGCGCTGGTCCGCCGTCCTCCCCAATCCCCGCCCAAGGTTAGCTAGCCCGGCGCGTCGGGATCAACCGTGATGGTTTTGGGCACAGGCTTGGAGGGCAGGGGAACTTCGATTGTTTTGCGCACCGGCTTGCCGGCAGGCTTGGCAGACTCGATTCTCAGCGCCACCGCCTCGACGTGGTAGGTCCCTGCCGCGGAGTCGGACTGCTTGAGCACGAGCGCGTTGGCGCCGGCCTCGCACGCGCGGCGCTTGAGCAGCGCCATGATCTGGTCGCGCTCGACTGGCTCGCCGTCGAGCTTGAAGGTTGCGACCTCGCGCACTGCGCTCCTGGGCTTCTTATGCAGGATCTCGACGTCGCATTGCGATGGTTCTGCGCCCGAAGGCGCGCCCGCGCCGGGGCTGGCAAGAAGCGTCACAGCAGCGGCATCACTGGCCGAGTGCTCGCCGCCAGCAGGACGTGCGTCGCCCGATGCCCTCGCATCATTGGGGGTAGTCGCACCGGCGGCGCGCGCGTCGCCGACAATAAACGAAATCGGCATTCCGCCCGAGGTTCGCGCCGAAACCGCGTCGGCGCCGCTGCTCGGCGCGTTGCTATCGTCGGAGGCGGCCTTGGAGTGGGCGCTTGATGAGGACGCGTCGGCAAAGGCGCCAGAGGCGTGTCCGTCGTCGCCAGCGGTAGAGGGCTGCGCCGCGGCGTCGGCGCCGCGGTCGTGCGAGGCATCGGCGGATTTTTCACCACCGTTGGAAGACGGAGGATTGTTCAGCAAGACGACAGAGGTTTCGTTGCCGGCCTCGAAAATTTTCGGTCCGGCTTTTGCCGGCTCGGATGCGGCAGAGGGTGACGTGGCCTCGTCGTGCACCAGGCGCATCACGGTCACGCCTATCGCCGGCTCGAGGCGCAGCTTGGGCGCCGCAGGTTGAGACGCGCTGCTATCGTCGCGGGAGGGACCGGCGAAGCGCTCGGGGTTGGAGCGTGCCGCAGCTTGCGCCGCGGGCGCAGATGCCGAAGCGTCCGACTGGTCCGGCACGACCACGGCCACGCCCGCCGGCATCGAGTCGGGTGGCGGAAGCGAGGGCGCCCTCGCCGCCGAGCATCCGAGTACGCCGAGCGCGCCACCAAGGACGAACCACGCCGCTGACCGCCGCACATTCCCAAGTATCCGCGCATGCCCGGGGTGCGCAAGCCGCGCGCTCGGCGCCTCGCTTTCGCGGCCGTTTGATATAAAATCCCGGCGTCGACTTCGCGAGACGGCGCTGGCCAGCGGCATGAATTGACGATGACTTCGAGGGATACCGACAAGCGCCCGCTTATCGGCGCGCACATGTCAATTGCGGGCGGCGTCAGCGAGGCGCTCAGGCGCGGCAAGCAGGTCGGATGCGACTGCATCCAGATCTTCACGAAATCGTCGCGTCAGTGGGCCGCCAAGCCTTATGCGAAAGAGGAAGTCGCGGCGTTCAAGGCGGCGCAGGTCGAGACCGGGATCAAGATCGTCGTCGCCCACGACTCCTACCTGCTCAACCTGGGCGCGCCCGACGAGAAACTGCGCAGGAAATCGGTCGCCGGCTTTATCGACGAACTGGAGCGATGCGAGATGCTGGGCGTGCCGTTTCTGATCGCGCATCCGGGCTCCCACGTCGGTTCGGGCGAGGAGGCGGGCATCCAGACCATCGCGCACTCGCTCGACGAGGCGCACAAGTCGTGCGCCGGCTTCAAGGTCAAAGTCGCGTTGGAGATCACAGCCGGGCAGGGAAGCAACCTCGGCTACTCGTTCGCCCAGATGGGCCGGATTTTCGACGCGGTCAAAGAGCATGAGCGGCTGCGCCTGTGCTTCGACACCGAGCACGCCTTCGCCGCCGGCTACGACCTGCGCGACAACGAGGGCTACGAGCGCACCTTCGCCGAACTCGACGAGCATATCGGGCTGCGCCGCCTGGTCGCTTTCCATCTCAACGACTCGCTCAAGCCGTTCCACTCGCGCGTTGATCGCCATGAGCATATCGGCAAGGGGCATCTCGGCGTTGCGCCGTTTCGCCGCCTGCTCCACGACCAGCGCTTTTTCGGATTGCCGATGTGCCTTGAGACCGAGCCCGGGCCCGAGATGAAGGACATCGCCGCCGACCTCGCCACGCTGCGCAAGCTGCTTGAAGCCAAAAACTGACAAGATGGAAAAACGCATCCTGACCGGCGACCGGCCGACCGGCCCGCTGCACCTGGGCCACTACGTAGGCTCGCTGCAAAATCGTGTCCGCCTCCAATACGACTACGACACCTACATCCTGATTGCCGACGTTCAGGCGCTCACCGACAACTTCGAGCATCCTGAAAAGCTCGAAGCCAACGTCTTCGAGGTCGCACTCGACTATCTCGCCGTCGGCCTCGACCCCGAGCGCACGAAGTTCGTCGTGCAGTCGATGGTGCCCGAGCTGACCGAGCTCACCATCTACTTCATGAACCTGGTCACAGTAGCGACGCTCGAGCGCAACCCCACGGTCAAGGACGAGATAAAACAGCGCAACTTCAAACGCGGAGTGCCGGTCGGCTTCTGGGCGTATCCGATCTCGCAGGCCGCCGACATCACGATCTTCAAGGCCGAGCTGGTTCCGGTGGGCGAGGACCAGCTGCCGATGATCGAGCAGGCGCGCGAGATCGTGCGGCGCTTCAACTCGCTGTATGCCAAGGTGCTGATCGAGCCGCGCGCGATGCTCGGGCAGATAGCGCGGCTGCCGGGGACCGACGGCAACGCCAAGATGTCGAAGTCGCTCAACAACTGCATCTATCTTGGCGACCCGCCGGAGACGGTGCGCAAGCGGGTGATGTCGATGTTCACCGATCCCACCCGCATCCATCCCACCGACCCCGGCCACGTCGAGGGCAATCCGGTTTTCACCTACCACGACGTCTTCAACCCGGATAAGGCCGAGGTCGAGGAGCTCAAGGAGCGCTATCGCAAGGGCACGGTAGGCGACGTCGAGGTCAAGC
Source organism: Candidatus Binataceae bacterium (assembly GCA_035650475.1). Classification (NCBI taxonomy): domain Bacteria; phylum Candidatus Binatota; class Binatia (SeqCode); order Binatales (SeqCode); family Binataceae (SeqCode); species Binataceae bacterium (SeqCode). The sequence continues at coordinate 103,821 of DASRHP010000004.1, forward strand.
AGCGGCTGTTCAAGGCGCTCGGCGCGTTCCTTGCGCCGATCCGCGAGCGGCGTGCGCAGTACGCCGCCAGGCCCGCGCAGGTGCGCGAGATCATCATCGAGGGCACACGGCGGGGCAGGACGGTGGCGCAAGCGACGATGGAAGAAGTCCGCGCCGCGATGAAGCTCAACTACAAGTTCGAGCGCTAGCGTGAATCGCTTGACCCGGATTCTTCGCTTCGTCGAAACGCCGAAGGACCGGACCATCCCGGGCGGAGCGCGTTCCGGGCCCCGCCAGTTCAAGCCCATTTACGCCGCGGGCGGCGTTACAGTATAGGATCGCTGACGCGGGAGCGCGCGGACTCGCTCCCGGCAAACCGGTGAAGCCAGGCGCAAGCGCGGCAGGAGCCCGACAACGCACGCGGCGATGGGTAGCATGCGCGTCGGCGCTCGTCGCCGTGGCCCTCGCGATGCGATTCGCCCCGCTGTGGGCGCGCGCCGAGCCGCCCGTCCTGACCTGGTATCCCGACGCCAGCGGAAGCTTCGCCACCTACGAGCCGGGCGGGCCGACGGCCGCCGACAACCCGTTCTTTCATCCCCTGGGCACCAATGGACGCGCTTGCGTGAGCTGCCATCAGCCGGCCGACGGATGGACGATCACCCCAGCGCATGTCGAGGCGCGATTCAAAGCCAGCCACGGACAGGATCCGCTGTTCCGTCCGATCGACGGCGCGGTCTGCCCCAACGCCGACGTCTCGACGCCAGCCGCGATGCGGCGCGCGTACGGCCTGCTGCTGAGCAAGGGGCTGATCCGGATGCCGATGCCGATCCCGCCCGACGCGGAATTTTCCGTCGTCAAGGTCGACGACCCCTACGGCTGCACCAAGCTTGCCGGCCCCAAACGCGGGGTACTTTCGGTATATCGGCGGCCGCTGCCGGCGACCAACCTCCGCTTCGAATCCGAGATCATGTGGGACGGGCGCGAAGCGAGCCTTCAATCGCAGGCGATCAGCGCCGCGATCGGCCACGAGCAGGCGAGCGGGGTGCCGCCGGCGAAGACGCTGGACGCGGTCGTGCGATTCGAAAGCGGATTGTGGAGCGCGCAGGTGTCGGACGGCCGCGCCGGGAGCCTGCGCGAGCTCGGCGCGGGCGGCGGCCCGATCGATCTGTCGCGCCAGGACTTCTACCTCGGGATCAACGACTCGCTGGGCAACGACCCGATTCAGCGCGCGTTCACGCTCGAAGTGTTCAACATCTATCAACCGTGGCTGGGCCTGAAGGCCAAGCCGTTCGCCGAGCAGCGGGCGGCGATCGCGCGCGGCGAGGAGATTTTCAACCAACGCGCGTTTTTCATGGCCGGACTCGCGGGATTGCAGAGCCGCGGGCGCGACCAGATGGCGACCGGCTTCTGCACGACCTGTCATGACACGCCCAACGTCGGCAACCGCTCGGTCGCGGGAACGATCGACATCGGCACTGCCGACGCCTCGCGGCGCACGCCGGACCTGCCGTTGTTCACGCTGCGATGCGATTGGGGCGAGTTCAGGGGGCAGACCTTCGAGACCGACGACCCCGGGCGCGCGCTGATAACCGGCAAGTGCGCCGACATCAGTACGTTTAAGGTGCCGGTGCTGCGCAACCTGGCGGCGCATCCGCCGTATTTCCACGACGGCTCGGCGGCCACGCTGATGGACGTGGTGAATTTCTACGACCTGCGTTTCGGAATGGGCTTCACTGAGCAGGAGAAGAGCGACCTCGTCGCCTTTTTGCAAACCCTCTGATGTTTGTGTGTTTCTTTGAAGTCTATCCATACGATTAGCCAGGGGCTATACGGTTTACGGAACGGAAGCGCAGAGCCGGCAGGAAAGTCGGGTCGCCTGCTGCAGCGAGTCGCTCGACGGGGACGCACATGATCAATGAGGCAGTGCTCAAAGCGCTACAGAGTCGGATGCGGAAGCTAACTATGGCCGGCATCAACGCGGCCGCCCGCGCGGAGGAGCTGCGCGCGGCGATCGAGGAGTCGGAAGCGGCGATTGAAGCCGCCGCCGAGGAAGAGGCGGCCGCGCTGCGCGAGAACGACAAGGCGGTGGCCGAGGTGAAAGCGTTGGCCGATTATATCGAGAACCTGGTCCGTGGCGGCGAAGACCAGGCCCTGGTCACGGTGCTGAAGGAGGAGCTGGCCGAGCTTGAGAGCCAGCAGCGCGAAGCCGCCCAGCGGCTCGAACGGCTCCGCGCTCACACCCAGGCGCTCCGGGACGCGCTTAAGAGCAATGCGGGCGAACTCGCAAGCGTCGAGCAGCGGCATCGCCAGATAAACGATCAGGCGATGAAGCTGCGCGAGCATATCGAGAAGGTCGTGCATCGCGAATCCGACGCTCGCGCGCGCGGATGAGCCGACGCGGGTGCCGGATGCCGCCTCGCGCCGGCGTCCGACGAGCGCGCGGCGACAGGCTGCGCTCGCCTGCCTACAACGTCACGTGGAGGCCGACGTTCTCCAGCCGGTCGGCGCCCGCGCGCAGGTTGCGGTCGAGGTTCCATCTGCGCGCCAGCGCCAGCGTGCGCTCGTAGTCCTCCTGCACGTAGGGCTCGAATTGGAGCACCTCGCCGAGCCCGAAGCGGTTCAAGTCGTAGGAACGGTCGTGCAGGATCGGCGGGATGTTGCGCTCCCACAGGCGCATGTAGCGCTCGGGGGCGGCTTCGAGCGCGGCCTGCGCCTGGCGCATCGCGCGGAAGTACGCCGCCGCCGCGTCCGGCTCCAGGGTGGCCGCGACCCAGAACAGCGTGCGGAACTCGCCGGCCGCGATCTTGCGCAGCCCCAGCTCGTCGGCCATCGCGATCTCGGGATCGAGCAGGTTGGCAGCCGCTATCTCGCCGTCGAGCAGAGCGCGCAGCCGCCGCCCCGGCCCGCCGATATTTTCCGGCCGGATACACCCGCGCGGCATCACGCGCTCCATCGTCTCGAGGAACGAAAAATGGCTCCCCGCCATCAGCCCGATACCGACCGGCACGTTCCTTAGCTGCGCAAGCCGCGTGATCTTCGAGCCTGGCGCGACGAACAGCGCAAAGCGCGCGACTCCATAGACGTCAAGCACTGCCTTGCCCATCCCCGCGCCGGCGTTCATCGGGACCGCCCACTCGCAGGCCGACGAGCAGACCTTGTCGCTGGCGCGGAAGGGGCGGTCCTGCGGCCGCTCGAAATAGACGTCGGCGCCGTGGGACGAGATCTGATGCATGTCGTCGGCGAGGATTTCGGGCGCGAGTCCTTCGGCGGCAAAGAGACCTTCGTCGAGCGCGATCCATTCGTGCAGCCGCATGAAGTGCGGAACGATCTTGATCGGCCTCGCCATCGCGCGTACCTCCCTCGGATTCGAAATGCCGCTCGCCGCCGCTGGTGCCACTCAAGCTTCGGTTACTCCGTGTGTCGCAATTGGACAAGCGCGCGCCGCCAGGCGATTCGGCCGCCATGCGAAATAGTGTTAGATTTGCGCAATGGCCGACCTACATACGGGTTACGTCGTCGATTGCGACTCGCACGTGATGGAGCCGCCCGACCTGTGGGAGCGCTACCTCGAGCCGCGCTTTCGCGACCGCGCGATCCGGATCGTCACCGACCCCGCAGACGGGCTGGAGGTTCTGATGATCGACAAGCGGCCGGTGCTCAAGGGAGTGCTGGCCGGACTCGGCGGCGCCAATCTGCCGCGCCAGTCGGTTTTCATCCCGGGTCAGACTCGCTATCTAGACGGATGTCCGCCGGCAAGCTATGAGCCGGCCGAGCGTATTCGTCTGCTCGACCAGTGGGGCGTGGACGCCGGCGTGCTGTTCCCCACGGTCGGCATCCTCTGGGACGTCGCGGATGCCGAACTTGCCCTCGCCTACGCGCGTGCCTACAACAAATGGGTCAACGATTTCGCCGCCCACGATCGCAGCCGCATCATTCCGATCGCGCATCTTGCGCTCCATGACCCCGACGAGGCGCTGCGCGAGCTGCGCCGCTGCCTCAAGCTCGGCTTCAAGGGCGTCTTCCTCGCGCCCGAAACCGTCGGCGGCAAGCGCTTTTCCGATTACTCATTCGATCCGATCTGGCGCGAATGCGAGCAGGCCGGGATTCCGGTTTGCCTGCACGTGATCGTGCGCCTGGGGCGCGCGCAGGCGATGCTCGGCAATTTCTACCAGCCCAGCGAGTTCCGCGCGGTGTTCGGCTTCGCGCTTGGCGGCTTCGCCCAGATCGTACCGGCGATGATGACGATGGTGCTTGACGGGCTGTTCGACCGCTTCGAGCGGCTCAAGGTGCTGTGCGTCGAGGCGGGATGTGGATGGGCGCCGTACGTGATGGACCGGATGGACCAAAAGTACGAGCACCTCGGCTGGACGTTCCCGCTCAAGCTCAAGCCCAGCGAATACTTGCGGCGCAACGTATGGATGGTCGCGGAGCCCGAGGAGCGCACTATCGCGAACGTGATGGACCTGATGGGCGAGGACCATGTGTTGTGGGGTTCCGACTACCCTCACATCGACTCGACCCTCGAAGCGCCGAGGCTCATTCGCGAAAGCGCCGCTCGGCTCGCGCCCACCCGCGCACGCAAACTGATGGGCGAGAACGCCCGCCGGCTGTTTCCGTCGTAGCCGGCCGGTTCAATTGGCCGGCGACGGGAAGCAGGGCAGCTTCTGCACCGCGGCGTAGCGGTAAATCCGGTTGTTCCAGCGGAAGGTGCCGAACGTTGGCCCAAAGGCGACCGTCAGCGCGTTGAGCTGATCCTGCTCGGTGGCGTCCTGCGCCGGATCGGGCGCGTAGGCGATGTAGGTTACCGAGTCGGCTTTCAGCAGCGGCTGAATCGGCGGCTGGAAGTCCATCTTCATGAAGTTGGTCGCGAGCCGCCAGCCGTTCGGATCGGCGCTCTGGTTGGGCATTGCCACCCATCGCGGCTCGATCTCGTTGCCGGTCAGGCTGAGCGCGCGGTAATCGATCTTGCCGTCCTTGCCGGTGCGCAGTTCGGTGAGCAGCGGAATCTCGCTGGTGAGGTCGTCGCAAATTTCGTTCTTGCGCAGTTCGCTGCCGTATTCCGGCTCATGGGATTCGATAACGCCGGCCTCGGCGACGTGGGCGACGCCCGCGCCGACCGCTTCCACCGCCTGGAGCGCCAACGGCACCGCCGCCATGCATCCGCCGGACGCAAGCGCAAACGCCACGCCGAGCAGCGGCGCTCGCCTCGGCCGTCTGGGCCCCCCGCTCATCGCGAGAACCACTTTAGCATCAAGCGCGACGCAAGTCGGATAGGGGTGATGGGATTTCGCACAGCTCGAGCGCCGGCGCGCCGGCCTCTACCACGGCCGTGATTGCGTGTGTCAGACTGGATTGTTAGCCTCCGTCCGCTGCCGCGGCGGGGCGTCCCTCGACGCGGACGCGGCGGTCCACCGGGCGGCCCCGGATTGGCACAACGGCCTTGAGCGCACTACTGGGTTACTGCTTTCTGTTCGGCCTGCTGCACGGGATTCTGCCCGACGAGCACACCTGGCCGATCACGTTCAGCTACGCGATCGCCGGCGGCAGCGGAGCGCAGGGGATGCGCACCGGAGCTTGGTTCGCCGCGGGATTCACCGCGCAGCGCATGCTGATTTCGGAGCTCTCATACCTGGCGCTGGCGCCTTTTCTGCGCTCGGCAGAGGTCAACGCGGTCGTCTATGTGATCGTCGGCATCGTGATGTCTTTGGCCGGTTGGATCCTGCTGCGCGGCCAGCGCTACGCCCATCTCCATCTCCTCGGCCATCATCATGAGGCGCGCGACGAGATGGACCGCTCCACCGCGCTCCTCACCCGCCGTCACGCGCAATGCGCGCCCGAACCCACGATGCCCGTGCGATGGACGCTAATTCACGGCTTCATCGCCGGCTTCGGCTTCGGCGGCTTCGCGCTCTTCGTGAATGCGGTCGCCGCGCCGGCGATGCCCAATGCGTGGCTGGGCTTTCTGCCAGGGCTGCTTTTCGGCGCGGGCACCGCCGTAACCCTGGCCGCGGTCGGCGCCGCTTTCGCAGCCGGGCTGCGCACGTTGAGCGGGCTCAGCGAGGACGACGTGCGCCGGTTCGGGGCGCGGGTCGGAGCGACGACCCTGTTTGCGGGCGGCTTCCTGTTCATCGCGGGCGGGCTCGCGATGGCCGCCGGAGTGGGGCGCTACCTTCCAGTTGACACCGGCTACCTCGTGATTGTGCTGTTCGTCGTCACGGTCGCTATCCCGGTGTTCATTAACGCCTGGCGCCAGATACCCGCGGCGAAGGGGCTGGACGATGGCGAAGTCAGCTATTCGCGCGACAGCGGGCGCTGACGCGTGCTCGGGTCGCCGCGTCCTGGATTGTTTAGCAGGCTCCGTGCAACGTGCACCGTCCGGGGGCTGGACTCAGGCCACGCGGGTTGATGGACTAGGGTGGTCGCGGCTGTCTCAACCGCAGTGCTCATGATCGCGCGGGCATGCGACGGCATACGGGCCGCACGGGACGAACGCCGGTTGCGACGAAGATCGCGACGCAGAAGAGGGCGTCATGAAAAAGCAATTGAAGGGTGTGCTGGCGACGGCCGTTTTGGCGCTGATGGTGGCCGGGACCTTCGGATGCTCGGGGCAGCCGCTGTCGACGCGTGAGAAAGCCACTGGCATCGGCGCGGTCCTCGGCGCCGGCACTGGCGCGATCGTCGGCGCCGCGGTCGGTTCGCCCGGAGCGGGCGCCGCGATAGGCGGCGCGATGGGCGGCGTCGGCGGCTACGCGGTCGGCAACCAGATGCAGAACCAGGAAGTTCAGCAGCAGCAGACCCAGCAGCAAATCCAGCAGCAGCAACAGCAACTGGAGCAGCAGCGCCAGGAGCTGGAGAAGTTGAAGCAGCAGCAACAGACCGAATAGCGGCCGCGCGCGCTCCCGATCAGACCTCAGCGCCGTCGCCCGCGAGGTTTGCGCGGACGAGGCGCCGAGGTGACGCTCAGACGGGTGTAGGACGGAAATTATTGCCAGTTCGGCAGGCCGCCGAGCTGCTCTTCGACCCGAGCGAGATCGGCCATCGCCGCGCGATAGTTGCCCCGCGCGACTTCCCGCTGGGCCTCGATATAGTCGCCCTCCGGCAGCGGGCGCGAGAACGAAGCGAGCTTGGCCGCGCGCAGGCGCCGCCCGACCTCGACCAGTTTGGCCCTGACTTCGGAGAGCGCCGGACTCTGCTCGGCCTTGATGGTGGCCTCGGGTTGCGTCGGTACCGCCTGACTCCACGCGACGCTCGGCGCCGCAGTCAACACGGCTAGAGCGCCAATCACCAGAATCTTCGAAGCCTTCATTTCTCCACCTTTCCGTAAGGAATTGCGATTCGGCCGTTACGGCTCAACGGCTTCGAGTCAGACATAGAGCGAAGCGCGTGCCAGCGCCTGCGCATAAGCTCGGCTGATGCGGAACGTCAATCGCCGGCGCTGTTCAGCGCCGCGATCGCGCGGATTTCTGACGCAATCGGTGGACGTGTCCCGAAACGCCACCGCCATGCGAAGAGCTCACAGCGCAGGCGCCGCCGCGCGGATGCGTCGCGTTTGGCCTTTCGCGAACATGGACGGGACAGGGGAGTTCGTTACGCCTGCCCTGTGGAGATTTGCCGCATCCGCACGAAGCGAGAAGTCAGCGGCGTACTAAATCAGACGAAGGGAGGTAACCCGGTGTGGGCGGTCAGGCCGCCGTCCACGACCAGCGTGGTGCCGGTGACGAACGAAGCCTCGTCGGAGGCCAGGAAGAGCACCGCGTTGGCGATTTCCTCGGGCTCGCCGATTCGCCCGATCGGATTCTGACCGAGTCTGCGCCGGAATCCTTCGACGTCACTGCCGCCGAGCAACTGCGCCACGCGCGTGTTGATCGCGCCCGGGCATACGCAGTTGACGCGAATCCTGTGCTTCGCGTTTTCCAGCGCGGCGGCTCGGGCAAGGTTGATAACCGCGGCCTTGGCTGCGTTGTAGGCCGACATCCCGTAGTCGCCCGCAATCCCCGAAATCGAAGCGGTGTTGACGATCGATCCGCCGCCCTGCTTGCGCATGATCGGGATGCTGTACTTGATGCCGAGGAAGGCGCTGGTCAGCGTGACCGCCACGATCCGGTTCCAGTTCTCCAGCGACATCGTTTCGAGCAGCTCGACCATCCCGAGCCCGGCGTTGTTGAACGTCACGTCGAGCCGTCCCCAGCTCTCGGTCGCAAGCCGGATCGCCGCCTGCACGCCCTCGGGGTCGGAGGCATCCATCTTGAGTGACTTCGCCTGGCCGCCGCTCTTCGCGATCTCGTCGGCGACTGCGGCGGCGCGCGTCCCGCTCAGATCGGCGACCACCACGCGCGCGCCTTCGCGCGCGAAGCGTCGCGCGGTCGCCGCGCCGATTCCCGAGCCGCCGGCGGTGACCACTGCGACCTTGCCTTCCAGTTTGCCTGCCATGTTCTTTTCCCCCCGATTGAGCGTGACGGCGAATCAGCGGCCGCGCGCCGGGTCGCCCGACCATCGCCATGCCACGCTAGTGCGGCTCACCCCGACCAGCACACCGCAAAAGGCGGTCGGATGGATCCACAGGCCGTCGTGCACGCCTTCGCGGCGCGGAGTGAAGCGGCCGCCGCGCGCGCGCAGGCGCTCGGCTATGGCTTCGACGCTGTCGGCCTCGACATAGAACATATACAGCGCGTCACCGCGGCGGCGATGGAACCGGCCCATCGCGGCGTCCTTCGTCGGCTGCGAGATCTCGATCCGGTCCAGGCGCGCCGGCGCGTCAAACATCGTGAGCGTTCCCCTATATCCGAACTCGTCGTGCTCGATCGGAACGTACTTCGACGAATCGAGCCCGAAGATTCGCGCGTAGCGCGCGGCCGCCGCGCTCCAGTCGGCGACCACGTTGGTCACCTCGTAGGTCCATTTGATCGCACCTACCGACACACGCTCCTCGAAGGGGCTCAGAACAACCGGCATCCCGCAAGTTGCCCCCGCGTCGAGGAAGATCTGGTCCGCCGCGCGCGCGAAGCCGACCCGGTTGCGGGCGAGCAGCGCGGCGGCGGCGTTGAGGTCGGCCACCGCGAAACCGGCCGCGTACAGCCCGCCGCCCCATCGCGCGACGAAATCCGCAACCGGCCCGGCGCCGTCGACCTCGAGAAATTCGATCATGCTCGCGCCTGCCCGCACGGCCGTGCGCTGTGCGCCAAGCGGTTCAACCCGGTCGCTGGAGGCGACCTCCGCGCCGAAAACGGCAGCCGCCGTGCGCACCGCTTGGTCGCGGTCGTGGACAACGATCTGTACCCGATCAACCCGTTTCAGCATCTTGCTTCCCGACGGCCGGGCGGATCGCCTCTGATGGGTAAGAGCCGGCCCGTTCCGAGGCGACATCATAGACTCCCACGCCGACCCAGGGAATTGCGCTGGCGGTTGCAGGCGAGCGGGCAAACCGCAGCGGACGCCGAGAAGCGGCGCCCATGGTCCGACTAAAGTTCCGCGCCGGGGTTCCCGAGCGCGTCCTCCGCGAGCCCGCGAGTGATAAGGTCGTAGGCCTCGTCGACCGAATCGGTCCGGTGAAAAAGCCCGACGTCGCCGGGACTGATCGTGCCGTATTTCACCAGCGCGTCGAAGTTCACTACCTCGTTCCAGTATTTCGCTCCGAACAGCACGATCGGCATCCGTTTCTTCATTTTGCGCGTCTGCACCAGCGTCAGCATCTCGAAGAATTCATCGAGCGTGCCGAAGCCGCCGGGAAACAGCACTACTGCCTTGGCCAGATAGACGAACCAGAACTTGCGCATGAAGAAATAGTGGAAATGAATGTGCAACTCCCGGCTCACGTAGGGATTGTCGAACTCGCTGGCGGGGATCGATATGGTCAGCCCGATGTTGAGCCCCTTGGCTTCCGAGGCCCCGCGGTTTGCCGCTTCCATGATGCCGGGGCCGCCGCCGGTGCAGATGACGAAGCGGCGCTCATTATGGTCGAGCTTCTTTGACCAGAGCGTAAGCCGATAGGAGAGCTCGCGTGCCGCCTCGTAGTACGCCGAGAGTTCGAGCGCGACGCGCGCGGCCACGAGATCGCTTCCCGTCCGTTCGGCCGCGGCCAGCGCAGCCTCGGCGGCCTCTCGCGACAGCAAGCGCGCCGATCCCATGAAGACAATCGTGTCCTGCACGCCGTAGCGTTTGAAGCGCGACAGCGGTTCCAGGTATTCGGCCAGGATGCGCAAGGCGCGCGCGTCCTTGCTTTCGAGGAACCGCATGTCTTCGTAAGCCTTGGTCTGGCGATGGTGTGGTTTGGCGTCGTGCGACTTGTCCAAGATTCACCTCTGCGGCAGCGCGGCGCTGAAGCCCAGTTGCGCCTTGCGCCCATTGCACAAGGATCTTATCAAAATCGCTCAGGCTCCTTCGTCGGGTGCGGCTACCCCGGACTCAGGCCCAATAGAGGCTAATCCCGATGCCAGCGCGTCGAGAGCGACGGAGTCGCGCTGGCTGGGTCGCGCCGCCTGCGGCAAGGTCACTTGGCAGGCCAGCATACAACGCGGGCGGGCTTGTAGACGTTACACGGTCTTCCCGTCTTTTGCAGAGAAACCCGCAAAAGCCGCACGCACGATCGCCGTCGCGCTCGGGGCGAAGCGCGCGAACCCGACTGCTCAGAGACGAGGTCCGCCGGAGAGTTGCTAGGGGTGGTCGCCTGCGGCGGTCGGCAACTCCGAACCGTCGATGCTCACAACGCTCGGAGCCGCTGCGGTGGATTCAGGTTCCGGTGCGACGGTTGACTGGCCGGTGGTGCGGCCTTTCGTTATCGCGATCGCCCCGGGCGGCTATGCTCGCCAGATGGCGTCGCCATGCCTGAGAGGCGGCCCCAACGATGACTGCAACGACTGCGATCGACGCTATGCATAGTAGAAGTATGCGAGCACGGCGACGTCGGCGATAGCCGCCCCTTGGCGCCTGCTTGTTCGAGGGCGTCAGGCTGGCCCCGCCAAACGCATCGAGCACAAACTTCACGGCATTCGCAAACCGATCCTCTATGTCATTGCTCTCAGTCAAGAATGGCTTCGGTATAGTCGCTATGCGCGGATGCGCAAGAGATTTATCCGCCGGTCATTTCTCGGTATTGCCGAAGGCGCGCGACAGTTCAACGAAACGGTGTTGCAACGCCTTAGCCGGCTCGAACGCTTTGGTCAGGTTCTTCAACTGATCCTGGAAGGCCGTGGCTGGCTCCATCGCGGCCGCCAATTCGATCAGCCGTTCGTGGAAGGCTGCCGCAACTCGTTCGAATTGGCTGTGGAAAGCACGCATCGGTTCAAAGCGCTCGGCCAGGGCTTCCAGATGTCCGCCCATTCCCTTTATCGGCTCGAAGGCCGCGGCCACGTCCGCAAGATCATCCTGGAAGCTCTTTATCTGCTCGAAGACATCGGCCAATTGGGTTAGCTGGCGAGCCGGCTCGAGTACCTTGGCCAGCCGATCCAGCATCTCGCGCGCCGGCTTAACAGGGTCGAACACCTTGGCCACCGCCTCGTCAGGTATAGAGATCAGCAACGCTTGGTCCAAAGTCTTCCTCCTCTGAACGATATGAAATGCGGGTGCTCGGCTGCCTGGTGAATTCGGCAGTTGCGCAGCAGCCGAATTCGCGAGCGCCCGCCCGTGGGAGCGTCGCCCACCGCTTCGGCAAAGTCAGATCGAGAAGTATCGGAGCTCAAGTATAGCACCGTGACAAATAGAGCAAGTCCCTTGCGTGGCTGGCTAGCGATGTTGGGTCGATCACCGAAGCGGTCTCACCGCGCAGTATCGCCGGAAGCCCGGAGTTTACCTCCAGGCGGAGGTAGATCCTGCTGAGCGCAGCTCATAACGGACTCTACCTATTGGACGTAAACGTTGTCTTAGAGGAAGGCGTGATAGCCATTGAATTTTTGACGCGCGCTTCACGCGTTTTCACGCTCCTTACCTAAAGATTTCAATCAGTTGCCGCGTCTCCTCTGGGCTTGGACCTCAACTTGAGCTAGGAGTGGGCATTGTTTTTCAGACAAACCTCAGACGCGAGGAAAAAAAACAATGCATCCTAGGCTCGAAGAAATTCGGCAGCGTCTGCTCACTCCGCCATCTCCATCCGCGCCGTCCCGCTATAAGGCGCTCGCGCGCCCTGCAGAGGGGATTTCTCCAGTAACGAGCGACGCATCGAGGTCATCGCAGATCGGCTCACCCATCGAAGCGACCAATACCGAGGAGCGGCTCGTCGGAAAGACTGGAGAGCAGATGGCCGGCGCGATACCGGCCTCGTCGGATGGGCTGGCGCAGGCCGTCGGCGAGTTATTCGACCCGGCGCGACAATGCCAGAGGCGCCTCATAGAGATCACGCGGGCATCGAAAGCCATCAGCCAGCTGACCCGTCTGGCGCTCGAGCTTCGCGAGCCACTTGGAAGTTTTCACGACAACATTCGCAGGCTCTCAACGTCTTTCGAATCGATGCGTACGTTCCGCGACGAACTCGGGAGCCTGGCCGAATCCTTCGCCCCGGTCAGGGCGCTCCATCAGCAGGTAGTCCAGATGGCGCATATTGTGCGGGTGCAACTCGCCGACGTGGCAAACGGGCTGGAACCAGCCAAGGCCGTGAAACTGGATATCGCGGAGCTCAGCGCGGCAATCGACTCTCTCAGCGAACTGCAGGCTCGGTTTTATGAATTGTCGGAAGCGTTCGGCGACGGTGCCTCCAGCGTCGCAAATGAAACATCAACAGACGTTCCCGGCCCTGGTACCAGCGTGAAATAGGCGCACATCGCTGCGATTAAACAGCGAACCGGGCGGCCGCCGACGACCTTTCCTTACTAGCTGGGTAACAGCCAGCCGCGCAGCAAGCCATCGTGTCGCAAAGTACACCGGCGAAAGGCGCGAAGGAAGGTTCGAAAGTGCCCCGCACTTCGTCACACTCGTGCTCAGGGAGCCCTGATCAACTCCGACCCATAGCAAGTTCATCGGAGAGATCAAATGCACAGTCTAGCGTATGTTCGCGGGCTCAGATATGGCATCACGGTTCTGTTCGCCCTGGTTCTCTCTGCCATGGCCGTCATTGCACTGGCGGGATACTCGAGTCTGGAAAGCCTTCTGAGAAATAACCAACGATCGTCCCATATCCAGGACATTATCGACCATCTTCATAGCCTTCGGATTCTGCTCAACGAGGCCGAGGCCCGCGAGCATAATTACTTAATACGGGATGATCCGCACGATCTGGAGCGCTTCCGAAGCGCAAGCGCCCAAGCCCGCCGTCAGCTTCATCTACTGGAGGCGCTTATCGGCGATCAAGCTCTCCAGCGGCGGCGCCTGCAAAGCCTCGAGCCGTTGATCGAAGCTAGATTCTCCACCCTCAACGACTCTATCCAGGTTCGAACACAGATGGGTTCTGAAGCGGCGCTCGAAATGCTTCGGTCAAGCGATGGACATCCTTCGGCAGACCAGGTTCTGCCGCGCATAGACGGCTTGATCAGCGATGAGCATTCACTTCTGGCCGAGCGCCAGCCAGAGGAGAGCTTCCCGATAGGCAGGGCCATCCGCACTATTGCCGGCGCAAGTGTCGCCGGGTTTCTGATTTTATCTTTGACCGGTGTGTGCACCTTCCGGGGACTGACAGTACTGCGAAAGCGGGTGGCCGAACTGTCGCAGCGCGACAGGGACCTGCAAGCGCGGGCCAGATTCATGGATGCAGTTCTCGAGAGCATGGACGAAGGCGTAGTGCTTCTGGATTCTGATATGAAAGTGTTTCGCTCCAACGCGGCCGCGGAACAACTGTTGAAGCGGGGCAGATCGCGCCTGCTTGGCGAACTGACGGCCCAGCTTGAACCAGGGTTAACCGAGGGCCCATTGCCATTCCGCTCCCAGGGTCTTCAGATTGCGGCGCATGGAGCTGCGGGGCTTCTGCATACAAAGCTGGACACGAGAAGCCCTGACGATCCAACCCTTACCTCTATAACCGCGAGCGGCACGACGCTGCGCGACGAAACCGGAAGGCTGGACGGAGCGGTGTTGTTGTTCCGCGATATAAGCGAGCAATCCTCGATGAAGAGCCGACTTGAGACGAATGAAGCGGTCCTGATCAGCCTTTTTCACTGTGGACTTGAAGCGGCATTCATCGCTACGCAGGAAGACTCGCTTTGTATCGGTGCTAACGATGGATTTCTGAAATTATGTGGCTATTCGCGGGACGAGATTCTGGGCTGGCCAATTGAGAAAGTGAGCGTGATCGATAATCCTGGCGAGCTCCGACAGGCCGTGGAGCAGGCGCGGCTTGGACAGATTGTGCGCGCTCCAGTTGGTTTTCGCGCCAAATCCGGACGCGCGTTCGACGCCGTCCTTTCCGTTCTCCCGATCGAAATTGATGGAATCGCTTGTCTTCTTTTCATCCTCAGGAGCGTCGAATGGCGGATCCAACCATCCCGGCTCGTACGCGATTTGTTTGGAACATTAGGTAGGCTTGTGAGCTGAAAGGGAGGCACGCCCGGGGATCGCCGAGGACGAGGCAGCAGGCGGCTCAACTGATTGCGATCAGAGAGCGAGAACCTCGTCGATTCTCTCGACGTGGCGGCGGGCTCTGGTTGGCGCCAATCTGACACCAATCGCGAACCCGGGCCAGGTGAGGACGTGCAGGCTCCCTGATTTATTTGGTGAGCCGGCGGAGAGCGTCACCCGGTCGCCCACCCTGCACGAACTTCCCCGATCAGGGTGGATGGCAGCCCTCCTCGCGTTCCACCCCGCGTCGCCATGCCACCGCCGGGTCGGTCAGTTTTACTTCGGCGATCTCGAACGAAGGTGGGTCAACATTCAATCGGCGTTGACGGTATGGACCGTCTCAAGCTGCCGTCAGGTCCTCTGGCGCCCGTTCACGACCGCGTTCAGTTCATCCACGATATCGATTAACTTCATGACCTGCGTGTCGAGGGGACCTTGTTCCTCTGGCGTCACCTCGCCATAGGCTCGCATGTAGCGCGCAGTCGCCTCGGTGAGGTTGATCGACAGGAGAGAAAGCTTGGTTGAAATTCGCCGACGGTTGGATAGAACCTGTGGAGCGAGCGCATAGCGTTCCTTGACTTTGAGAATTTCGTCGCGCAGTTGCCGGACTCGTTCGCGAATCGGCGCCCGTAGCGCATGGGGTACGTCGTCCTCGTAAATCGTCATCGCGAGACGGGGTGGGTCGGCCAGCCCTGCCTCGATGTCGAGGAGTGCATCCTCCAATATCCGCAGGGTGACGGAAAGCCGTCGCAGATGAGATTCCGTCATTGAACACTCTCGCCGACGAGGCGGCGGCCTCAATCGTTCCTGCAGCGCACACTCTCCCTGACCGTCGCGCTTGGATCGTGCTCCGCAATGTCAAGGGCAATTTTTCTCCAAGCGCCGCCGGCCCTTGCGAGGGCTTCGATTGCGCGTGCTCTAACCGAGAAGGACTTGTGATGAGCAGCGTGAGCCAACGCGGCCAGGCTCTCTTCGTTCCGGATCTTCCCCAACGCAATGGCAGCTTCCTCGACAAGAAATGGATCGTCCTCGTGGTCCGCGAGTTCGGCCAGGTCTCGGACCGCCTCCGCTACGCGCTTCTCGCCGAGCACGAAGATGGCGCGGCGTCGCGTCTCGGCAAGCGGGTGTTTGAGCGCTTTTCTGAGCTTTGCAGGGTAGTCGCGGCCGTCGAGTTGTTGTTCGACGCCGCATCGTGGGCACGCACGATCGTCGCTCGCAAGCTCGGCAAAGCAATTGACGCAGTAGAAAGTCATATCGCGCGGAAAAGCACTAGCGAACCTATCGCACTCATAGCGGCTCCATATCCGAAGGCGGCCTCCGCCGACACGCGGCTCCATAGAAGCCCTACCACGATGCTTGACACCAAATCACCAACGCCGTTAGTGCCAGCCAGAAGGCCAAAACCCGCGCCGCGCACGTCTGCGGGCAACAGATCAGTGGCTACCGCGGACTCCAGGGTCTCCTCGGCGGCCAACACAATTCCTTCAAGGACAAAAAGCACCACGAGTGGCGTGAGGCTTCGTGGTCCGAGCGCGAACCCGACCGTAGCAACCGTATCGATGACGTAGGACACCGCGAGCAGGTAGCGCCGTTGATAGCGGTCGCCCAGTGCGCCGATGGGATACGAGAACAGGGCGTGAGTGACGTTGTGGACGACGTAGAGTGCGATCGCTGCGCTCATCGCCTTGGACGTCGAACCCATCAAGTCGGCGGCACGAAGCACCAACATACTGTGAGCGAAGTCGCCAGCGCCGAAGATTCCAACGGCGACCAGGAAGCGGCGATAGGTTGGAGGCGCGGCAGCTCGCCAACCGGGGAATTGCGGGTGGATATCGCGGCGGCGGTCAGGCGGTTCGCGAACCAGAAAGAAGAACGCGGCTGCAGAGAGCGCTCCGGGAAGCAGACTGAGCAGGAAGATCCGCCGAAACCCGAGTCGATGGAGCAAGAACATTGCGACAAGTGGACCGAGGATAGCGCCCAGAGTGTCGGCTGACCGATGAAACCCGAAAGCCGTTCCCACTCTAGTCATGGGAACCGAGTCCACCAGCAGGTTGTCGCGGCAAGGCCCGCGCGCACCGCGCGCCATCCAACCGATGGTGCGCGAGATGAGCAGCCCAAACCACGACTGCGCCAGCGCAAAGGAGCCGGTGGCCAGACCAGTGATCAGATAGCCCAGGCTGGCTACCTTATGCCGCAATCCTTTGTAATCCGCGATTCTGCCGCTGCCGACTTTCGCAAAGGTGGAAGCGCCATCGGAGGCGCCTTCGATGATTCCAAGAGCGGCGGGCGAGGCGCCGATCGCCGCAATAAACAGAGGCAAAATCGCGGTCGCCATCTCATGACCGAGATCAGAGAGCAAACTCGCCAAACACATGCCCGCGACGTTGCGATTAAGCCAAGTCGTAAGAGGAGCAGCTTCCTCGGGCTCCTTTAATACTGGCTCAGATCGTCTATCCATTCTCAGCTGCCTTGTGGTTCGTCTGAGCGTCATTCGGATGGATCCTCGTCATACCCGATCCTCGCGTGCGGGCAACACCAACAGCATGTCGCCGACCAATTTTCTGAGCGCAGTCTGTGGCGCATCCCGTTCATCCGCGGTCATGAGGCCCCGACGGATGGCGTCATGCTTGAGCGCGTGCCGGCGCATAGCATCCGCCAGGCGCGCAAGAGCGCGCGCCGAGGCGGTCGCGAGCAAACGGGCTTCTGCCAAGTGCGCGCTGCTTCGCAGAGCCAGCTTCAGATGCGGCAGGCAAAGAGTGGGAGTCTCGCCCCTGCCAAGTGTTGCGAAAATGTCTTCAATGGTCTCTTTAGCGGCAAGGTGTGCAACCGAGCACACTACGCAATTCAGGGACGATGGGGCGAGGGCCTGAATTTCCTCTGCGAGCGCATCAAGCGAGCGCGATCTGCGCGCGGCGAGCTCGAGTCTCTCGGCACGCGTACAAAGCAGGGGCGGATAGGCACGCGAGATTGCGACTGGAGAGGTCAAGCTTGAATAGATCCAGGTATGTGCGGGGCAAAAACCTCCGGCCTCGGCGTGCGCCCGCTGAGACCTTGATTCGACGCTCAGTTCGTATTGGAGCTTGCCCAGATGATCGAAGACAGCCCGTACCACCGCGCGGCAGACCGGGCACACGCAGAGCGCGCCAGCCTTTGCGATGGCCGAGTGATCACGGTCACCGTCTTCAGGCGCGGATGCCAGGGTTGTCTGGTTACTGTCGAAGCAGCGTCGTGCCGCCTGCGCGCGGTCCAGCAGTTGACCGAAGATCTTGCGATTCTTTGGCGCTTCTTCATCGCTGAGCGATTTTCTGATTCGGACGGCTTGGTGAGTGATGGCCTCTTCAGTCTCTCGGCAAGCCGCTTCCACCTGATTGCCGATTGCTTCTCGCAGCATCGCCTCGAAACTGGAGCGGTACTGCGCGAGCAACTGGTCCAGCGCTTTGCCGAACTGTGGTTCCGCAGTAGCGGACAACCAGCGCCGGGGCAGGAAATGGCTCCATCGGTTCAGAGCGGCACGCCACTCGATCAGCGCCACCTCGGCGACTTCCAGTCTGCGCCGGTGCTGGTCGGGCTTCTCGACGCTCGAAGCAGGTGCGTGGGTTTCCAGTTCATTGCGGCCGGTAGCTCTGGCGAGAAGCTGCTCAGGCAGCTCGGTCAGCTGCCTGAGGATAGGAGCTGCGCAGCCTTCCCAGTGCTCGTTCAGCGCGGCCTCGTAAAGTGGCAACTCATGCGACAGGGTTTGTTGGCAAAATTCAGAAACCCCGCGTGCGAATGCGTCGAATCCGTCGGGTTCCGCAAACGCCTTGCGCGAGAGCAGATCGGGCAGAAAGGTTCGAATTGCGACTTGCCTTAGCTTCTCGAACGATGCCCTCAAACGAGGCTGGAGCTCATGCATGACTTCAACCGCATGAGCCTCGAGACGGTTGCGAAGCTGTTCGAGCTGCTGAAGCAGAGCCGCATGCTCGGCTTCGATTTGTCGAGCAAGCGAGGACGTCCGATCGGGCGAGTGACTGACAGAGGTGGCGATTTCGGCGTGGGCAGCTTCGCGTCGCAAAAGCTCTATCAGCCGCTCTGCGACGCGGATGCCCAACTGCCGAGTTTTGCCCTCAGCGATGAACTGCGCCAGCGCGGCTTCGAGCTCGGTCAGGCCCGATTGAGCCAGAGCTTCGGAATCACGGGCCAGCTTCGACGCAAGCGCGTGCTTAGCGGAGACGGCAAACAAGGTATATGTGCCGACGCCCAGAACACGATCGAGCTGCTCGCGGACGAACTTCGTGACCTCGCTGCGCTCCGCGTCTGAAACTAGATCCAGCTTGTTCAGGACGACGAAAACGATCCCGACAGTGGACCGAACACGCTGAAGAAACTCAATGTCCGCTTCGCCGAGCGCGGAATCAAAACTGGACACGAAGATGGCCGCATCGATCTGCGGCACAAAGCTTTGGGTTGTTTGCGTGTTGGCAAAAACCGGAGAGCCAACACCGGGTGTGTCCACAAAGTGGAGGCCGTGCCGGAGCATCTCGGCGGGCAACTGAATTTCGGCCACCGTGACCCGCCGCCGGTTTCCCGGATTGCCGCGCTCGGTCACGTATTCCTCGAGTTGATCGAGATGGATCTCCTGAGGAAGCGACCACCCCTGACATCTGACGAGAACCCGCTCGTGCGGCCCGTAGCAGACGGTGGTGATTACGGACGTGTGGGGCAAAATGCCGGTCGGCAGAGCGTTGAATCCGAGGATCGCGTTCATCAGAGTGCTCTTGCCCCGGCTAAACGGGCCAACGACGGCCAAGTTAAAGTGGTCCTCGACCAACCGCGCGAGCAGCTGCTGGAAGGCGCACTCGCCCGCCTCGTTCTTGAGCTTGGCGCATTGGAGCATGCCGGCCTGCGCGATAGCCGCGACTTCCAGCTTGAGATTGTCGTAGCGCCGGATGGCGCCCGCGGTCGCACTCACGATTGGTACCGCTGTCTCCATCTGGTTGAGGGTCAATGACCCCGAGCCGAAGAGCCGCTCCTTTTTATCCTTTCGAGTGAGCGGCGAAATTGCAGCTGCGAGCTATCCACGAGATGGCCGCCTGGCGGCTGTCCGAGCGCTCGATCCACGAATTCCCGCGCGACCGCCAGGTGCTCTATGAGGCAGTCCTCTATTTCCTTGCGAAGCGGCCATGGAGCTCTCCGCAGAAGATCGACCAGGCGCTTTGCGCATGCGCGTCCTGGTTGTTCACAGTCAGCGGCAATGGCGATCCTGCATGCCAGAGCCGCAATCTCGTCGTCAGGGTCATGCGCGAGGCGAGCGATGCGGTTGCGAGCGTCGCCCGTGACCGGCATCTCCAACAGCAAGCGCAGCGCGCGCCGGCGGCGTCGGACACTCGACGGCATCTCACGTCCACTCGGACCCACCGTGACCCGCAACGCGATCTCGATCAGCGAGGGCACGGCTTGGTCCGGGTTCGATCTCAGCGCGTCTTGCGCAGCCGTGGCAGCGCAGTCGTCCGCCAGCGCGTCAATAAGGATCGGAATCGTCTCAGGGCGCTTGAACCGCCCCAGAGTTTCTATAACTCCAGGGATTGGATGCTCACGAGCGACAGCGCACAAGATGGAGAGGGCCTGCTCGTCAAGCGTCGCTCCCAAGCTTCGCGCCGTCGCGCTCAAAACGGCCTCGTCGCCAAGGCGCTCGATCGGATCGACTGCCGGCCGCCACGTTGCGACGAAGTCTTTGAGGACATTGGTTGCGTTCAGCGCCCCAAGGGCGCGAACCGCTCGAACACGCGGCTCGAAAATTCCGGCACGGTCTCTTTCGAACAAGACTTCGCGCAGGACCGGTATGGCGTCGGTGCCGATCCCGATTGATTCGATGACGGCGAGGTCGCCGTCATGCAGAGAGCGCAGCCGTCGGGCGACCCGCGCGAGTTTATCGTCGCGCTCGGCGCGGATTCGAGAAATCATCGGACCTTTCCGGTGCGCAAAACCTCAACCAGATCGTGCTTCACTTGGTCGGGCAATTGCAGCGAAAGAATTTTGTGTACAGTGGCTTCGACTGGATAGTCATATGCCTTAAGCTCGAAATGGTCGTCCCGCCAGACCGCATAGCGGGCGAGCGCGTCGCCGGCCTTCGACTGGCCCAGACTCCCAGGATTGGCCACGAGGCGCGAGCCAACTGTTCGAATGAAAGGCCAGTGCGTGTGACCTGCCAGGATAACATCGGCGCGGGAGCTGGCGTCCTCTTCACGCTCCCATAACGGCGAGTCTGGCGCGCGGTACTCAAAGAGCAGATCAGAAGGAGTCGCGTGGCAGAGAAAAAATGTGCGGCCGTCCACAATGCGGCGGGCGTACGTCGGCAATTCGCGCAGAAACTGTTTGTCGGAGGCATTCAGCACGGAACGCGTGTACTCGCTAGTCGCCTCGGCCATCGCGCGGAACCGAGGAGAGCAGCGACAATCGGCCCCGAGCGCAATGGCGTTGTCGTGGTTTCCTCTAACCACGACCGCCGCACGCGAGCGCACAAACTCAATCGCCGCGGCAGGGTCGGGCCCGTAATTGACGAGGTCGCCGAGCACCCATAGTTCGTCATAATCAGTCGGCAATGCCGAAAGCGCCTCGATATTCGCATGCAAGTCGGAGATAACGCAGATGCGCATGAGAACCGGCCATCCTTTTTCAGCACCGCTTCGAAGACTTCGGAGAGTCGGATTTCTTCGCCGCAGCGAGGAGTTGCTCGCGGTCACGCTCAAGGTCCCGCCGGGTGGCTTCGTTCGCCACATGGGCGAGCTTGAGTCTCCGGTTCTCCTCGGAAAGCAACGCGTTGCGATAACGGAGACTTGCCAACTCGCTTTCGAGCGCGCCCAAATGCTTGAGCAACCGTTTCTCTTCCCACTGCTCGAATTCAGCCCTCTCCGAGGTCGCGGCGCCACTCTCCCTATCCAGCTGCCCCTGGAGAGCCGGCGTCCGCTTCGGAGGCTGGGCCAGATAGGTGAGAGCGTGCTCGATCAGCGGTTCCAGCCCTTCGCTATTGCGCAGTTCGGCCTGCGCAAGACTATCGCGCAGCAGGCGAGCCTTTGCTCTTTGGACTTCGGCAAAATTGATCGCGTCACGCGTGTCCGCTACAGCATCCGCGTGACGCCGACAGAAGAGGGGCGCGGACTCGAGCGCCTTGCGGAAACGCATCGAGCCGTCGAGCCGGCGGATCGAGCGCACCAGGGATGACGCGATTTTCGCCGATTTGATGCATATCTCACAGGCTGGGCCCTGCGTAAGCGATGCTTCGAGCGCTTGCCGTGCGCAGCGCGCCCGGTCGGCGGAGTCCGTAACGGCGTGGAGAAAAATATCGAGATGGGTCCCGCAGAGGGCGGGCACGCGTGCATACTTTGCGTGGACACTCTCGATTTGCTGCCGCTCGTACCGGGCAAGGACCCCGCACAGCGGGCAGACGGTACCGTCGAGCTGCCTCAGTAACTCTCGGAAGCTGCCTCTCAGACGCTCAAGCACTTGCCCTCTCCGATCGTCAATCGTTTGAGAGCGGTGCCGAGACCCCGGCCCTCGGAGGTTCACTCCCGCCTCGGGTCTCAAGCCGCTGCAGGAGTCATTGGCCAGGTGGCGGTTATCGGCGGACTCCACCGCCTTGTGCTTTTACGCTAGGACTCCCTTCTCTGGCGGTCAAGCACCTAAGAAAACCTGGCGACGAGCAGTGCCGCGATAAGCGCGCCCAGCCCGTAGAAGACATACGCATTGAGGACACCGTGGTGCATCCGAGCAAACCCATTTGCCACCCACAACGCGGCGTCGGAGATCGGGTTGAGCAGGAGGCGGTCAAGAACGTGGTTCTCGCCTCGAGTTCGACGGATCACTGCGCGGAAGTGCTTGCCCACGGTCTCACGGGTGTCTTCGACCGTGGTCGGCCGGAAGACGGCTTCGAAGATTACCCGGACCGGATTGGAAAAACCTGTGCCTGTGTACGTCATCTCGGGCAGCAGACGGCGTATGCCTCCATCCCAAACCGCGCGCCGCTCGACTGCCCGGCCGCGGACGACGATCAGCCGGAAAACGACGAACACGCCGAGCAGCATCAAGGGCAAGACCGCCGCCATGTAGGAGGTGGACATCGCGAAGACCACCGGATTGTTCGCGCCGCCGCGATGCATGACGACCAACCCGCGTCCAGGGAGAACACTCTGTCCAAGTTGCGCGCCCAGAGTATGAAAGTCCGCGACGAAGGAAGCGGGGAGCTCGCGGTGATGGGGGTTCCCAACGAAGAACGGTGGGATGAGGGCGTCGGCGGCACGCGCCTGCTGAGCAAGCGGGCCGATCGCGCCATCAAGTACGGGAATAACGTAGGTGGGCGCGACTCCCAGCACGAAGCAAAGCACCCCGAGAAAAGCCATCGGCAGGATCGCCGATGAATTAGCCCGGCGCGCGTTGCCCGCCGACTCAGAGCGCGGCATCCCGAGGAAGCTCATCGCGAATGCTTTCACGAAACAGGTCACCGCAAGTGCGGCAGTCAGGGCTAGAATCGCACCACAGATTGCAAACACGATCTTGATGCCGGTCGATGCCATGCCTGCGCTTAGCAGCATCGTCTGCAGGGTCAGCCATTCGCTGACGAAGCCATTGAAAGGCGGCAGCGCCGCGATCGAGAGTGCTCCAATGAGAAAAAACCCTGCAGTCAGAGGCATCGCTTTTATCAAGCCGCCCAATCGGTCGATGTTCCGAGTGCCGACGTTCGAATCGACCGCCCCCGTCGCGACAAACAAGAGGCTCTTGTAAATCGAGTGGTTCAGCATGTGATAGAAAGCCGCGGCGAACGCGATGGCCGCGATGGACGGGTGGCCCGATCCCACGAACACGAATCCCGCGCCCAGAGCCGTTGCGATGATGCCGGCGTTCTCGATCGAACTATGGGCAAGCAGAGTTTTCAGATCGCTTTGCGTGGTCGCGTAGAGGATACCTAGCAGCGCTGTCACACTGCCGATAATGAGCACGACCAGACCCGGCCCCGGAGCGGTGACTCGCAGCAAATCGCCGTCGAGCCTGACGATCCCATACAAGCCCAGATTAAGTGTGGCGCCGGCGAGTACCGGCACGAATGGAAGCGGCGCCGACGTATAGGCTCGCGGCAGCCAGAAGTTCACCGGGATAAGGCCCGCTTTGACGCTAAAACCGATGAACGCAAGCAGGAAAACCGCCCATCGCGCTCCATCTCCGAGGCTGCCTCCGGCTGCTTTCAACGCCGCGAATTCGAGCGAGCCGTTCGCAGCGAGCACGATGAAGGCGAATGCGATGAGCAGCGTTCCGGCCTCTCCGATCGCGAACATCACGTAGGCCGAGCGCGCGTGCTCTTCGACTTCATGCTCGTAGCCGACGATCAGGTACAGGAGGATCGACATCAACTCCCAGAGCATCAGAAAGGATACGACGTCGGCTGATAGCGGGATCAGTATTAAGGTCGCGAAAAGGCTGAAGTATGAAACGCAGAAAGCCCGCAAGCTGTAACGATTGAGATAAGCGTCAAGGTGTCCCGACGCGAAGATCGAGGCCGGTAAGAGAACCAATCCCGAAACAAAAAGGAATAGTGCAGACAGTTTGTCGAGCTCGAGCGTTAGCGTAACCAGCGGTGGAATCGTCCACAGTGTCGCCCGGAAAGCTGCGCCGCCGAACAGTGCAGCGCCGCTGAAGAAGAGCAAACCACCGGAAATCGCGACTCCGAGAATGCCCAGCAGCGACGGGATGCGCCGTTCGTTGATGATTAGCGGCAAGACCACGCCCACGCCGCACAGTGCCAGGGAGATGACCAACAGCAACTGCATAGCCATCAGCTCGCTCCGTTCTCCGTGTCGCGCAGTGCGCGACGGAGCGAGCCGGGCGGTTTTCGGCCGACCGCCACCAACAACCCGTGCAGAATTGCAAGCGGGGGCGGGGGATTGCCCGCCACCTCAACATCGACTGGAAGCAGGTCTTTCACGCCCCCCGCGCATGCGAAAGTGCGACCAAAGACCCCGCCGGAAAGGGCGCAGGTTCCCACGGCGATCACGCGTTTGGGCCCCGGCATCGCGTCGTAGGCTTTACGCAGCGGGACGCGCATGTGCTCTGTCAATGCCCCAACAACCAGGAGCAGGTCTGCATGACGCGGCGTTGGAGTGAAAAAAAAGCCCAGGCGATGCATGTTGTAATACGGATTGTTCAGTTGCTTGACTTCATTGAGACAGGCTCCGCAGTCGCCTGCATCAACGACGAGTATGTGGGCGGACCGGCTAAAGGCCGGACCCAGGCGCGATACATGGCTATTGCCGTTCCCTGGAGCAGCTGCGCACTCGTAGTTGTAGTCCCAGTTCATCGGCCAGTCTGTGTCGCGCGCACATCTGAAGCAATTGACACAGCGGCGCAGATCGACATTCACCCCGCCGTGAGCCGCGTCGAGAGCGCCAGTCGGGCAGAGTGCGGCTATCGCCTGCGCGCGGTCAGCGGGTAGTGGCGTCGCGCCGGGCAGGCCAGGGGCCGTTCCCGGCGCAATCTCTTTGACGCGAGGGTAGCGAGTGCTTTTGATGCCAGTCCGTAGACCGCTGATTACCCACTGGCTCATGGCATGCTCCGCCGGCTACCGGTCATTTTCATGCACCGAAAGTGCGAAAGTCGCCAGAATTATCGGAAAATCCTGGAATGCGAAGTTCTCGGCCGCAAGTCTGAAACCATGCCAGTTGGCAAATGAGGGTGTGACGATTCGGTATCTGTCGACGCGCCCCGCTTCGCCGAGGCGAAGCCAGTGCATAGCCGCTCCATTTGGCGCTTCCACCCAGCCGAGCGCGGCACCCGGGCGCAGGCTGACTTGTGGCCTTCGGTAGGGGCCGGGGGGAATAGCACGTGCGAGATTGGAGACGACCCGCGCGGACTGTTCGGCCTCGCGGAAGAACACTCGCAATCGCGCATAGCCGTCCCCCTCGGACTCCTGAGGAATCCGGAAATCGATCTTTTCGTAACCGCAGTACGGTTGTGCCTTCCTGAGATCACGAGCGAGCCCCGACGCGCGAGCTACCGGTCCCACCAGTCCGAAGTCCACCGCGTCCGATTTGGATACGTCGCCGACATCCTCCAAGCGGTCAAGAAAGCTGCTCGACGTGCTTAGCATACTCTGGAGAGTCGCAAGCCTCTGCGCGACGTCGCTCACACCGTTGGCGGCGCTGGCGCACGCGGCATCAGTTAGTTCCATGGCCAGCCCGCCGAAGGCATTGAGTCCGAAAAGGTAGCGGTGGCCGGTCAAACGGCCTGAGATTCGCAGCAGGTCTTCCTGGAGTATTCCCGCCTGAGCGGCGGCAACCGTAAGACCGGTCGATTCACAGATCCCCTCGATGGCCGCGACGTGATGACGAAGGCGCTCCAGTTCAGCGAGAAATATTCGAAGCGAAGATGCCCGCTCCGGAACCTCGACATCGGACAGGCGCTCAACCGCTTGGCAGAACGCCAGCGAATGAGCGAACGCGGAGGTGGCGCTGATTCGCTCTGCGATCAGCAACACATCTTCCGCCCGGCGGCCCTCCGCGATTTTTTCCAGCCCGCGGTAAGCGTAGAAAAGACGGGGCTGCGCGCGGATGACGTCCTCGCCGACCGTTTCCAGCTGAAAGTATACCGGCGCGGTCGCGACGGAATAGAGCGGCCCCACCGGCATCGCAAAAGCGCCCGCCTCCTCGACAATGCGACGGGGTTTCCAATTCAAGTCCGGCTCGCGGTGTGTCACGGGCCTGGAACCGTCAAACGCTCTGCGCATCGGCGCCACGCCTTCGTGCCAGACGTCATTGTGAAGCACGAAGTCACCCAACCGAGGATGGCCCTCGAAGACGAGGCCGAATGCGTCTTCGGCCTCACGTTCATGCCAATCCGCCGCGTGCACCAGCTTCGCGATACTGGGTATTCTTTCACCGCTTTCCGGCAAGTAAGTGACGACGTGCACCCAGCCTTCTTTCCCCTCCCCATAAAAGAGGTATCGAAGTTCCCAACGCTGCCGTTGCTCGACGACCAGACCGCCGAAACTGTAATGGCGCTCGGAAAACAGCCAGTTGCAGATCTCCGGCAAGTCCGAGGCCTCGCACTGCAGTTGACAATCTGCGTCGGGCGCGCCATTGAGGGTCGGGCGAACCCTGCCGGTCCATCGCACCTCGGCGTGTTCTGCAAGCTCGTGCAAAACGGCCGCCACCGCTTACCTCGTGATACCTTCGGCAGCCATTTGAAGCAGACGGTGAAGCGGAGGCGGCATATAGACGCCCAGGATGATGATAGGCGCGCCGGCTAGAATCAGGGTCAATACGCAACTGCGCGGCAATCTTACCGGGAGTGAATCCGTGGCTGCCGGGGACGCTTCACCGAAGACCATGCGGTTGAGATGGTGAAGGATCCCGAAGAAGGCCACGACCACGAATGCGGCAAGCAGGCCGGTCGTGATGTAGTGCTGACCGGCGATTCCAGAGCGGAAAATTGAAAACTCGCTCAGAAATACCGCCAAAGGGGGCGCGCCGGCGATCGCGATTCCACCAAACAATAGCGCGGCGCCCGCGATGGGTGAAGTTCGTATCAATCCGCGCACGTCCGCGATCTGCCGGGTATCCACCGCGAGCAAGACAGCGCCCGTTGCGAAAAAGCAGAACGATTTGGTCAGCGAGTGATTTAAAATTTGATAGACAGCGCCGTAGTGGGCCGCAGTGCCACCCAGGCCGGCCGCGGTCAGGATGATTCCCATGTGTTCCACTGTGGAGAACGCAAACAGGCGTTTGTAGTCAGTAACCTGCAAAATCAGGAATGCCGCGATTCCTACAGAGATAAGACCGATGACAACCGCCCAAAGCTCGATGTTAATCCGACCGGTGGCGTTGAGGATCGGCAGCAGGCGCAGAATGACGTAGAGAACGAGAGTTGTCTTAATACCAGACAAGAGTGCACAGACGGGCGTGGGTGCCTGACTGTGGGCGTCAGGAAGCCAGGTATGCAACGGCACCAGCCCGACCTTGGCGCCAAAGCCGACCAAAATCAGCAGAAAGGACGACTCGAGTACGTCGGGCGGCACCCTGGGTGCGAGCGTTATCAGCCCGCTCCAGCTAAAAGGTGCTAAACCAAAACGCGTAGCGCGATACAAAACTATGAATCCGAGCAGTGCTATCGCGCCTCCCATGATTGTCAGCACCGAGTACTTCCATGCCGCCTCTACGGCTTCGGCAGTGTTATCGAACGCCACCAGATAAATTCCAAAGATCGTTGTCAACTCGACCGCAGTCCATACGAGCGCCGGCTCGACCAGCATCGGCACGGCAAGCATCGAGGAAACGAAAAGATTGTAGTTGGCGTAATAGCGACGGAGGTGTCCTGCGTCTTCCTCGCGGGCCACATAGCCCCAAGAAAACAATGCGGCAGCTGTTGCGACGATTGCAACGAGCCCCAAGATCAACGCACCGAGACCGTCGAGTTCAACCCATTCGGAAACCGCGCTCACCCTGGCCCCTGCGGCCACCTTCAAGGCCGCTTCACCCGCCAGGACCAAGACGACGATGCACGCCAGCAGAGTGACGATCGGAGCAGTGCGGCGGCCGAGCGGAAGCCACGAAATCAGAGCCGCTACTAACGGCAAAACCAGAATTAGGAACAGGTTCATTTTGCCGAGCTTTCGCGCAAAGCGCGCAGCGCTCCGACTTCGGTTGTGCCAACGCGTTCGTGGGTTATGCGAGTGAGAATTCCGATGACCAGCGCGATGATCAGCATGTCAAACGGGAAGGCCATCTCCGCCACCAGGGGCAGCCTGGGCGCGATAGCGATGCCGGTCAGCAGCGAGCCGTTCTCGATCGCGAAAATCCCGATCAGTTGCGGAACAGCTTCGCGCCGTGCGGCCAGCATGAACACGCCCAGCAGGAGGCCGGCAAGGCCGACGGGAACGTTGATGTTGGCCATGGCGACGGCCGCAAGCGGAAGCGGAGTGGCCAAGAAGTAGGCCGCGAGCGTCAGAATCAGTGCGATTAGCAAGGAACTGGGAATGTTGAATACCTGTTCGATCTCCCGGCGCCGGAAGACCTCTTCAGGCACGTAACGCCTCAGGAGCCATGGAATCAGCAGTGGCTTGATCGCGAGATCGAGCAAGGCGACGGCGATCAGGTCCGGCACCGGAGCCCCGACGGCTACAAGGAAGATCGACCCGACCAGCGCAAGCGACTGCAACCTGAAGAAGCGCACGCATCCCTGCATCTGCCGGGTTGCGAGCAAGCCGAAGCCGCTCAGGAGAAAAGCTCCCGCGGCAAGGCCGTTCAGTGAGGATAAAGCTGGCGCCAGGTTCTGCATCGTCGATTACCTAAAAGCTCAGAAGCCCTGTAATCATTGCGACCACAGAGGTTACAAAAGCCGCTCCTAGGAATTCGCTGATCCGAAACAGCCGCAACTTAGCTAACGACGACTCAATTACGACCAAAATCAGAATGAAGAGCCCGATCTTGAGCAAAACAAGTGGCGCAGCCAAAAAGACGTCAGTCAGGTTCTTACCGCCGGCCAATCCCCACGGGGTTACCAGCACGTTGAGCAAAATGCACATCAGCACTAGCAGCTTCATTTGGCCGCCCCATTTCATCAGCGCCATGCCATTGCCCGAGTACTCAAGACTTTTGGACTCATCAATCATCGCGAGCTCGAAATGGCCTGTCGGGTTGTCAACCGGAATCCGCCCGGCCTCGGCCAGAATCAGCATTACGAAAGCGATCACCAATAGGACGTGCGACGGCGCAAAGAAGTCCGCGAAGGTTACCCAGTGCTGCTGGACGATATAGGGTATGGTCGAGCCTGCGATAAATGAGACGGTGAAGAAGACAATCATGAAGACCGGCTCCGCAAGGAACCCGACCATGCGCGTGCGGCTCGCGCCCATCGGCCCGTAGGGATTAGCCGTGTCAACCGCCGCGAGCGAGGCGAAAAATCCGCCGAGCGCGAGCACGAACCCGCCGCCCAGCATGTCGCCCATGAATGCGAAGAAGAGCGGATAGTTCGTCAGCACCGGGATCAAAGTGGTGACGAAGATCGGCGCTATAAAGACGACATAGGGCGTGACCCGGAAAATCCAGGACGCATTCTGCGAGACCACTTCGTCCTTGTTGAACAGCTTGCGCAGATCGCGATAGGGCTGGAAGATGCTGGGTCCGCGCCGCGACTGCACGATCTCTTTGAGGCGCGAGAGCACGCCCGACACGAGTGGCGCGAGCCCTAGCACGAAAAGCACCTGCAACAGGTTGAACGCAACTGAGCGCGTCATCGATCGCTGCACCTGCTCCTGGGAGGCGCAGTCGCTCTTCCATCGCCGCCCTCAGCGAAGCCGCGAAAGAGACCGATCTACCAGGTAGGGAGACGGAGCAAATTAACCCCTACCGGCTTACGCCTCGGTAGGGGTTATCAGCCCTGCTCAGAAACGGGCGGTTATCGTGGTGAACCCCATCACCAGATATGGCCGGGATTTTAACAGGCCCGCGCGTCGAGTCAATCCGACGGGCAGGCCGCATCAGATCCAGCCGCCGAGCGCAATGCCCGCAATCGCGGCCAGAGCCCCGGATACGACGCTCCCAAGCAGGTACACTACGCTTAGCAGCAACTCACCATCCTGTAGCAGCCGAATCGACTCGTACTCGAATGTGGAAAAAGTCGTGTAGGCGCCGACGAAGCCGACCGCGAACAGCAGCCGGGCTGGGGGCGCCACCCACGGCCGGTCCTGAGCGAAGGCGAGAAAGAAGCCGAGGATAAAGCTTCCAGTCACGTTGATTATGTACGTTCCGTAGGGAAACCCAACCCCAAGGCGGCTGGCGACCCACCCGCCCAGCAGGTAGCGCGCATTTGCGCCGAAGAACCCACCCAAGCCAACCCACAGGAATGCTCCCAACGTTCCATTCCCCCGGGACTCAGGCGCGCGCCAGGAGCGCCCGCATCATTTCGGTCCTGCCGACAATTCCGAGCAATCTGCCCTGGTCGTCGACCACCGGAAGCCGTTTGACCCGCCGTTCTGCGGAGAGCGCCAGCGCGCTCGCAACCGGCATCTTTTCATGCACGGTTATTACCTCGCGCGTCATCAACTCCCTCACCGATTTCGCCCGCAACTTCTGCAGATGCAGACGCGCTTCGCCACTTATTCTGGCGATGGGTATCCTCGCTCTTAGCAGCTCGACGACGCCCGGCCAGCTCTCACGGCTCACGCGCGAAATCAGGTCGGAATCGGCAATGATCCCGACTACGCGGCGCCGGTCATCGACCACCACGACCCGCTTGTGCGCCGATGACACCAGCAACTCGAAGATTTCTTCGACGGTTGCCGATTCGTGCACCGTCGGCACGTCGCGCGTCATCACGTCAGCAACTGTAGCCTGCGCGCCTACCGGATGGGCCTCCGGATGCCACTCGGGCAAGTGGACGGCCGCAATCGTGTTCAGAACGTCGAGTCGGCCCAGGATGCCGACCAGCTTTCCTTCCTGATCGACTACCGGAAGCCGCTTCAGATGCCGTTCGACCATCAGCTTTGCAGCCTGACCCAGAAAAATGTCAGGGCCGATGGTCACCACCTCACGCGTCATCACCTCCGACACCTTGCGATTTGGATTCTCCAGCGATTCATGCAGTTCGCGGACGAACTCCGGATCGGTCGCCCGCTTGAGGCTGAGAGCGACGTTCATCCCTCCGCGAGTGAGCAGGTCGCTGTCACTCACCATCCCGACCACCTTGCCCTGTGCGTCGGTCACTGGCACGGCCGTGAAGTCCTTATCCAGCAGCAGTTCGATGACCTGCGTTATGGGGCTGTCCGGCCGCACGGTGGCGACTTCACGCCGCATCACTTCGGAAACCTTGACGTCGGGCAGCCCTTCCTTGAGCGGGGTGCCGGACTGCATCACTTCCACGTCCTGAACGATAATCAGCGCATGCGGCGCCATCTCCCGCAGCGGCTCGATGATCCGCTCCACCCGTTCGGGGCGATCGACAACCATGATCACCATCGGCAGATCCATCGACAGTCGAAGGATCGCCGCGGTGTGGATCACCGAAGATGCCCCAAAGCCCGCCACTCCCCGGATTGCCGTCGCCCCGCTGCATCCCTCGCGGCGAAGCATTTCGATAATCGCCGTGTACAGCGCCTTGTGATGATACTGGTCCGTCTCGCCGATGAAAATCGTGAGTTGCTTGCCCCTGCCAGTGAACATCATCTCTGACCTCCCGGCTGAGCGGTGTCGAACCGCAATCCGCTTGGTAGAGCCTTAGCTGTATTCTGAAGGCTGACTGTCAAGAGAAACAGGCCCTGTCTTTTCAGGCAGAGCCCTCAAACCGAAGAGCCCCTACCCGTGTTCAACACCAGTAGGGGTCATCAGCTCACGCGGGCGAGCGGTTTCGGTGGAACCCCATCACCGTTTGCGCGTAACATCAAATAATTGAACCCGGCAGTCAAGCCGCGACCGTGGGAGAACCAGGCCGAAACGGCGGAGCGCCGCGAGGGACGTCAGTCATGAGCTCCACTGCAATCGCCAGAGTCGCCGCGCAGGAAATTCTCGATTCAAGGGGAAATCCGACGATCCGAGTGACCGTCCGCCTTGAGGATGGATCCTTGGGCTCCGCCGACGTGCCTTCCGGAGCCTCCACTGGTTCGCGCGAGGCCCACGAACTCCGCGATGGCGATCCTCACCGCTATGGGGGCAAAGGCGTGTTGAAAGCGGTATCGAACGTCAACCAAGTCATCGGCTCGCGGGTGCGCGGACTGGACGCAATTGATCAACCAAAGCTGGACCGAACGCTGATCGATCTGGACGGGACGCGCGACAAGTCGCGCCTTGGTGCGAATGCTATCCTTGGTGTATCGCTCGCTGCCGCCCGTGCCGCGGCCGCTGCCCGTCAGCTCCCTCTGTACCGCCACCTGGCACCGGACGCACGCCTTCTGCCGGTACCCATGATGAACATTCTCAACGGAGGCAGACACGCCGAGTCAGGTGTCGATTTCCAAGAGTACATGGTTGTGCCGGCCGGCGCGCCCTCGTTTGCCGAGGCGCTGCGAATGGGAGCCGAGGTCTTCCATGCGCTGGCCGGTGTGCTGAAGTCCCGCGGTCATTCCACCGGCGTCGGCGATGAGGGTGGATTCGCCCCCAGCCTGAGGAGCAACGAGGAGCCGATCGAACTCATCCTCGAAGCAATCGTGAAAGCCGGCTACCGTCCCGGCGAGCATGCCTGGATCGCGCTGGATCCGGCAACGAGCGAATTCTACCAGGACGGAAAGTATGTCTTCGCACGCTCGGATGGGCAGGCTCGCGATGCTCAAGCGATGGTCCGCCTCTATTCGGACTGGATCGACCGCTACCCGATCATCTCGCTGGAAGACGGGCTTGCCGAGGACGATTGGTCGGGATGGCGCCTTCTCACCAGTGAACTCGGAGAACGGGTGCAAATCGTAGGCGACGATATCTTTGTCACTAATCCAGAAATCATCCGGCGCGCAATCGAGGAGAAAGTCGCGAATTCCGTACTGATCAAGCTGAACCAAATCGGCACTTTGACAGAAACGCTGGAAGCGGTCCGCATCGCCCGCGCCGCCCGATACACTTGCGTCATTTCTCATCGTTCCGGCGAAACCGAAGACACCACGATTGCGGATTTTGCTGTCGCGACCGGCGCTGGCCAAATCAAGACCGGCTCGGCTTGCCGCGGCGAGCGCATCGCAAAGTACAACCGTCTTCTCGCCATCGAGGCGGAACTGGGCGGGAGGGCACAGTTTGCCGGCAAGTCTGCGTTTGCGAGAAATTTGGGAAGTTAGATCGACGAAGGCCTCCAGCTTATAGAAAAGACCGAGGCAGTGGAGTCCGCCACAATCGCTGCCAACACCGGCATGCCAATGACTCCTGAATCGTTCTCGATGGCGGTGGAGTCATGGAAGACCAGGTGATTGTCAGCACCGCGCTGGCCCTCGTCAACGCTGTGAGGCGTGAGACGGGCGCGCCCGCACTGAACTCACTGCCGCGCGGCTCTCTGAGGGATTCAGCGGCTCAGTGCCCAATTGCCAAGGCACTGATTGCTTTGGTGGTTCCAGAGGAAGGTCGAATTGTCTTCTGCTACCCCTGGCACGCGGCGGCCGCGGTTAAGGCTTGGTCCGTTCCATTTGCCGATCCTCTGTTGATGTCGGTGGTCATGCCGGATGTCTTGCGCGATTTCGCCGTTGCCTTCAGGCGGGGCCTTTTTGCGGATCTTCTGGAATAGCCCAACGGGCTTCGCGCTCGATGCGCGCTTTCTGCGGCCTTGCGCACCACCCAATCGTTGTTACAATCAGTTTGGGCGGTGGAGTTCGCCCTAATCGCCGTTTCCGGACAAACGGCCAATGACTCCTACGGCACACGACAAGCCGCGGGAGTCTTTGTTTTTCTGCGGTTTCTCGTGGCGATGCTCAGGCAGAAACCGTGGAAGCGCGAGAACAATCGATTCGTCAGGCCGCATCGGATGACCGGCCGTGCGAACGCTCTGAATCACTGCTGGCGCTGAGCTACGCGGCCAGGGATCTGGGTAACCATCGCATCGCCCGCGACGCGCAGGCGCTCGCTGAGCGTGTCGCGGACAAGCGCTTTTTCCTCGCCTGCCTGGGCCAATTCAAACGGGGCAAATCCAGTCTGTTAAACGCGCTCATCGGCAGCCCGGTCTTGCCGACGGGCGTAGTGCCAGTCACCGCGATAGTGACGGTCCTTCGCTACGGCCCGATCCTCAACGCCAAGGTTCACTTCGAGAACGGGTCGCGCCAGCCAATACCGGTTGGATCCGTCGGTGACTATGTTTCGGAGGAGTGCAACCCCGCAAACTTCAAAGGCGTAGCCGCAGTCGAGGTCTTCGTCCCCAGCCCGTTGCTTGCAACCGGCATGTGCTTTGTCGACACGCCTGGAATCGGCTCTGTTTATGCCGGCAACACGGCTGTGACGAAGGCATTCGTCCCGCACATCGACGCCGCCATGGTCGTCCTTGGTGCAGACCCGCCGATTTCCGGAGACGAAGTCGCCCTCCTCGAAGAGATCGCTTCCCAGGTGGATGAGATGATCTTCGTGCTCAACAAGGCTGATCGGCTGAACGCGAACGAATGCAGCGAAGCAATCGATTTCGCGCGGCGCGCGGTGGCACAAAAAATCGGACGCCCACCATCCGCCATATTTCAGATCAGCGCCGCCGAGTGGCTCGACGGCTCCGGTCCGTCACGCGACGCTCCCGCTCTGTTGGCGGCGCTGGACCGGCTCGCTCGGGAAAGCGCTCCGAAGCTCGTCGAACGCGCCGAGCGGCGCGGCGTCGGCTGCCTGTCGGCCGCTCTGCTCCGCGAAATTGAAAATCAGCGCGGTGTCCTCACTGCTCCGGTCGAAGAGTCGCGGCGCATCGCCGAACGGATGCGGGAAATCGTCGCTGATGCTGAAAGGTCGCTGAGTGACCTCAGCCATCTGTTCAAAGCCGAGCAGGAACGCGTGAGCCGCCGATGCAACGAACGGCGCGAGGCCTTTCTAGCCGCGGCGATACCGGCCGCGCGCAAGGAATTTCATGAAGCAATCGTTAACGCCGCCGAGCGGCGCGGAAATGCTCTTCATATGCGTGCGACTGAAATCGCTCAAGCGATGTCGCGCCGTCTTTTGAATCAGTGGCTTCAAGAGGAGAGACCTGCGGCCGAGGCGGCGTACCGCGAATCGGGTCGTCGCTTCGTGACCCTGGCCAATGATTTTCTCCGGCGGATGGCCGATTCCGGTGATGCTTTGCTCGCCGACCTGCCGCGAGCGGTCAGCGCAGAGTCAGGCTTTCGCGTGAAGGGCCGCCTCTACTTCGGTGACCACTTTGGCTTTCCGCGCCAAACCATCTTCGAGCGCGTCGCCAACGCCTTCAGGTCCCGCAGGCGCCAAGTTGAAGCGATCGAAGTAAAAGTTGCTCGCTACCTCGACACTCTTCTATTACTCAACAGCACCCGGATTCTCAATGACTTCGACGAAATCATTCGCGAAAGCGGACGACGCTTGGAAGCCGAGATCAGAGGCATGCTCAAGGAATTGCGGAGCACGGCGGAAAACGCGCTTGCCCGCGCGGAGGCCACGCGCGCTGCCGGGGCCAGCGCTGTGAAAAGCGAACTCGAGCATCTTGAGCGGCTTCGCGAAAGAATCATCCGCGCTTCCGGGTCCCAATGCGTCGGCAGAAGTGCTGGATGATCAGACCGCCCGACAATTCCCAGTACGCTCGACGCACCAGCTTCCAGATTGCGGACAAACGGAAATGGTTTGTGCGCCTGTTGTCGGAGCTATGGCGCAGACGTTCTTTGCTCGACCACGACAGCGCATTGTCAAGGCTGGATTGGACGATCGAGATGCTCCATAGCGTGCGCGAAAACAGACCATCGGACCTTGAACATTGGTGGAGCAGCCTCAAAGACGAGGTTCTTGGCAGGTCACGTCTGAGAGATGGGAGTAGTGCGCAAACCAGACGGTCGAGCTCCACGAAACTCTGATCGCCAACTCTCCCCGCGACTCGACAATTACCATGATCCAATTCGAGCCTGAGATGCGCGACCCTCGTGCGAACAGAGATCGCCCCAGGCTCCGAAACTCGATAAGCGGATAGACCCGCTCGACGTACGTATGGCATCACCTCGCAAGGCAAAGTTTACCCCTGCGCGATCGCGCAGAGGATTGGAATCGACAGGCAAAGCGCATTGAACGCTTTGGGCGCGGTACAGCCGCCTCTCGAAGGACTTGCCGCGCACGCTCGGCGTGCGACCGTGGCTTCTCAGTAGAATTTCTGGTACGGGTTTGTGAGCGGAAAGGATGGAACGAGCGTGAATCACGCAAGAGTTGAAGACCGCATCATAGCGCCCGACGCGGACAGCACAGTGTGGTCGGGTCTTACCCGATGGGAGATCGCCGGAGCGTTGGGCGACATAGGCGTGCTGTTTCCGATCGCGATCGCGCTGATCACGCTTTGTCACATGAACCCGACCGCGATCTTTCTTACGGCTGGATTGGGATACGTTCTGGCCGGATCGTATTTCCGGATTCCGATAGCTGTACAACCCTTCAAGGCGGTGGCCGCGATAGCGCTTGCGCTTCAATTGTCGCCGTCCTTCGTCGCGACCGCTGGCCTGCTCATGGGCGCGCTGCTTTTGCTGATCGGGCTCGTTGACGTGGTTACGCCGTTGGCCCGCTTCTTCAGCCTGCCCATCGTCCGCGGCATTCAGCTCGGATTGGGCTTGATTCTGGTTCGGGAGGGCTTGCGCCTGGCTCTCGGTCCGGGGTCGGCACTCTCGATGGGAAGTGGCACGATCATTCCCGGATGGCTGCTGGCGCTTGGAGCAGTCGCCATCTTGCTCGCGTGTTTGCTTTCGGATCGGGTTCCCGCTGCCCTGGCGCTGCTTGGTGCCGGGATCTTTGTCGGCGTGCTGTCGCAGAGCGGACAACTGGCGAACCTCGCCTGGAGCCCGGTTCCGCTCCGCTGGCTGCGTCCGCAGGTTGGCGAACTGTGGAGCGTTCTTGTCATCCTGGTACTGCCGCAGTTCGCGCTGACGTTCGGCAACTCGATTGTCGCAACCGAGAACACGGCGCAGACGCTCTATGGTCCGCGGGCGCAGCGGGTGACGGCGCGCGCGCTAAGCATCAGCATCGGCCTTATGAACCTGCTGGCCGGCGCGATCGTCGGCGCCCCGTGTTGCCATGGTTCGGGTGGAATCACCGCTCACTACAAATTTGGCGCGCGGACCCAGCGGGCCAGTTACGTCATCGGCGGAGTATGTCTGCTGTTGGCGCTCTTCGGCAGGAGTTCAGTGGCCGTCCTGGCGCTAATCCCGACCGCGGTCCTCGGGATTTTCCTGGTTTATGTCGGGGTTCAACACGCCGCGCTGCTACGGGACATTGTCTCGAAGCCCGCTCACCTGTTCGTTGCCGGATGCGTTGGAGTGGTCGGCGCTGTGACTACAAATCTCACTTACGGCTTCCTTGCCGGATTCGCCGTTCAGGGCGCTCTCAGCGTAGTCGCCAGAGTAAACAGAAAGTCGTTGCTTGCATCGCTGCCTGGATCCGAATAGCGGCTTGCATTCGGTGTCTCCAAGGCCCCCAATCGACAAGGACTCGCTCGCATAAGCACATCCGTATCCGCAACCGGGGCGGAATCAGTTTCTCCGTTTCGAGCCGCGCGAACTCGGTCGGCGTCAGCGCGCCGAGGCTCGAATGGGGGCGGCGATAGTTGTAATCGTCGCGCCAGGTTTCGCTATGGGAATTGAGGAGGAGAGATGGTGGGCCGTCGGAGACTCGAACTCCGGACCCGCTGATTAAGAGTCAGCTGCTCTACCAACTGAGCTAACGGCCCATCCCGGCGGGAGCGCTCTTTCTAGCAGGATGTGGTGGGGTGAGTGAAGGGACTTGAACCCTCGACCACCGGGGCCACAACCCGGTGCTCTGCCAACTGAGCTACACTCACCACCGTCGTTTCTGTCGTCGGCGCCGCCTCGGCCCCGCTCCCAATCCGCGTGGCGCGCCAGAAGGGATTCGAACCCCTGACCCGCGGCTTAGAAGGCCGCTGCTCTTTCCACCTGAGCTACTGGCGCGAGTCGGGGCGAGCCGATTTGAACGGCCGACCCCCTGCTCCCAAGGCAGGTGCGCTACCAGGCTGCGCCACGCCCCGAGCCCTATCGATTAACACACGCACGCAGCGCTCTCAACCTTACGCGTCGTGGGCGAGGTTCGCAGGCGTGCAGACAGCGATCGAAATGAACGGCGAGTGAGTCTGGGTTGCGAAGCCTCGATCAGGCGCGCTCAAAGACAAAGGCTTGAGGAAAAGTCACAGCAGCGGCTCTCGACGGTCGGGACGGGTGAAAAAAGTCGCCGTCGTCGGCGAACAGTCGTTTTTTGCGAATAGGCTTTAAAATCCGATAGTTAGTGCCCATTTTCAGGAAACTGACATGGTGCTCGTCGCATTTCACGAAAAAAAATTCGAAAAAAAGCCTTCAGCTGCGTTATATCGCTGCCGGCACGGCAATTGCTTGAGAGGCAATCGGCGCTGCAGTCTCCCCCGAGAACACCAGCGCTTGTCCCCAAGCAAGGCCGGGCTACCTCCGTAGGTCCCCCAACGTGCGGTCATAACGGTAGCCCGGCCCTTTCCTATCCGGACTCAGAAGCGCAGCACTGCGCTCTCGCTCCACTCCAGCGCCTCCTCGCGCAGGTCGAGATGGACTTTTTTCCATCGGACCTCGACCTTGTCGGCGCTGCCCTCGACCAGCAGCTCGAACATCCCTTGGTCGAGCTCAGCCTGCGGGCGCGCGAGGAGTTGCAAGAACGCCTTGGCCGCCTCGTGCGTCTCGAGCATCCGCGGCTGCCATCGCCCGAACACCTTCGGATTGTGGGCGTATTCGTCGGTCATGCCGGTGCGCACGAAGGGGAGCAGAATGCACGCGGCGCTGACGAATTTCGCGCTCTGCCCCAGGTTGACCGCCAGCACCCGGGGCAGCTCCAGCACCGCCCAATTGCTGATCACATAGCCCGGCACCGAGGCGCCCGGATCGATCGCCTGGCGCGAGGAGACATAGAGAAGCTGCAGCGGCTCCTTGTGATAGACCGCCTCGCCGGCCCACAGGTGGGTCGCGGCCAGGAAGCCGTCAATCTTGGTGTCGAGCACCAGGCGCGACTCCTGGAGATTGTCGATGAAGTGCTGCCGCACCCGCGCGCGGCGCATCGCGAGCGGCTCGTCGGGAATCTCGCGCAGGGCGCGGCCGAAGGAATATCCCTTCTCGGTCAGCCCCGAATTGCAGATGAGCAGGTTGGGCGTCCGTCCTCCCATCTGCTCGATCACGTAGCTGCGTGTGGCCCACAGATCGCCCAAATTGGTGACGTCGGCCTGCACAGGAAACGCATTGACCCCCATCGCGCGCAGCGCATGCACGAGGTCGAAACCGTCCCCATAGCTCGTATGGAAGTGGACGCCGACCGACGCAGCGCCGTTGAGCCCCGAGGCGAGGGCGAAGGCCTGGCCCAGTCCGCCGTCCTTGCCTGCGCCGGTGATCAGCACTCGCTTGCCGCGGACGCCGCTTTGCAAATCCGGGTCGACGCGGAAGCGCTCGGGCGCGACTGTGAAAGCCATGGCGATGCCTCCGAGAGGTTTGCGGGACTGCCCGCCGGTCGGGCGGTACCCGGTCACGCCATCATAGCGCGACGGCGGGTCAAAGACTCGTCCGATTCAACGGCTTAGCCCACCGGCGGGCGGTATCGGGAGGTGCTCGGAAAAATCAAGATGGGGCGGCGCGGTGAGACGGGGTACAACCCGCGCCAGCCCCGGACTTGCACGGTGGGGAATCAGTATGCAGCAGCGGCCGCCGCCATCGTCGAGTGCAGCGCTTCGGCGCCTTGCGCGGCAAGGCGTATGCCGCGTGCGCGGCGCCGCGAGCGCCGACGGATCGGCACGCATATCGGACCCGACACGCGCACGGGCGAGCGGCGCGCCAGGCGCGGCGGATTCATCCCGTTCATCTGCTGGATCCGCCATTGGCGCAGCCCTCTACGCATAAAATTGGGGTCGATGCCCAAGGTATGGCAGATGGTCTCGAAGGAGAACGGACCGTCGGCCCTGCGGTCTGACAGCCAAGCTTCGGTCTCGACGAAAATCTGGCGGCGGACGCCGCGACTGGCGCTGGCGTAAGCCTGAAAACAGTGCAGGCCGTCCTCGAGCACCGCCAGCATCAGGCGCTTGATCGGACGGATCGCTGCATCGCTGCGGGCCCCTTCGTAGTATTGACCCGGCGTCATCGCGTCGGGAATAAGCAGTCGTAAAAGTGCGCCGTCCTCAAATCCATCCATCGTCTTCGCTGCTCCCGCTACCTGTATTTGGTTGGCCAACCCGAGCAGCAATTGGTGTGCCGCCTGTTAGGACGGAGATAGTGCGTTCGTTCGGGCACGGTCTCGCGCAGAAAGCTCGCGACAAACCTTCGATGATCCGTCTCGCGCTGGGGCATCGATGTCCCGCTGAGGCGTTTGCATGGGCAAAAGTGGGCCTGCCAAAGAGTTGGCACTACGACCCATAGCACCAATTTTCTGACTAGCCGTTTTGCGCACTCTTGCCCGCGAATGCGCGAGGGATGATTCGATTAGGCCCCGGGGGAGCCGATGGAACCAGCGCGTTTGGAGACACGTTGGCTTCGGCTGAAAGGGGGGCGAACCGTCAATCGTCGGCGTCGGCTAACGGGCACTCAGATAACGCCCGCTTCGCGCAGGCGCGCGATCTCCGCCGGCGCGAGCCCCACGACCTCGTGCAACACCTCGTCGGTGTCGGCCCCGAGCGTCGGCGGCGCCGAGCGGTAGGTCAGCGGCGTTGCGGAATACTTGATGGGATTGGCGACCGACGGCACCACGCCGAGCGTCGGATGCGCCAGCTCCAGGCGCATCCCGCGCGCCCGCACTTGCGGGTCGGCGAAGACGTCAGCGACCGTATTGATGGGGCCGCATGGGACGCCCGCGCGCTCGAGCGCGTCGAGCCACTCGCCCTTCGAGCGCGTGCGGAACGCCTCGCCAAGCAGGCGGCCCAGTTCCTCGCGATTCCTGACGCGCATCTCGTTGGAGCCAAAGCGCGGGTCGCTTGCCAGCTCCGGCCGGCCGGCCGCCTCGCACAGCCGCGCGTACTGACCCTCGTTGCCGACCGCGACGATCAAATGGCCGTCACTCGCGGCGAAGACTTGGTAGGGCACGATGTTCGGATGCGCGTTGCCCAACCGTCGCGGAGCAACGCCGGTGGTGAGGTAATTCATCGCCTGATTGGCGAGCATCGCGACCTGCGAGTCGAGCAGCGCCATGTCGATGTGTTGTCCCTCGCCGGTGCGGTCGCGATGGGCCAGCGCGCCCAGGATTGCGATCGTCGCATAAAGCCCGGTGAAAAGGTCGGCCACCGCGACGCCGACTTTCATCGGCCCGCCGCCCGCGCGCTCGTCGGGCTCGCCCGTGATGCTCATCAGGCCGCCGAGCCCCTGGATCATGAAATCGTACCCGGGCCGGTCGCGGTAGGGGCCGGTCTGGCCGAAGCCGGTTATCGAGCAATAGACCAGCGCCGCCTTGAGCGCATGCAGCGTCGGGTAGTCGAGTCCGTAGCGGGCGAGACCGCCGACCTTGAAATTCTCGATCACCACATCGCTCCATCCGGCGAGCGCCCGCACCAGGCGCTGGCCCTCGGGATGGGCGAGGTCGACCGTGACCGAGCGCTTGCCACGATTAGTCGAGAGAAAGTAAGCGGTTTCGGTGCTTTGGCTGCCGTCGCGCGTCCGCGCGTAGGGCGGCGCCCAGCTCCGGGTATCGTCGCCGGTTTTCGGTTTCTCGACCTTGATCACTTCGGCGCCGAGGTCGGCCAGGGTCTGCGCCGCCCACGGCCCGGCG
The DNA here is from genome assembly GCA_035650475.1 of Candidatus Binataceae bacterium. Lineage (NCBI taxonomy): Bacteria > Candidatus Binatota > Binatia (SeqCode) > Binatales (SeqCode) > Binataceae (SeqCode) > Binataceae bacterium (SeqCode). The sequence goes on from DASRHP010000004.1 coordinate 145,637, forward strand.
AGCACGCGCGAGAGTTCAAGGACGCGGATGTGCCCCAGCGGACCAGCCATCGATTACTCCATCTGCCTGCGGAACTTCCTGCCGCGCGCCGTACGCATCACGCATCCCGAAGCCGCCGCGTGAGGTCCGTCGATATTCCCGCCCGCAGACTTGCTTCACTCACGATGACGAGTACTTTCGTTCGAGCCACTGATTAGAACACCAGGCTGCGGCGGCCTACTTCGTTTCCCGCGAGGCGGCGGTCTTGGCGCGGGCCGCCAACGCGGCTTGGCGAATTTTACTGAGCGTCGTGCGCGGCGAGATCGCCTCCGGGTCCAGCCGCAACTCGATTAGCGCGGCGCGTCGGGCGCTCAGCGCGCGCTCGAAGGCCGGCGCGAAGTCCGCAGTGTGCTCGATCGTCTCGCCGTGCAAACCGTAGGCTCGCGCCAGGGCCGCGAAGTCGGGATTGGCCAGTTCGGTGCCCCACACGCGCGCGGGGTATTCGCGCTCCTGGTGCATCCGGATTGTGCCGTACATGCCGTTGTTGACGACGAAGAAGATCGGCGCCGCCCCGTGCTGGGCGGCGGTCGCGATCTCCTGCCCGTTCATCAGGAAGCATCCGTCGCCCGAGAACGACAGGACAGTGCGGTCGGGATGGGCGATTGCGGCGGCGACGCCGGCCGGCACCCCGTAGCCCATCGAACCGCTCGTCGGCGCGAGCTGGGTGCTAAACCGACGGTAGCGCCAGAAGCGATGGATCCATCCGGAATAGTTGCCGGCCCCGTTGGCGACGATCGTGTCGGGCGGCAGTTGCTCGCGCAGCGTGGCGACAATTTCCGCCATCTGCACCGCCCCCGGGTTGGGCACCGGCGCGTTGTACTCCAGGTACTCGCGATGCGCGGCTTCGGTCGCCGCGGCCCACCCTGCGGAATCCACCGGCACGAGCCCCTTCGCCGCCTCCGCGAATTGCGAGCCGCCGGCGTTGATCGCCAGCTCCGCCTGATAGACGCGGCCGAGCTCTTCGGCGGCCGGATAAACGTGCACGAGCTTCTGGCGCGGACGCGGCACGTCGAACAGCGTGTAGCCGCCGGTGGTCGCCTCGCTGAGCCGGGTGCCGACGGCGATCACTAGATCGGCTTCGGCGGCGCGCGCCGCGAGCCTGGAATTGGGGCCGATGCCGAGGTCGCCGGCGTAGCAGGGATGGAGGTTGTCGAAGCGGTCCTGGCGGCGGAAGGCGACCGCAGTGGCGAGCCGGTTCGCCTCAGCGAAGGCCATGATGTCGGCGACGCCGGCCGCGGTCCACGTGCTGCCGCCGAGCACCATCAGCGGCCGCTGCGCGCCGCGCAGCATCTCACGCAGGCGCGCCATCTCGGCCCTCCCCGGATAAGCTTGCACCGGCGTGTAGGGCTCGGCGTCGTCCACTATGACCTCGTCGCGCAGCATGTCCTCGGGCAGCGCGAGCACGACCGGGCCGGGCCGTCCCGAAGTCGCCAAGGTGAAGGCGCGCGCGAGGAACTCGGGGATGCGGCGGGCGTCGTCGATTTGCGCGACCCACTTTGCCATTTGGCCGTACATCCGGCCGAAGTCGAGCTCCTGGAAGGCGCCGCGCTCGAGAAAGGCCCGCTCGACCTGCCCGATGAACAGGATCATCGGCGTGGAATCCTGGAAGGCCGTATGGACTCCGACGCTCGCGTTGGTCGCGCCGGGTCCGCGGGTGACGAAACAGATTCCCGGCCGGCCCGTCAGCTTGCCGTAGGCATCGGCCATGTAGGCCGCGCCGCCTTCCTGGCGGCAGACGACCAGGCGAATCTCCTCGCGCACGTCGTAGAGCGCGTCGAGCACGGCAAGATAGCTCTCGCCGGGGACGCAGTAGGCGGTGTCGGCGCGGTGGAGGCGCAGTTGGTCGACCAGCACCTGGGCGCCCGTGCGCGTTGCGCGCCGCGGCGCGGTTCTTTCCGCTGTCTGCCTGGTTTCGCTTGCCGCCATCGCGCGCCGCGCCCTTTCGTTCGGAGGTGGTGGAATCTAATACGGCGTTTGCTCAGGTGCCCAGAAAAGTCCAGCCGCGTCGCGGCTTCCGGACGGGGCGACCTTGACCCTCAGCAACTGGGCGCGCTTGACCAGCGCCTGCCATACTTCTTGCGGCCTGTTGCTGAAGACAGTGTCGGCGTCGGCGGCCGTAGTGTACCACGCGCCCTCCATGATCTCGCGCCGCAGCTGCTCGCGCGTCCATTGCGCGCGGCCGAGCATAAAGCGCAGGCTGCGCGCCGTACGCGCGCCGCCCATCGCGCCGATGATCGAACCCCGGTCGGTGCTCAGATAAACATCGCCGAGCAGGCGGGTCGCCTTGAGCGGCGGTGTCGGAGTGCGCAAGAGCAACGAGCCTTCGTTTATCCCCACGGGACCGCCGAAGTAGGCCGCGCCGTCTTTGAGCGCGATGGCCTTGGGAAACAGCCGGTGCAGCGGGATGGTGGTTGGCTTGTTGATGATCAGTCCGGCAACGATCACGTTGGGCGGCGGTGCCGGCGGAAGCATCAGGATAACTGAACGCTGGAAGATCGGGTCACTGAGCTCCGAGGTCGCAACCAGGAAGTAGGGTTTGGATTCGTCCTCGGGCTCGCCCATCACGCTGCCCGCCGCAAGCACGACCAGGGCGAGCGCGGCGCACGCGGCGATGGTCGCGCACAGCCGCGGCGAACCGCCATGGAATCGCAGGACCTTCATCACTGCGACGCTTAAAGATTAGCCCTCCGCGCGTCAAGCGCGCGCTCGGGGATAGAGCGGCGAGTTCGCCATTTCTCGGGCCCTGCTCGGTTGGAGGGAAAGGCGATTGTTCCCTGGCAGGCCAAATGGCGGCGGCGCCGATTGGGCCCCGCGGAGACAAAGCCCCACCCACCCCTTACGCGACGTCGACCCGCTCCGCCTGAATCAGATTCGCACGCCGGCGAAAAAAATGCCGACGACGTGCGGATTATTCTTCGGCCGGGTGCAACTCAAGCGGGCGTCCAGCTTATGTCACGCATAACCGCGGATGTCGGCACGATCTTGGCTCAACAAATCTGAGCTTTGCTGCGAGTCGAATGGATGGCGTCGTTCACAAAACGCGGTCCGGGGCGCCTGTCTGCGCCTCTGACGAGGCCGGTGCGCGTTAACCGAATATGATGGGTTGGCTTCCGCAGGACGTTTCAAGTTTTGGCCCCGACGTCGATCACGTCTTTAGCTTGATCCTCTACATCGTCGGCGCATGGTTCATCGCAGCCGAAGCCCTGATCCTTTATTTCGCGGTGCGCTACCGGCGGCGGACCGGGCGTCCGGCCGCCTATGTGCGCGGCGACACCCTGAGGCAGGCCGCCTGGGTGTTAATCCCCGGGCTCATCGTGGTGCTGCTCGATTTTGGAATTGACATCGCGGCGGGCCGCGCCTGGGACGAGATCAAGCTCGATTCGCCGGCGGCCACGCTCAACGTTCGCGTCACTGCCGAGCGCTTCGCGTGGATCTTCACCTATCCCGGCCCCGACGGAAAATTCGACGCCGGGCATGACTACTGGTCGCTGGGCAAGCTCTACGTTCCGGTGGGCCAGGTGGTGCGGCTCAACATGCGCTCGATGGACGTGATCCACAGCTTCGCGGTGCCCAACATGCGCCTGCGCCAGGACATCGTCCCCGGCCGCACGATCGCGGCATGGTTCAAGGCGACCACGCCCGGCAGCTACGAGATCGAATGCACTGAGCTGTGCGGTTTCGACCATTACAAGATGCAGGGCACGCTGATCGTCTTGAGCGCGGCAGACTATGCCAAATGGCAGCAGCAGCATTGGCCGTCGGCGCAGGCCAGGGCGGGCGGCGAGGCGGGCGAGGTGAAAAAATGAGTCAGGCGGCGGCGCTAAAGGAGACCGGTTACGCCGGGCACGGCGAGGCGCTCGGCTTCTGGCGCAAGTATGTATTCTCGATCGATCACAAGACGATCGCGAAGCAGTATCTCGGGATCAGCCTGTTCATGGCGCTGGTCGGCGCCTACACCGCCTATGCAATCCGCTGGCAGCTCGCCTGGCCGTTGACCCGGATCCCCGGGGTCGGCGCGATCTCGCCCGACGCGTACAACAGCCTTGTGACGATGCACGGCACCATCATGGTGTTCTTCGTGGCGATGCCGCTGCTGCTCGGCGCTTTCGGCAACTTTTGCATCCCGCTGATGGTCGGCGCGGCTGACATGGCGTTCCCGCGCCTCAATATGCTCTCAGTATGGACCTTCTTTACCGGCGGGCTGGTCCTGTTGGCGAGCCTGTTCGTGCCGGGCGGCGCTGCGGCCGCTGGCTGGACCTCCTACGCGCCGCTGTCGGCCAATCCCGCGTACACCACCGCGGTGCTGGGCCAGGATATGTGGATCGTGGCGCTCGCCCTGGAGTTCGCCTCCTTCCTGATGGGCGGCGTCAATTTTCTCACCACCGCGCTCAACGTGCGCGCGCCAGGGATGAGCCTGTGGCGGATGCCGCTGCTGGTCTGGTACGAGATCACTGCGAGCGCGTTGTTCCTGCTCTCGGTCGGGCCGCTGATCGGCGGCGCGGTCATGCTCCTGCTCGATCGCGTGCTCGGCACCGGCTTCTACCTGCCGGCCAAGGGCGGCGACCCGCTGCTCTGGGAGCACCTGTTCTGGTTCTTCGGCCATCCGGAAGTTTACGTGGTGGCGCTGCCCGGATTCGGGATCATGCTGGAGATCCTGCCGGTGTTCTCGCGCAAACCGGTGTTCGCCTACCGCGCGCTGATCTACTGCGCGCTGACCGCGACGGCGCTCAGCCTCATCGTATGGGCGCATCACATGTTCGTGAGCGGGATGGACCCGCGGCTGGCCACGCCCTTCAGCGTCACGACGATTCTGATTTCGGTGCCCTTCGCGATCATGGTGTTCGCGATGATCGCGACGCTGTGGGGTGGTTCGATGACGTTCGAGACGCCGATGCTGTTCGCGCTCGGCGGACTGGCGAGCTTTCTGCTCGGCGGCGTGACCGGCATCTTTCTCGGCTCGGCGGCGACCGATATCTATCTGCACGGGACCTATTTCGTCGTCGCGCATTTCCACTACACGTTGTTTCCGGTAACGTTCTTCGCCGGTTTCGCGGGGCTCTATTACTGGTACCCCAAGATGTTCGGGCGAATGATGAATGAGCGGCTCGGCAAGCTGCATTTCTGGCTGACCTTTTTCGGATTCCAGGCAGTTTTCATCCCGCTCTTCCTGGTCGGCGTCGCCGGCACGCCGCGCCGCGTGTTCATGCCGGTCGGCTATCCGCTATTCAGCGCGTTGCAGCCGTTGCAAGTATTCGCGACCGTCGCCGCGATCGTCTTGATCGCAGCGCAGGCGGCATTCGTTGCCAATTTCTTCCTGAGCCTCAAATACGGCAAGCAGGCCCAGCGCAATCCCTGGCGCGCCAACACCCTGGAGTGGAGTACCGACTCGCCTCCGCCGCACGAGAATTTCCCCGCGCCGCCCCAGGTCCGCCGCTGGCCATATGAGTACAGCACGCCCGGCGCCAGGCGCGACTGGATGCCGCAGGACGAAGCGGCCGAGGCTGCAACTGTCCGCGCGGCGAGTTGAACGGAGCGCATCGAACGATGGAAGCAGCACCTGCACACCAGGTCGAGGCCGCGCTGGCGATTGACGATTCGATCCAGGCGATTCCCGTCGGCCGAATCGCGATCTGGTGGTTCCTTGCCTCGGAAATAATGGTCTTCGGCGGACTGATCGCCTGTTTCGTCCTGTTTCGCCTCGCGCACGGCGGATGGGACGCCGAGGCCGCGCACGTGCATTGGCAGATCGGCGCCTTCAACACTCTGGTTCTGCTGACGAGCAGCTATACGATGGCGATGGCATGCACGGCCGCCAAGGCCGACGACGCCGCGCGGCTGCGCATCTGCCTGTTGCTGACGGTATTGCTGGGACTCACGTTCCTTGGCGTGAAGGCCCATGAATACTCATTGGAAGCAGCAAAAGGCTTGACTCCGTGGTCCGGCCTGTTCTGGGCATTCTACTACACGCTGACCGGCCTTCATTCGGTCCACGTCCTGGCCGGCATCGTGGTTAATTTTTTCCTGTGGATAGCCGCGCGCCGAAGCTCGTTGTGGCCGATGATTCAGCGGCGTATTGAATACGCCGGCCTCTACTGGCATTTCGTTGATGTCGTATGGATATTCCTCTTTCCGCTCGTCTATCTCAGCTGAGGATGCGTGGAACAGATGATCGAATCGATGCATGACAGTCCAGCCGCCGTCCGCACGCTCGACCTTCATATCTGGGAGTGGCTGCTCGCGCTGCTCGCCGCCGGACTGGTGGTTTTCGTCCTGCCGATTCCCAAAATCGTCGCGCTCGCGCTGGTGTTCGGAGCCGCTCTGATCAAGGCCGTGCTGGTCGTGCGCAATTACATGCATCTGAAGGCCGAACATCCGCTCCTCTACGTCATCGCGCTCTTTCCGGTTTTGCTGTTCATCGTGATGGCGATTGCCTTGCTGCCGGATATCGCATGGAAGCGGTGAGCGAAATTCCGGCCCTGCACTCCAGCCCCGGACGCCTGGGCGCTCCCGGCCTGGGCGCCGGCCCCGATTCGCCGGGCAACGCCACCGGAATCGCAAGCAGCGTGCTCGCGGTGGCCATCTTCATCGGCTCCGAGATCATGCTGTTTGGAGGGCTGCTCAGCGGTTTCATCATCCTGCGGGCGGGGAATCCGTTCTGGCCGCCGCCGGGCCAGCCTCGGCTTCCGCTGCTGGTGACGACACTCAATACCGCAGTGCTGTTTGTCAGCGCCTGGACGGTGCTGCGTGCGCTGCGCGCGGTCCGGCGCGGCGATTCGCAAGGACTGACGAGCGCACTGGTTGCGACCCTCGCCCTCGGCCTGACGTTTCTCGCAGTGCAGGGCTCCGAATGGATGCGGCTGATCCGCTACGGGCTCACTGCAGGCTCGAGCGTCTATGGCGGAGTCTTCTACACGCTTGTCGGTTTGCACGCGCTCCATGTGGCGGCGGCCGTGACCGCGCTGGCCGCCGTGCTCGGGCTGGCGCGCGCTGGCCGCTACTCGCGCACATCTCACGGCGGCGTCGCCGCGTTGTCGATGTATTGGTGCTTCGTCGTCGCGCTCTGGGGCGTCATCTATGTGGTCGTCTACCTCGGCTAGCGCGATGCGCGAAGTGCGGTCGCTCGCCCCCGTCGGCGGGTTTGTCGCAGGAGCGGCGGGCGTCCTCCTGCCGGCGGTGGCGGCGGCGTGTCCGGTGTGTTACGGAGCGAGCGACCCGCAAGTGCTGTCCGCGTATTACACGGCCACGATTGCGCTGTTGTTACTGCCGCTACTGCTGGTCGGCGGGTTCGCGCTCTGGATTTCGCGTGCGAGCCGCCGCGCTGCGGCGCGCGAGATTGGCGCGGCCCGCAGCGGCGTCAACGAAGCCTGATCGCGGCGCTCGCGGCGGAGGTGGGCGGTGTTGGACTCTCTGCATGCGCACTACGCATTGCTCGGATTGCATCGGGAGGCCGAAATCCAAGGGCTGCGGCTGGTGTTCGCCTTGATGCGCAAGCTTTCCGACACCGACGCGCAGATCGAACTGGCGCGCCAGGCCGCTGACGAAGCGCGACATCTCTGGATGCTCGAGCGCAGGCTTGCCGAGTTGCGCGCGACATTATCGTTCCCCGCGCGTCAGCCAATGACCCTGCGCCCGCTTGCGATTGGCAAGGACAGTGGCGACACGCTCGCGGCCGCTTGCGCGCTCAAGCAGCGCGCGCTGCTGCGCTACACGGCGAGTCTGCCGGGGCTCGATCGCGAGGCCGCCGAACTGCGCGAGGCGATTGCCGCCGACGAGAAAACGCACCTGGCATGGTTCGCCCGGCGGCTCGCACGGGCGAGGCCGTCGCCCGACTGCTCCCCAAGGATCGAGCGCTTTCTCGAAGCCGAAGACGCCGCGTTTGCCGCCGTGTCAGGGGCCTGAAGCAGGGTGTGGCGCAAGCGAGCTGCCGCCGCCCCCTTTTGGGCGCCGCCGACACTGACTAGAATGCTGGTGGATGAGCACAAGCGCGGATCTTCGCCTGCCGGCGCGGCATGACTCGGGACCCCCGAAGTATTTCGATCTTTTCTGGGACAGCGATCTCGAGGTGCTGATTCCGCTGCTCGCCGCGATCGGCGAGCAGCGCGGCGAGGTGCTCGCGCGCTGGCACGATCTCTACCTGCTGTATTTCGCCGACAAGCGCGCGCTCTCGCGCGAAGAGTTTTTCCGCATCTACGGCGAGGACCTCGCCGCGACGGTCGGCACGCTGTGCGCGAGGGACTTCGACGGTTTCGTCGCCGAGATGCGGCGGATCGGTGAGCTTCTGATCGGGCGCGAGGTACCGTTCTCCGAGGTCGTGGTCTCGATGCATCTGTTCGAGGAGAGCGCAAGCTGCGTCTTTCCGCCCGGCGCCTCGCCCGCCACCTACCATCTGTTCGACAAGATAAGCCATTGCCGCACCGTGATCCTGGCGGACGCCTACTTTCGCTCGCGCACTGCCGCGGCCGCCGCGCGCATCGAGGGGCTCGAACAGGAGGCGGCGCAGATCCCGCCCGCCAGCCGGACGCGCTTCCATGGCCTGGTCGGGGCCAGCCCGGCGATGCGCCGGCTGTACGAGCGGATCGAGGCCGCCGGCGCGGTCCGCGGCACGGTGCTGGTAGTCGGCGAAACCGGCACCGGCAAGGAACTGGTGGCGCGCGCGCTGCACGAATGCTCGCCGGCCGCGCACGGCCCCTTCCTCGCGCTCAACTGCGCCGCCGTTCCCCACGAGCTTATTGAGAGCGAGCTGTTCGGTTACCGGCGCGGCGCCTTCAGCGGGGCGACTGCCGATTACGCCGGACTGTTTCGCGCCGCGCAGAACGGCACGCTCTTTCTCGACGAAATCACCGAGATGAGCGTCGAAACCCAGGGCAAGCTGTTGCGCGCGCTCCAGGAGCGCGCGGTGCGTCCGGTCGGGGCGACGCGCGAAATTCCGGTCAATGCGCGGCTGGTCGCCTCGACCAATCGCGATCCCCAGGCGGCGGTCGAGGAAGGGCGCATCCGGCGCGACCTCTACTACCGGCTGCACGTCAACGTGCTTCACGTTCCCCCGCTGCGCGAGCGGCTTGACGATATTCCGCTGCTCATCGAGCACTTCATCCAGCTCTTCGGGCGGCAGCTCGACCGCAAAACGCCGATTACCGCCATCGACCCCGCGGCGCTGGAGGCCTGCCGGCGCTACTCGTGGCCGGGCAACGTGCGCGAGCTGGCCAATGCGATCGAGGCCGCCTTCACCTTCAACCGTTCGGGCACGATCGCGCTCGATGACCTGCCGCAGGCGATCGCCGCCGCCGCCGGCCTGTCAGCGGCCGCCGCGCCGCGCGTGGGCTCGGCTCTGAGCCTGGCCGGCGCCGAGCGCGAGCTTATCCGGCGCGCGCTGGCCGACGCGCGTGGCAACAAATGCCGCGCCGCCGAGCTGCTCGGGATCTCGCGCAAGATGCTCTACGCGCGGATGGCCCGTCACGGGCTGGTCTGGCGGCGCGGTTCGTGCAGCGCCGAAGAGCGCCCGCCGAGCAAGCCGTCCTGAGCCGGCGCGTCGCCGGGCCGCGTAAAGCAGGCCGTTTGCGCGGGGAGCGCGTCCGGACCCCAACGGTGTAAAATCGCCCATGCAGCGGCGGGCGCGGGGAGCGGCGGCATGAGCGGCTGGCGGCGATGGTTCGCGGAGTACACCGAGCGGCCGGTGCTGCTCATCCTGCCGCTCGGTTTCGCTAGCGGACTGCCGCTCCTGCTCACCTTCTCCACGCTGTCGGCGTGGCTCGCCACCGCGGGGGTCAGCCGCGCGGCGATTGGCGCCTTCGCGCTGGTCGGCACGCCCTACGCCTTCAAGTTCGTCTGGTCGCCGCTGATCGACCGACTGCCGCCGCCGCTGCCGTTGGGACGGCGGCGCGGATGGGGCGTCACGATTCAAATCGCGCTGATTGCGGCGACGCTCGCCCTGGGCCGGTGCGATCCGCGCGGCGGGCTAGCGCTGATGGGTGCGCTCGCGCTGCTCGTCGCGTTTCTCTCGGCCAGCCAGGATATCGTGATCGACGCTTACCGGGTGGAACTGCTGACCCCGGAGCAGCAGGGCCCGGGCGCCGGAATGATCCAGGCCGGCTACCGGGTGGCGATGCTGGTCTCCGGCGCGGGTGCGCTGTTTATCGCCGCGCGCGTGGGCTGGTTCGCCGCCTACGCCACGATGGCGGTGCTGTTGGGGGTGGGGATGCTCGTCTTCCTGCTCGGCCCCGAGCCCGCGCCGTCGATCGGCGCCGTGCGCGTCACGCGCGCCCGCGGCCGCGAGGCCGTGCGCGAATGGCTATCGAGCGCCGTCGTCGGGCCGTTCGCCGATTTCATGCGCCGCCCGCGCTGGCTGCTGATCCTACTCTTCATCCTCGGCTACAAGCTGGGCGAGGCAACCGCGGGCGTGATGGCGATGCCGCTGTACGTTTCGCTGGGCTTTTCGCTCGACCAAATCGCGGCGGTGTCCAAGCTGTTTGGGTTCCTCGCCACCGTGGTCGGCGCGCTGCTGGGCGGGGCGGTGACGGCGCGGCTCGGCGTGGTGCGCGCGCTGCTCTTGTGCGGGGTGCTGCAGTCGGCCGGCAACCTGTTCTATGTTTTGCAGGCGGTCGGCGGCCATCGCCTCGACTACCTGGCGCTCTGCGTCGCGGCTGAGAACCTGACCGGCGCGATGGCGGGTGCGGCGCTTATCGCCTATCTCTCCGACCTCTGCTCGCCCGCCTACACCGCGACCCAGTACGCGCTGCTTTCGTCGCTCGCAGCCGTCGGACGCACGCTGGTCGCGGCCTCAGGCGGCGTCGCGGCCCAGCGTCTGGGATGGGTGCCGTTCTTTCTGCTCAGCACGGTGGTGACGCTGCCCGCGCTGGTACTGCTGGTGTACCTTGCCCGCTGCGGCGCCGCGGGCGAGCTGGAATCCGCCTCGGCCGCCTCCGCGCGCTAGGGGCACCCGCGGAATTCCGCGCGATCGCCGCCTCGTCTGCCCGCACATGGCGGCTCGCTTCTTGCGTTGGCCGCCCGGCGGCCGCGATGACGGCAGGAAATTCCTGCCCGATGCCCAAAACTAATGCACGCGCGGTAGGCGAGTGCCTATTTATGCGGCAACCGCGATTTCGTGGGCTATGAAGAGTCCCGACTTCGGAGAACTTGATCGCCAAGTCGCCCGCGCGCGGCTGGTGCTTTCGCTGCTGGCGATCGCGACGCTGTACATCGATCCCAGCGACAGTGGAATCTTTCGCCTCTCGGGCGCGCCGCTTGCGATCATGCTGGCGCATCTTGCCTTCAGCCTAGGGAATTATTTTGGCCAAGGCCCGCGCTCCACTCCCACGCAATTGAAGCGGCTCACGACCGTTCTCGATCTCGCATTTGCCGCGGCGATCGCACTGGCTACCGAGGGGGCCACGAGCCCTTCGTACGTCTTCTTTGTCTTTGCGATTGTGGCCGCGGGTTTCCGGAGCGGGTTTCGCGCCACTGTGGTAGTAACTATTGCCAGCGTCATGTTGTACCTCATCGTGATCGGCCTCATGGACGGAGTGACCAATCTCTACATGATGAGGAGCGTGTACCTGGCGATCGCAGGCTATCTCATCTGCTTCTTCGGTCAGCAGCGCGCCTCGTTCGAGGCGCGGCTTCGTGAGGTTGAATCCAGGGCCGAGCGGCTGCAGATCGCTCGTTCGCTGCATGACGGTTATATCCAGAGCCTCGCCGCGCTCAGCCTGCGGCTCAAGGCCTGTGGCGAACTGTTGCGCCGGCACGAGGCGCAACGCGCCCTTGGTGAAATGGCAGAGCTCCAGGTCGGCGTCGCCCGCGAATATGATGCCATCCGTTCGTACCTGCGTTCGCTGGTCGAAAGCGACGGGCCGGCGGTTGGCACTCAGAGCGATTTCACCAATGCGCGCTTTGATGTGAAACTGGAATTCTCGGCGGGCGGGCTGATCGCGGAACAGATACTCCAGATTGCGCTCGAGGGGATGCGCAACGCGTGGCGGCACAGCAAGGGCAAACTGGTGAAAATCGAGGCGCGCCGCTTGGGCGGCGCTATCCAGCTTACCGTCAGCGATGATGGCGTCGGGTTTGTGGAAGCCACTGCACCGCCGTGGACAATTGCCTCGCGCGTCGCCCAATATGGCGGAGAACTCAGGATTGCCGGCGCGTTTGGGGCCGGCGTCCAGCTCGAAATCCAATTGCCCGCAGACCCGCCGCCCGACTAGCTATGAGCCCGCCCGCGCTTCGCCTGGCAATTGCGGATGACCACGCCCTCTTTCGCGCAGGGTTGAAGTCCCTGCTGTCGCTGGAGCCTGGCCTCGCGGTGGTCGTCCAGGTCGAGCGGGCGGACGAACTAGTGCCGGCGCTCGGGGCGACGCCCTGCGATATTTTGCTGCTCGACCTGCAAATGGACCGCTGGTTGCTCGACGATATTCCGGCCCTCGCGCAAAGGGTCAGCGTGCTCGTCCTGACCGCCAGCGAAAAGCTCGAAGACGCCCTCGCCGCACTGCGTGCGGGCGCCAGAGCGATCGTGCAGAAGCGCTTCGCTATCGAAACCCTCGTCGAGGCTATTTATGCCGTGGCGCAGGGCCAGGTTTGGATGCCGCCCGCCCTGCAAACCGAGGTTGCGGCGCAATGGGCGGATGCGCCCAAGGAGCGGCTGACGATGCGCGAAACCGAGATCGTTAAGCTGGTGGCCGGCGGAATGCGCAACGCGGAGGTTGCCCGCCAACTCTCGCTCGCCGAAAGCACGGTCAAGACCCATCTCAACAATGTTTTTCAGAAGCTCGCGTTGCGTGACCGGGTTGCGCTCGCTCACTACGCACTGCGTGCGGGATTGATCGGGGTCCGCGGCCCCCGGCGGTGACTCATCCACCGTTTCAGATATTCGGTCATCGCTGGTCTTTCAACCCTGCTCTCCTGCTGCCAAACCTCCGGGCATATGCTCGCTCGCAAAGCATCGATGCCGGGACCGGCGTCATATCTGGACGCTGGAAAGCCGCGCCTGCGCGGCCGTTATCATACCAGCGATTGATTAGCGCAGCCTTGATAGTGTGATGATATATCCATCTTAAGTTGTAGTTCACCTCTGCATCGTCCGTGGCACTCCGATTGCTCATGGCGCGATGGTCGCTGACTGATCAACGTGTATCGAAGCTGATTGCAGCTTCCAGGACAACGCCGGAGCTATGTGATGGGTGCAAACAGTGCGCAAGGTTGGTCTCTGTTTCTGTTCCTGGTGGGGTTTACTTTTCTGCCCGCAGGCCTCGTTTATCTAGGGCCGCTCTTCAGTGCGATCGGCATGATCTGCCTGATCGCTTCGGCCGTAGGGTTCTACCGAATCAAGCCTCTCGAGCACGGAGGCGTCAGTCAGTCGCCTCAGACCTCGGCCGCATTGACGGCGGGCGAGCTGGCTAAAGCGCGGCGTGTTTGAGCGGGCCTTGTCCACATCAAATGGAGGAGACGAAGGTGAAGATAGCGGGCCTGATCATGGCGATGTTGGGATGGCTGATCGCGGTGATGAGCGTCAAGGTGCCAGGGGCGGGGGGTGAACTCGCGGTCGCGCTGGCCGGCTTTCTGGTGGCCCTTGTAGGCGTGGTCGGGCTCCTTAACGGAGCGTATCTGAAGAACGCGATCTGGAAGGGATAAGCGCGCAGCCCAAACGGCGAGGAAGGTTCGATGTTGACACGAGTGCTGAAGTTTCGCGGAGCAATCACAAGCTTTCTGTGCGCGGTATGGCTTGCGGCATTGTTGGCGCCCGGCCTGGCTTCTGCGCAGGCCTCGGCGAGCGCGTCGGCTGCAAGCGCGCCGGCCAAACCAATAACCGACGCCGACTTGAAAAGCGTCGCGGGCCCCACCGCCGACGCGCTTGCCAAGGGCGATCCGGGCGGCACGCTGACCGGAAGCGCCAACGACGTCGTGGTGTCCGACCCGAAGAAAGGGCTGACGCTGTCCGACCTCGTTAACATGGTCGGTCAGAACCGGATCGCGATTAATTTCGTGTGGACCTTGATTACCGGCTATCTGGTGATGTTCATGCAGGCCGGATTTGCGGCGGTCGAGACCGGCTTGTGCCGCGCCAAGAACGCGAATCATACCATGATGATGAATTTCATGGTGTATGGGTTTGGACTGTTCGCCTACTGGGTTATGGGATTCGCCATCCAGCAGGGCGGATGCGCACCGATTGCCAATCTCGGCGGACTCAGTCCGCTCAACAGTGAGTTTACGGTCCACTTCCTCGCCGGCAAACCATGGGGCCTGTTCGGCGAGAAGGGCTTTTTCCTCAGCGGTTCGACCTACGACGTGGGGATCATGGTGATGTTCCTGTTCCAGATGGTTTTCATGGATACCGCGACCACCATCGTCACCGGTGCCGCCGCCGAGCGCTGGAAGTTTGCCGCCTTTGCGGTTTCGACCTTTTTCCTCGGCGCCATCACTTATCCCCTGTTCGGCAACTGGGCGTGGGGCGGCGGCTGGCTGTCGCAGCTCGGCGTCAACTACGGTCTCGGCCACGGCTATTGCGATTTCGCCGGCTCCGGCGTCGTCCACGCCGTGGGCGGTATGACGGCGCTCGCGGTATCGATGATCATCGGACCACGTATTGGAAAGTATACCCGCAGCGGCAAGCCCAACCCGATGCCGGGGCATGATATCACCATGGTGTTAATCGGCTGCTTCATCCTCGCTTTCGGCTGGTTCGGCTTCAATCCGGGCAGCACGCTGGGCGCTTCGGGCGCGGGCAATCTGCGTATCGGATCGATCGCCGTCAACACGATGCTTGCGGGGTGCACGGGCTCGTTCGGCGCCGTCCTCTATATGTGGATCCGTTTCGGCAAACCCGACGCCTCGATGTCGGCCAACGGCCTGCTTGCCGGCCTGGTCGCAATCACGGCGCCCAGCGGGTTCGTCAACACGGTAGGCGCGGCGATTATCGGATTCGTGGCGGGGCTGTTGGTTTGTCTCAGCGTCGAGTTCGTCGAACGCATAATGAAGGTGGACGATCCGGTGGGCGCGATTTCGGTCCACGGCACATGCGGCCTGTGGGGAGTGCTCTCGGTAGGTCTGTTCGCTGACGGCACCAGCAATTTCGGTGGCAGCTGGAACGGCGTCAACGGTTCCGTGACCGGGCTGTTCTATGGCGACCCGCGTCAATTGGTCGCCCAACTGATCGGCTGCGCCACTCTGGTCGGGATCATTTTCACCCTCTCGTATCTCTTCAACCTGCTGGTGGACGTTGTGGTGGGTCAGCGCGTGAGCGCGCAGAGCGAACTTGAAGGGCTCGATCTGCCCGAAATGGGCGCGCTAGGCTACCCGGAGTTCCAGTTGGTGACACCGGGCACCGGGCGTTCAATCGAAATTGCCGCGGACTGAAGGAGGCAGCGGAAAATGGCCGGACAACTGATCTTTGGAATCCTGGTGCTGCTGGTATTCGCAGGCTGGCAGTTCGTCAAACCGGGCAAGAGCATTTTCGACAAGTAGGTGTATCCATCGGCGGGTGGTTGAGGTGGAAGCTCATCTCGAAGCAGGCGGCCTGTCCGTGGCCAAACGATCGACCCCGATTATTCGTGATCCGCAGCTTTTGCTGGCCAGGGGGATCGAGCTAATCGAGCGCAATCGCTTCGCGGAGGCGGCCGCTGTGTTGGAGCAGGCGGTCGAGCTCGATCCCGCAGCGCCGACCGCTTACCTCGCATTGGGTATAGCACTGGGGCGGTTGCTGCGCATCCCCGAGGCGGCCGCGGCGCTCGAGCGCGCTGCTGAGCTCGATCCGACGGGATTCTTCCCGCGCTACCGGCTCGGCGAACTCTATATGCGGATCGGCGTTCCGACCCGCGCGCGGGAACATTTGCAGCTCGCGATGGATCTCAGTACCGCCGCCGAGGAGCGCAGGATGGTGCGCGAACTGCTGGCCAGCGACGACCGGCGCGGCGCCAAACGGGTTTGGCGCCCCGACTTCTCACGCCTGCTCGGCAGGCGGCGCAGAGGCAAACGGTGACGCGCGGGCGTTATGCGATGTTGACCGCGGGTGCCGGGTTGATCGCAGGCGCGGTCGCAATCTGCATCCTCGATGCGCCGGTTGTTCCTGCGATCTTCGGCGTAGTAACCGCCATAGGGCTCCTCCTCGTGCGCAGGCCCGGGGATTAGCGCGGAGACATTTCAGCTATGAAAAAGATCGAGGCGATCGTTAAGCCGTTCACTCTCGATGCAGTGAAAGCGGCGTTGCAGCGCGCCGGCGTGACCGGCCTTACGCTCTATGAAGTCAAGGGATTCGGCCGACAGAAGGGCCACACCGAGATGTACCGCGGCTCCGAGTACGTCGTGGACTTTCTGCCCAAGCTCAAGATCGAGGTCGTGGTCACGGACGATCAGCTCGAGCCGGTGGTCGGCGCGATCGTACGCGCCGCGCATACCGGCAAGATCGGCGACGGCAAGATCTTTGTTACCGACCTTTGCGATACGGTCCGGATTCGGACCAGCGAGCGCGGCGACGCCGCGATTTGAAAGGCGGAATGGTTCCTGATGGCAATCGTTCTCGGCGCGATTCTGGCGGCCGCGCTCGTCGGTCCGGTGCTGATCAAGAGCGTCGAACGCAACCTCGAAGCCTTCTTCCTGTGCGCTGGCGCGCTGGCGGCCGTAGCTGGAGGCCAGTTCGGATGGCCGCTGCTGCGGGCTGCCGCACGCGAGCCGATTGCCCTGAGCCTTGCAGTTCTGGGCTTCGGCACGCTCGCGCGCCTGGCGCGGCCCCGGCTCGATCGCTGGTTCGAGAATCTGCTGCGCACGACGTCGCCGCGTGCCGTCTATTCCATCCTCATCCTCGCCCTTGGCTTGCTCGCGAGCGTGATCACGGCGGTCGTCGCCGCGCTATTCCTGGTCGAGGCGATCGCGCTGATGAAGCTGGATCGGCGCAGTGAGATTGCGACCGTGGTGCTTGCCTGCTTCGCCATCGGGCTCGGCGCGGCGCTCACTCCGATCGGCGAGCCGCTGGGCACGATCGCGACGGCGGCGGTCGCAAAGGATTTCTGGTATCTGGCGCGGCTGCTGGGCCCGCTGGTCGTCGCTGGCATCGCAATCGTCGCTGCTATCGCCATGCTGCTGCCGGTTGCGCGCGGCGGCTCCCTGCATGCCGGGCCGGTCGAGCAGAGTTGGCGCGACGTTTTCGTCCGCGCGGGCAAGGTCTACATGTTCGTCGCGGGGCTGGTGGGCCTTTCGTGGGGACTGCGGCCGCTAGTAGACGTGTATATCAGCCGGATTCCGGCCGAACTGCTGTTCTGGCTGAATAGCATCTCCGCCTTGGTCGATAACGCCACCTTGACCGCGGCCGAGATCGGTCCGAGCCTCAGCGCGGCACAGCAGCGCGCGGTGCTCATGGGCCTGCTGATCAGCGGTGGCATGCTGATACCGGGAAATATCCCCAACATCGTCGCCGCAGGGCGGTTGGGAATCGGCAGCCGTGAATGGGCCGCGGTCGGCCTCCTCGCCGGGTTGCCGCTGATGGCCCTGTGTTTTCTCACGCTCCGCTGGATAGGCTGAAGAGCCGTGCCTCATTGCCGCGAGTCGCCCGTCGCCCGGCATCCGCGGGCTTGGCCGCAAGACCCGCGTGGGCTTACACGAGCGAGCGACCGCAGCCTGCGCTTGAGGCCTGTCGCGCGCGGCAGCCAACCATACGCGCCCGTGAGCTTGAGATGGAACTCCAGCGGCCAGTCGGTCGGGTCGACGCGGATACGTCCGATTACGAACTCCGGGCGCGACATGGTCGACGGGGGGAGGGCGAGAAAGACCCGGCGATATCCCACCTCGCGACATTTGTTCACCAGCGCGTCGTTGAAGGCGCCAAAAGGGAACGAAAAGAGCGTGACCCTGGTGTTCAGGATGTCTTCCAGAGCGCTGCGAGAGTCTTCGAGTTCCGACCAGGCCACATCTTCGTCGAGCGTAGTCAGGCGCGCATGAGTCGAGGTATGCGATCCCACGCACACCAGATCACTGGCGATCCCTTTGAGCTCCTCCTCGGTGGCCAGGCGATCCCGGGGTTGGCCGAGACTATCGCCGAGATAGTTTGGAATCGCGAAGATCGTGACCGGAATCGCGCGACTCTCGAGCTCCGGCAAGGCGTTCTCGATGAAGCTCAGCCATCCATCATCAGCGGTGACCATTACGTAACGCCGCCCGGGCTTCATCTGCGGGATCTCGTCAGCCCGGATCGGCATTGCCCATCGCAGCAGGTGATCCATCTGTCTTGCGAAGCGGTCTCGCTGCTCGCGCGGCACCTGATGATAATAAATCGCGACAACCTCCGCCGGTGGGTTGGACCCCATAAGCCGACGCGTCAGCCGGACAAGCTCCCGCGCGGCATAGTAGACCGACGAGAGCGCAAGCTTGGCGAGTCTGCTGCGCAGGGTCGGGTCAAACGGCGGCATAACGGGGTTGGGCTGGGCGCCCGCAACCTGGTCCATGGCTGAGAAGACTCCTGGCCAGCGGCCTGGCGGCGACCGGTCCGCGCCGATGAGTTGTATTCGGAACTAAGGACAGGTTCGAGCAAGCGGTATGCCGACAGTTTTTGCCGAAGCTAGCTCAATTTCATCTAATTTCTTTTGAGTTAATGACTGAACCCGTAAGGACCGCGATAAGCAATAGTGAAAATCTTACCTCAGTCATAATGGCCAGCATCGGTCAGTTTTGCGCTACGGCGGCTGCGCCCCTGGGCGGTAGACGTCATCTGGCTCTGAGGCTGGCAGCGGCGCCCGGCGCGCTCTTACGGGCTAGTAGGGCGCAACGCGGTCCACGGCTTGGTCGTCAGGTATCCCTGCGTCTCGCGTATGTACGGCAGCGAACTCGGAGTGTACCAGCCGCCGGAATAGTGCATCCCGATGCATCCCCACAGGATGCGCGCGAGGTCGCCGCTGGCGATGTCGGCGGCGTAGGTGTTCGGCTGCTGCGCGGCGCTCGCGAAATAGCTTGCGTAGTCGCCGTTCATGCAGGCGCGCTGATCGGCGCCCCGGTAGTCAGCATTGAAGGCCGTCGAGTCCTTGATCATGGGCCAGGTGCCCCAAGCGTAGTAGACCTTGGTCTGTAGAATTCCCCAGGATTGGTAGCAGCAGCCGGGACAGCCGAGGTTCCACAGGGCCGTGAAGGCGCCCTGCACGCATTGGCTGCGCAGGGTTCGCTTGTCGCCGCCGCCATCGCCCGGATTTGGCCCGCCCTGCCTCCACTTGCTTTCCGTCCACGCCTGGGCGCGCATGACGTCCTCGTCGATGCCCCATTTGCACGCGGCCCAGCGCAGAATCATGTCGGTCGAGCCCTGGTAATGGCCGTCAACCAGGAAAAAATCCGAGGCCGGCGGATTCGATCCAAAGACCGGGTGTTTGTAGAAGTTGAGGAGCTGCGAAACCGCAGGCTCGGTGTGGTTGAAAGGAATGTTCTGCGGCCTCGTCTCGGGACTGGGAGGAATCGCCGCCGCACAGTACTGCCCCGATGGCAGCGCGGCATGCGGCGGCAGCGTCCTGAAGTGCAAATCCACCCCGGCGGCGGGCGCCCGACTGGCGCTCGGCAAAATCACGAGGGCACACACGGCCGCCGTTGTTAGCGCCACGATCGAGGCGGCTGCTGTTTGTCGAGCGAGCCGGTTCATCGCTTGATATCCACGACCGGTTCGCCGGCTTTTCGTGTCTGCCAGACCGATATTGGCCATTTCAGCCCGCGAAGCTGCCAGGAAGCGGCGCGTATCAGCCAGGTTCGCGCCGCCAATACCTCTTCATGGACCGGGTTGACGTATACGATCCGCGCGCGACGCGGCCCTGCGGCGAGCCCATGTTCCATCTTCGCCAGCACCTCGCGGAGGGTTTCGGGCCCGAAGGGATTGAAAAGATAGAAGACGGTGCCCTGCGTGAAATCGAATTCCTGCGCCTTCGCGCGAATCAACGATGTCGCTGCGCGCGCGCGGCGCAGGCGCCCGACGTTAAGCGCGGCCAGCTCGTGGAGAACGCCGACATCCTCGACCCCGATTGCACGTTGGATGTTGTAAGTGGCGGCGCAGCACACCGCGCGGCCCTTGCCGGAGCCGAGGTCAACGAACACGTCATCGGGCTTAAGCGACAGGCGATCGAGGATCTCGAAAATTGCCGAATACGGAACGGTCGCATAATAGCGATGCTCTCCGGAGAGCGCGTCGCCCTCGCCGTATCGGCCGCGGGTTGAAATGCCGAGGCGGTACTCCCAAAACAGGCTGTGGGCCGCCGAAGACAGCGATGTGAGCCGGTTCGCCGCCATTATAGTCAATGCGACGGCCGCGCCGAGGGCCGCTCGATGTCTCGGCGGATCTCCTCCAGCGGCAGGTCCCTCCATCGCTCGCCGGCCCGTTGAACCGCCCGGCGCCTTTTCCCACGGCCGGTCAGTTTGGTGATCAATGCGAATGCCGAGTTGCCGATTATCGGCGTGCCCGCGAGCCAATAGTTGTGCTCGCGCACGAGCTCCCCGCCGAACTGGAGCTTGAACCGGTTGATGCCGGGATCATCGACGGGGCTGATACCGCCCAAATCATACATCGCGAAGCCGGTTTCCCGATATTTCTGAAACTCGAGCCAGTGCAGGTAGATATTTGCGATTCCTGCGACGCGGGAAGTGTCGGGATCCTGGAAGCGACGGCTTACCGAGTACAGCAGCCTGACCTTGCCGGCTTCTGGGTCGCGCATACACAAGTGGGCGCACAGCAACCGGTCGTCGAAATCGAGCAAGGAAAGCTCCGCGTGCGGGAAATAGCTGTGCGCCAGTTGGCGCGACATCGGAAAGAGAGCTCCATGCTTGTGTCGGACCAGCTCATTGAAGAACTCGACGAACTCGTCAACCATTCCGGTATTCTCCGCCGATGCGTCGTGGCGGCGCAGCCTGATACGGCTGCCGAGCTTTTCGGCCCGGCGAATCAAATTGCGCGTCGTCGAACTGAAGCGGCTGAAGATCTCGTCCAGCGAACGGCGCAGCTCCACGCAGAGCGTCAGGCTCAAGTGGTGCTCGATGACGGTGCTGGCGGTGCCGCTGACGTCGGCGCTTGCGCATTCGACGCGCGCTATGTGCGTCAACGGCAGTTCCTCCGCGAGCGACCGCAGGGCAGCATCGGAAGGAAACCAAACGATTCGATAAGGGATAAGCCCTTTGAGTTTTTTTCGTATTGTGATCATAGCCCTCACGCCGCGCGGCACGCACGAGGAACGTCAGCCTTTTTTCTCGTTCCCGGCGGATCAGGGCCGCCGGTCATCCACGCCGTTGGTAAGCCGGCGCAGCATTCCGAATGAGGCGCACAGTCTCAGCAGTCCGCGCGCGACACGTGGTGAGCCGGCGCACAAGTAGGTATGCTCCTCGAGCAACTGTCCACCGAACGAGGCCTTGAATCTATCCAGTCCCGTGTTCGCGCCGTTACTGAAGCCGCCGAGGTCGTAAGTCGACAGTCCTTCCTCGCGATAGCTACGAAGTTCGTGCCAATGAAGATGGCAATTCAGAAGTGAACACAGACGCGCAGTCTCCGGATCGTCGAAGCGCCGGCTGGCCGAAAACAGAAGCCGTTCGCGCCCGGCCTCGGCATCGAGCAGGTTCAGATGGCCGCAGAGCGCGGCGCCATCGAGGTACAGCAGAAAGATGTCTGAACTTGCCGCGTAGAGGCGCAGCAGGCTCTCGCTTATCGGCGACACGCCGGTTCTTTTAGAACGGACAAAGTTGTTGTACAGGGCGAGAAAGTCGCGTGACGCGTCGGGGCCGTTGCGCACAATCCTGACGCGATCGCTCAGCATCTCCGCCTGACGCAGCTTGCGCCGGGTGCTTTGCGACATGTCCTTCAGGATCGCATCCAGCGGCCGCTGCGCCTCGATACAAATGGTGGTGCTCGTTTGGTGGCCCACGACAAAGCGCGAATGGTCAAGCTTCGCGCCGGTCCAGAAGAACCGGGCGATCTGGTGAGGCTTAAGGCTATCGAGCGCGCGTGCCAGTGCGGACGCGCCGGGAAAGAACACGGTTCGGTACGGGATAAGGCCGCCCAATTTCTTGTCAATCGTGACCATGTGGCTGATTAATCAGAACGCGATCGTCGATTAGAACGCGGCGACTTCGGCATCCGAGTCGTGTTCCTCTTGAACCGGCGCTTGCGGGGGCGAGGAGTAAGCCCGCTTTACCATGTACGTCAGATTTGCGGCCTCGAGCCGCAGATAAACAGCGCCCGCCGCAAGCAACGCGAGGGCCAACGCCGGCACGCCGTGAATACCGAAATGGTGGCAAACGATGCTTACGAACAGGGAAGTCGCACCGCATACGAGCGCCAGGCGCACTCCCGGGAGAGACTCCCGCAGAATGTCGGCAAGCGTCAGAGAGGTGAAGCAACTGCCTACGTATTGGGCGGCGATTGACGTCATAATTTCCGCCGCGCTGATGCCCACCGCTATCGCCAGCAACCCCCGGTTGCGCAGCACCAGAAGTATTGCCACTACCAGGACAAGGCGCAGGCCGTTCAGATGAATGTCGAGACTCGGATGTCCCTTCGCGGTATAGATTGAGCTGACGGCGGTCTTGAGCCCGGCGAACGCGAGCCCTAATGCCAGCGCCTGGAGCGGCGCGGCCGCCGCCAACCATCGAGCGCCATACATCGTCTTCACCAGGTCTGGGGCGGTGACCGCCATGCACATCAGCAGCGGTAGGATGATCCGCGTCATCGCGCAGTAAAACTGAGCGTATGCGCGCGCCATTTCGCGGCTGTCGTCCTGGAGCTTGCAGAAGGCCGAGAAGATCACACGTCCGGCAACCCGATGAAGCCGATTTGGCACGAAGCGGAGCAGGTCGCGCGCCATCCCGTAAATGCCCAGTGGACCGCTTCCCAGCAAACGGCCAATCAGCAAGTAGTCCGAGTTGTCCGACAAGGCTTGAACGATACGGCCGCCCCAGACGCTCAACGCGAAACCGAACAGGTCGCGGATCGCGTGCGGGCGGGGAAGCGCAAGGTAGATGCGCGGGCTTGCCGACCATACGGTTAGGCCGTGGATCGCAAAGCGGGCGGCGAGTCCGCCGATCAGGCTCCATCGCGGCAGCCCGGCTACCAGGAGCGCGAGGGCGACAGCCACGAAGGCGATCTCGGCCAGCACGTCGGCCAAGGCGAGGGCGCCGAAGCTCAGGGCACGCTCGAGCCGCGCATTGCTCACCATCGAGGTGCCCTCGATAAAGATCGGCACGCACATCAGGCGGATCGCGGGTTTCAGGCCGGGCATTTCCATCCATCCCGCGATATGCGCAGCGCCCAGGTAAACCGTCGCGACGACTATGGACGTAACCGCAAGGCTCATCCACCATCCGGCGCACTCGTGTTCACCGGTGAGCTCGCGCCGCTGGATAAGGGCGTCCGGAATTCCAGCCTGAATGAAGATTGTTGCAATGAGGGTGACAGCGACGAGGGCTTTGAGGATTCCAAAATCCTCCGGACCGAGTATGCGAGCGAGGAATATTATTCCTCCAAAGCGGATTGCCTGCGCCCCAAATTCGGCCAGTATGTTGTCACGTACGCTGCGAGCGAAGGCTTCCGACACCCGCGCGGCCAGCGATTCCCGACCTTCCGCCTCCGGCCGGCACACTGCTTCCGACCGCCCCTGCGTCGCGGCGGCGGAAGCTTCGGCTTTGCGCATCAGAGTGGGCATCGAAGGCTGTTGCGCATCGGAAGAGGCGCTCAACGGCCCCACGCGAGCGCCATCGCGGCGCGCGGCAGGCTGGCGATCGCCTCCGCGCGGGTGCTTTGCGCTTCGTCTGTGGCGAGCAGGCGATAACGCTCCGCTAGCGCCCATACGATGCCAAAGAGAAAACCGACACTATCGGTCAGATCACCCAAGAACGCCTCGGTCATGTTGTTAACGAGAATCGGAACCACAATGAGCAGAAAGATCGACTTCAGACGCCATGGGTCGCCGGGCTGGCGCAGCACGAACACCCACGGGCGCAGGATGATGTAGAGCCACAGCAGCGTTGCCGGAATACCGACTCCGACGGCGTGATCGAGATAGCCATTGTGCAGCGAACTGTGAGGTCCGAGATCCCACGGCCCCCACCAGATCGGAAAGTAGCGGCTGAGAAAAATCGCCCCCGAGACTTCGTAACCGTAGCCCAGGATCGGCCGCTGCTCGATACTGCGCACGGTGAAGGCCCAGATGTCGGTGCGTCCGGTGAGCGTGCTGACGTCGCCGCGCCCCACGTAAGCGCCGAGATCGCCGTGAGTGTAGAAGAGCAGCAATCCGGCGGCCGCTGCGCTCAACAGGAGGACCCCGCGCGCACGCCATCGCCATACGATGTACAGGGCGCCGCCCACGGCCAGGGCAACGAACGGGGAGCGCGAATCGGCCAGCCCCGCCAGCAGCAGGGCGAAAACGATCAGCGCCGCCAGCGTCGCGCGGGTTCGCCGCCCCGCCGTTTGCCAGCATACGATTGCCGGCCCGACGATTATCAGCATCAGCCCGCCCACATCGTTGGGCCCATTGAGCAGGCCGCGGAAGCGATCCACGCCGGCCACGCTAATTCCCTGCTTCTGCATCTCACTTAGCTCGTCGAGGCTGAAACTCTGAAGCGGACTGACCCAGGTCAAGTCGTGCGGCAGCAGGAGTGCGGACACCGCGAGCAGCGCCAGGACCGCGCCTGCGCCGACCAGGAAATGCTTCAGTAGCCCAACGGCGTCCTCTCCCGCGTGAGCCTCAAGGATGACGGCTGCAAGGACTGCGAGGATCAGTACGGCTTCGCCAAGGCGCGCCAACGAGTATTCGGGCGCCAGCGAGTAGCTGATAGTCACCGCCGCCCACGTAAAGTAGGCGAGGTAGAGTCTGAAACCTCCGCGCCGCAGGATGTTCGCGCGCAGGGCCGTCGCCGCCACCGGAAGGCAGAACAACGCGAGCGCGCCGTAATGGAAGATGACCCGTGCGGTGGGATTCAGAAAGAAGAACGCGTTGAAGAGGAATATCAGGACGATCGCGCAGGCCAGCCAGTCGCGATGTCTGGCGACATAAGGTAGAGCGTAACAGACGCCGACCATCCCGGTCAGGCCGCAGGCCGCGAGGAGTAGGTAAGTGCTGCCCGCTTGCAGGCTGTAAAGCAGGGCAACAACGACGAGTGCCACGATTGTGCCGACGATCAGCCGCGCGCCATGCGGGCTGGTTTGCCGTTGCGCCGGCACCGAGAGAAAGGTCGCATCGGCTCCCGCCATCGTCACCACCACTATGCGCTAGCTACCGGGACGGGGGGTGGCGCAGACGCCTCTCCACGCTTCCGTCACCGCTGCGCCAAGCCAATGCCGTTCAGCAACCGTTGTGCCACAGCGCCCGAACCAAAGCTGCAATACTGATGCGGGTGCGTCGAGAGCGACGCTGGGAAACCCGTGGAACGGCTGGTAAATCGTACCGAGCAACGCGGTAATTGTTGCTTTGGGCGATCGGCGAGCCCGCCGCAAATACACGCATAAAATGGGCTAAAGCACAGTCTGTTGAACACCACGGCTGGCGCTGCGATTGCATAATCCGGACTGCCGCCGAAAAGGCTTTCACCCACGACGGTCGGGGGGGGCGGTGGCGAGGTCGTGGTGCAAGAGCGTGCGAGCAAAATCCTACTGCGGCGCAAACGTGGAGCCTGTCCGTGAGCGGCTCCGGAGGTGTTCAGGCGCCGCGCGAAGACGCGGCAGCGCGTCTGCGTTTGACGCCCCTGAGCGAGGGGATGGCGACATGGCGCAGCCTGCTCGCAGGCTGCCCCGAAGTGACGCTTTATCATCGCGAGCGTTGGATCGAGCTGCTCGGCCGTGCCCATCGTCTCGGCATGTGGTTGGCGACGCTCGAACGTGACGGTCGGGTGGCGGCAGGTGGCGTATTCGCACGCTCTCCGAACCCCTTCGTCAAGCGCTTCGTGGCCCTTCCGTTTTCGGACAGCGCCCCGCCTTTGGCGCGCAGCGCCGACGATGCGCGCGAGCTTGCAGCGGCGCTGATCGAACAGGGCGATGGCGCCGCCTATGAAATTCGCGGCCTCGATTGCGGTGAGAAGTGGGAGCGGGTGGGCTGTTTCGTTAGCTGGCGGCTCCAGCTTTGGCGCCCCTTGCAGGCGCTGGAGCGCGGACTAGGAATTAATTTTCGGCGCAACCTGCGCCGGGCCGGCGCGGTCAGAGTAGAACACGGCGCCGGCGCCGACTACCTCAGACGGTTCTATGCGCTTCAGCTCGACAGCCGCCGCCACTTCGGCGTTCCGCCGCAGCCATGGCGATTCTTCGAGCTTGTCCACGGGCTGTTTGCGCCCGCCAATCTCGACATCTGGCTCGCCAAAGAAGCGGGCAAGGATGTTGCGGCGGCGGTCTTCGTGCGTGACGGCGACGCTATTTATTTCAAGTGGGGCGCACGGCGGGCGAACTGCCGCTCCAACGCCAACCATCGCCTGCTCTGGAGCGCGGTCGAAGAGTTTGCGCCACACGCGCGGGTGCTCGAACTGGGGCGCTCTGACGTCCGCAACCAGGGTCTGATGCAATTCAAGCGCGGGCTGGGCGCAACCGCGACCGCGCTGCCCTACTCGTTTTTTCCGATGGCGCCGCGCCAGGTGAGTCCCGAAGTGCTCGGCGGTGCGCACCGGCTGCTTGCGATGGTGTGGAGACGGTTACCGATCTTTGCGACCCGGATGCTCGGCCGTGTTGCGTACCGCTTCCTGGCATGAGTTCAGATGTATGACGCTGAAGGCTGGAGCGCATGTGAGATTTCGCGGACCGAAGGGCCACCGCCGTTTCGCGGCTCAGGGGGAGATCAATAGAGGATGGTCGAGGCTAAGGCACAGGTGCTCATCTTAGACAAGCGCGCGGTAATGGCTACGGAGGTCTGCCGGGCGCTGGCGGCTCAGGGCTGCGAGGCCGACATCTTTGCTTGCGCAGGCTCGCCCGCCTTTCGCTCACGTTCTTGTCACGAGCAGTTATTGGCCCCGCCATTCGACAACGCACGTCTGTATCGCGAAGCGCTCGGGGCGGCAGTGCGAGGCAAGCCCTACGATGCGATATTCGTCTGCCATGAAGAGGTGCTTGCGCGCCTGTTGCCTTTGCGCAGGAACAGGAGTTGGCGCGGCCTGCTGCTCCCTCCTCCGGCCTCCCTGAAGATCGCGCTCAGCAAGAACGCGGCCCTGTCGCTGGCGCTATGGGCGGGCGTCGCGACTCCGCGAACGGCGATTCCGGCCGACGATGACGACCTGTCGCCGGTCGCGCGCGAGCTGGGATGGCCGGTGGTCGCAAAGAGCGACGTCGGCGAGTCCGGCGAAGGCGTCCGAATCATCCGGCGCGAAGAAGACTTGGCGGCGCAGTACCGCGAGCTCATGCGCGGCCAGGCTCGCGCGCGCAGCCGTCCGGCGCTGCAGGAATTCATCCGTGGCTCTGCCTTTTCGGTCGGCGGCCTCTTCCTCAACGGCAGGCCATTGCGCGTCGTCGCCCATCGCAAGCTCCTCCGCTATCCCCATCCGTGGGGCGGGCTGACGGTCAAGGGCGTAACCGAGGATTGTCCCGAGCTTCTGCGCGAGGCGTTCAAGGTGTTCGAGGCTATCGAGTACACCGGGCTCGGCCACGTCGAGTTCATTCGCGATGAGCGCGACGGGCGGTTCAAATTTCTCGAAATCAACCCGCGCCTGTGGGGCACGATCGGCGTCGCGCGGCTGGCCGGCGTCGATCTGTTCACCCCCTATCGCCAGCTCGTCAAGGGCATCGAGGTCGAGCCCGATTTGCGCTATCGCGTCGGGGTCCGCTTCCATCGAATCCTGCGCGAGGTGCGCCTGATGCGCCAGCGGCCGTGGCGCGTGGCCGGATTCGTCAAGGACGTGCTCGATCCGCGCGTGCGCTCCGACTTTGCGTGGAGCGATCCGGGGCCCCACCTGCCTTCCTTGTATCGACTGCGCAGGCTGCTCTGGCCGGGCAATCAGCGGCCCGCACCGATGCTGTCGCTCGGCGGCCAGCCGGATTGATACGCTGAGCGCCGGCGGCCGATAACGGCCCGTTCAGCTCGGGCGCGGCGTCGGGTAGCGCGTGCCACAGCGGGGCAGCGCCGGCCCGGCGACCACGGCCATCAGGGCGCCTTCAAGATCCTCCGTCCACCCGATCCGCCGCAGGCTGACGAAGATTTCGTCGGCATCACTTTGCGTTTTTGTGTGTCGATCGGCGACAGATTAGCACCCCGATACTGGAACCTTCGGACACAACGGAAGCGCTTCAGGTAGCGACCAGGCGCCCGCGGCGGCCCGAAATTCCGTCTTGGTCGGCTGTGGCGATGCCGGCTGGCTCCGGCATGAGACCTGCTCATAGCGTTGAACATGCAACATAAACATATCTTCAAACGGCCAGTCGTTCGTGCCTGGACCCGCGCGATTGCGGCGAGCGTCTTGGTGATGGTCGTCGGGCTCGCGGGCCTTTCGGCTTCGGGCGCGGGCGCAGACGCGAAGGTCGTCGTCAAAATGACCGACGCGCCTGCCGCCTTTGTCCCCGCCAAGGTCACCGTGAAGGCCGGCGAGGAAGTCGAATGGATCAACACCGGACAGGCGATCCATTCGATAACCCTTGCGCCGCCGGTGCCGGCCGGCGCGGAGAGCTTCGACTCGGGCTTCCTGATGCCGGGAGGGAAGTTCGAGCACAAGTTCACGGTGCCGGGAACCTACCATTATATGTGCATCCCGCATGCAAATTCGGGGATGACCGGCGAAGTGGTGGTTACGAAGTAGGCGCAGCCGCAGGGCGGCGCGTCCGGTGGTGGCGCGCGGCCTTGTCTGCGTGTGCGCGCAAAGGAAGGTCTTTCTCCGATGGATGAGTCAAACAACGGACGGCGTCGCCTGGTCGTTGCAGCCCTGATCGGGGCTGCGGCCGCCACACTCGCGTTTCTCCTGCTGCCCCGCCTGACAATCGGAGCGCATGACACGCCGCGTGCGCTGTCAAGCGACGCGGCCTCGCGCGTCTATATACCGTCGGGCAGCTACGACGAGTTCTACGGCTTCTTCTCGGGCGGCTTCAGCGGCCAGGTCGAGATCTATGGAATTCCCTCGGGCCGCCTGATGCAGATCATACCGGTCTTCGCGCAGAGCCCAGAGGATGGCTACGGCTTCTCGGAAGAAACCAGGGCGATGCTGATGACCTCGCACGGCTTCATTCCGTGGGACGACGCCCATCATCCGGAGCTCTCGCAGACCAACGGGACCACCGACGGGCGCTGGCTCTTCATCAATGCCAACAATACGCCGCGCATCGCGCGCATCGACCTGCGCCGCTTTCGGACCGACGAGATCCTGGAAATCCCGAACGTCGCCGGCCTACATTCGGCGCCCTTCACGACGCAGAACAGCGAATACCTCGTGGCCGGAACCCGCTTCAGCATTCCGATTCCCCAGAGGGATATGTCGATTGCCGATTACAAGGGCAACTTCAAGGGCACGCTGAACTTCATCAGGGTCGAGCCCAGGTCAGGAAGCATGAGTATCGCGTTCCAGATCCTGATGCCGGGCTACGACTACGACCTGGCGCATTGCGGCAAGGGTCCGTCTCACGGCTGGTGCTTCTTCAGCACCTACAACACCGAGGAGGCGCATACACTGCTCGAAGTCAACGCATCACAGGCCGACAAGGACTTCGTCACCGCCGTGAACTGGAAACGCGCCGAACAATGCGTGGCGCAGGGCAAGGCCAAACAGCTGCCCACCGATTACTTTCACAACTACATGGATTCCGCGACACATGCTGCGCGGTCCGAAGAGCTCAGGAGCGTGGCCACGCTTACGCCGCAGGCCTGCCCCGACATGGTTTACTATCTCCCGACCCCGAAGTCGCCGCACGGCGTGGACGTCGATCCCACCGGTGAATATATCGTAGCGGGCGGCAAGCTCTCTTCCACGATTCCGGTTCACTCCTTTCACAGAATGATGAGCGCAATCCAGGAGAAGCAGTTCGAAGGCGAGCGCTACGGTATCCCGGTGCTGAAGTATCAGGCAGTGGTGGCCGGCGAGGTTCCGGGCGCCTGCCTCGGCCCTCTGCACAACGAATTCGACGGCAAGGGCAACGTTTATACCTCGTGTTTCATCAGCTCCGAGATCATCAAATGGAAGCTCGGCACCTGGCAGGTCGTTGATCGGGTGCCGGTGTACTACGCGATCGGCCATTTGCTGGTCCCGGGCGGCGACTCGGCGCATCCATGGGGCAAATACGCCATCGCGCTAAACAAGATGACCAAGGACCGCTTCCTGCCCACCGGCCCCGAACTGGGTCAGTCGGCCGACCTGATCGATATCTCAGGTGACAAAATGCGGATGCTGCTCGAATTCCCGACCGTGGGCGAGCCGCATTACGCGCAGGCAATTCCGGCCAGCGTTCTGATGCCGCACAACGTCAAGTATTATTCGCTCAAGGACAACCGCAATCCCTACGTAACTCCGAGCGAGGATCACGCGAAAGTAGTGCGCCAGGGCAAAGTCGTCCATGTGTACATGACCGCTATCCGCAGCCACTTCAATCCCGACAACATCGAGGGCATCCACGTCGGCGACACGGTTTACTTCCACGTCACCAATCTGGAGCAAGACTGGGACGTCCCGCACGGCTTCGCGGTGTTCGGCGCGGGCAACTCGGATCTCCTGATCATGCCGGGCGAGACGCGGACGCTTAAATGGACGCCGGCCAAGGCGGGTGTCTATCCCTTCTACTGCACCGACTTCTGCTCAGCGCTTCACCAGGAGATGCAGGGCTACGTGCGGGTGTCGCCGGCCGGCGAACAGGTCGCGCTGTCGTGGCACGGGGGCGGCAAATGAACCTCGACTTCGGGCCCGTGTGCGCCGCCCACCGACCGCGGGCTAACGCGGCGTCCTGCGGCGGGGCGCGCGGACGCAACCTCTCGCGCGGCTTGCTCTATGCGGCGGCGCTGACCCTGGTGGGCACGTTCTTCGCGCCGCTATGGCATTACAACTTCACGGTGCCGCTCTATCCTGAATATCCGCAGGGCCTCCCGATGACAATCTATATCAACCATCTGGAAGGCAGGATCGATCTGATAAACGAGCTCAACCACTACATCGGGATGCGCAAGATACAGGACAGCGACTTCGTGGCCCTGAGGGTGATGCCCTGGCTGGTCGCGCTGCTTGTCGCCGGCGCGCTCGCGACTGCTACTTGGGGACGCGATCGCTTGTGGCCGCTGGCCACCTGGCTCGGAGTGTTTGCGGTGAGCGGCCTCGTGCTGCTCGGTGATTTCTACTGGTGGCTTTACACTTACAGCCATGACCTCAACCCGCATGCCGCCATCCGGATGCCGCCGTTCACGCCGCAGCTGTTCGGCTCGTACACGATCCTGAACACGTTCCACGTCATGACCTGGCCCGGGCTCGGCGGGATTGCGATGGCGGCGTCGTTTGCGCTCGGGTTCGCGGCTTTCGCGGCGCAGTGGCTGGGCCGGCGTGCCGTCGCGCGCGGCGGCCGGGAGCATGCCCGGGTGCTGGCGCATGGGCCTGCGAAGCCCGCTCTGCTGAGCTGGCGATGAACCTGCGGGAGCGCACCGGGCGCCGCCGGCTGCAATTGGTGCGGCCGTTGCGCTCACTTGGACTTACGCTGGGCGCGATCCTGCTCGCGGCGACGGCGGCTCGCGCGGCTGCGGCGTCAATGGAAATACTGGTGTGTCCGACCTGCCACACGTCGAGTCTGAAGGAGGCGGTGCGCGAGGCTCGGGCCGGCTCGAAGATCGTGGTGCGCGGCGGCTACTATCGCGAGGGCAACATAGTAGTGGACAAGTCGCTGCGGATAGTCGGCGAGCAATGGCCGGTGCTCGACGGCGGCGGCGAGGCCGAGGTTTTGACCGTGATCGCCAGCGACGTCGAGGTAAGCGGCCTCGTGATCGAGAATTCAGCGATCCGCTTCAGCGAGGACCCGGCGGGCATCAAGGTCAGGAACGCGCAGCGCTGCACGATTCGGGATAACCGGTTGCTCAACGATTTCTTCGCCATTTATCTCGCCGGCGCCTCGGATTGCGTGGTGAGCGGCAACCAGGTTCGCGGCCGTGCCGGGTCGGAGACGATTTCCGGCAACGCGATCCATCTGTGGAACTGCCGGCGCATTCTGGTCAAGGACAATCGCGTCAGCGGCCATCGCGACGGTCTGTACTTCGAGTTTCTGCGCGACAGCACCATCGTCGGCAACCTGAGCGAGCGCAATGTCCGCTACGGGATGCATACGATGTACTCGTCGGACAACAACTACAGCGCCAACACGCTGCGCGACAACAAGGCGGGCGAAGTGCTGATGTACTCGAAGCGGCTGGTGGTGCGCGCCAACCGCATCGAGCACAACTGGGGGCCCGCCTGCGACGGCGCGCTGCTCAAGGACCTCGACCAGAGCCGGATCGAAGGCAATCTGTTTGTGCGCAACTCGGTCGGCCTGTACGCGGAAAACTCCAATCACAACACGATCGCCAATAATCAATTCCTCAATAACGGGGTCGCCGTGCGCGTGCTCGCTGATTCGGACGACAACCTGTTTACGGCAAACGCCTTCGAGGCCAACACCTTCGACGTCGCGAGCAACAGCGTCGCGGCTTCGAACAGCACCTTTCGCCGCAACTACTGGAGCGCCTACCGCGGCTACGACTTCAATGGCGATGGTCTGGGCGACGCGCCCTACCATCCGGTCGCCCTGTTCACAGTGCTCGCGCAGAATTACCCGGCAGCCATGGTGCTTCTGCGCAGTCCGTTTGCCGAACTGCTCGACCTGGCCGAGCGCGCGATACCGGCGCTCACGCCGAAGGCCCTGGTTGACGCCCAGCCGCTGATGGAGAAGCCCGCGTGGTCGAAATCCGCGACCTTCGAAAGCGCTTCGGCGCGCTGACCGCGCTCGACGGCGTCAGCCTTACCATTCGGCCGGGCGAGATCACCTACGTGGTCGGTCCCAACGCCGCCGGCAAGAGCACGCTGCTCAAGTGCATGGTGGGTCTCGTCCATCCCGACGCGGGCCGGATCGCAATCGACGGCACGGTGGTCAACGGCGGCTGGCGCTACCGCAACAGGATCGGTTACGTCGCGCAGAGCCCGCGCTTCCCCGAAGCGGCGTCTCCCCGCGAGCTGATCACGTTCCTTGCCGATCTGCGCGGGACCTCGGCCCGCAACGGCAGTCATCTGGCCGAGCTTTTCGGGTTGGGGCCGGCGATGAACCGGCCGCTGCGCTATCTCTCGGGCGGCACGCGCCAGAAGATAAGCCTCGTCCTTGCGGCGATGTTCGATCCGGAAATCCTGGTGATGGACGAGCCAACGGTCGGACTCGATCCGCTCGCCAGCCGCCGGCACAAGCAGTGGCTGTGCGAGGAGCGCGCGCGCGGCAAGACGGTGATCGTGGCCTCGCATCTGATGGCCGAGTTGGAGGAGCTTGCGGACCGTCTCGTCTTCATGCTCGACGGGCGGATCTATTTCGACGGCCCGCCGTCACAGGCGCTGGAGGCCGGCGGCGAGCGGACGCTGGAGGCCGCGATCGCGAAAATGATGGAGGAGGGCGCTGCCGCGTGCGCCGCATGCTGACAGTCCTGCGCTTCAACCTGCGCGAACTCGCGCGTAGTCGCTGGGTTGCCGCCTACGCGGCTTTCTTTGCCGCTGTCGGCTGGGCCCTGCTTTCTTTCGGTGAGAGCTCCGACCAGGCCGCGGCCAGCCTCTTGAACCTGGTCGTGCTGGTAGTCCCGCTGGCGAGTCTGGCGACCAGCGTGCTCCAGTTCTACAACTCGCGCGAATACGTGGAACTCCTGCTGGTCCAGCCGATCTCGCGGCGCACCGCGTTCGCTGGACAGTACCTGGCGCTTTCCATTTCGCTTGCAGGCGCTTTCGCGCTGGGCCTGCTGGCTCCATTTCTCTGGTGCGGGGGCAAGGGCGAGGCGCTAACGCTGCTGTTGTTGCTGGTCGCGGGGCTGTTGCTCACCTTGATTTTCGTCGCACTCGGCTTTCTGGTCTCGGTTCGCACTGACAACCGGCTGAAAGCCTTGGGAGGCGCGCTCGCGCTGTGGCTCTTCTTCGCCGTGCTCTACGACGGGCTGTTGCTGATCGTGATCATGGCTTTTCCCACGCAGCAGCTTCCGGCGCTGCTGCTCGGGCTTTCGGTGTTAAACCCGCTCGATCTGGCGCGCCTGCTCGTTCTGTTGCGGCTGGATATAGCCGCTCTGCTCGGATTTACCGGAGCGCTGTTCAAGGAATTCCTCGGCTCCGCGCGCGGCCTGGCGGCGGCCCTGGCCGTGCTGTCGGCGTGGGCGACCGCGCTCATCTTGCTCGGGGCCAGAGCCTATACGCGTCGCGACTTCTGAGAATCCCGGCTCGCGCGCGGTTCGCGAATGGCCCGCGCCGCGCAAAGCAAGTAAACGTCTCTATGGGCGTCTATCGTCTGCCGATAGCGTAAAGCCCGAGAATGCCGAGCCCGGCGACCACGGTCCCCACGCTCGGATTCGCCGGCAGATGCGCAAGGCCCCAAATTGTCACCACGATCAGTGACAAGCGCGCAGCACCAAGCAGTGGCGACTCGCGCCACCATTGCAGCGAGATGTCGAACATGCCGCGCAGCATCTGCAGCGGCGATACCGAACCGAGCATCGAGGGTTTGCCGAAGATGGTTCGCATCATGACTTTCGCCGAAGCGTAAAGCTTTCTTCACAATACATGTTTTAGGCGGCGGGTCAAGAAAATGCTCTGCGCGCAAACGGCAGGACTCCGGATCTTCGGCGCCGCCGCGCATGCCGCGTTACCGGCGCGGCAGCGGTTGGGATTGGGTAATAAGTGAACGGCATGTAGTGGCGGTTGTAGTTCGGGGTGCGAACGAGCGCGACAAGACCAAGCGGAAATCGCCGTAGAGCCATTTCCAGCTCACGCTCGCCGCGGTCAGCAGGTCGCCGCCATGCGACTCTGACGTCTCGACATTTGTGCTCCAGTCTAGCCACGATTACTAGAGTGAGCGAACCGCGCAAAGTCTTCCCCGTTCAATTGAGTATCGCGGCTTTCGGCACTCCCGCGCGCCGATTGTATGAAACGACCTGGGACTGTCCATCGTCGATCACCGCGCATGCAAGCTATTCCGCAGGATAGCGCGAGATTGATCTGAGCTTTCGCGGCCTCGAATCGGCCGAAAGAGATGCATCAATTCGAGAAGGGAACGGGGCGCTCGAGTAGCGCCCGGTCCGACAATGCGGGCCGGTGAGAACTAAGTTCGCTTGTCTATTCGGGCAAAGGTGCGGGCTAACTGGGAAAGATCAGGACATGTCAATAATCTGACCGGGTTGCGGTCCCGGAACGATTCCTTCGAGGTCTGCGTCTTTGCCGCCCTCGCGCGCGCGCTTCTGGCGTTCAGCCGCGCGCTCCGCGCGACGCTGCTCCTTCTGCTGCTGCTTCTGTCTGCGGGAGCGTTCTCTCTGGCGTTTATCCATGCAACCTGCCTCCAGCACGATCGACGTTGTGGGCGCTGTTCAGGACCGCCGACGCGATCCCGATTGATTACGGGTCCGGATCGGTGACCAGGTCCGGCGCTCCCTCGAGCGGTGCGCCGGACCTGGCCATCAGCGTATCAAACCAAGGTGCGCTCGCGCGCCGGCGCGGCGGTTACCAGCGGTTTCGGCCTCGGCCCGCGCCGCCGCCGCTGTTGCGGTCGCGGTTGCCTCCGCCGAAGCTCGATTCGCGCGGTTTGGCCTCGTTCACCTTGATGTTCCGGCCCTTTAGTTCGGAATCGTTGAACTGGCGGATCGCATTGGCGGCTTCTTCCGAAGTCGCCATCTCGACAAAGCCGAAGCCCTTCGATTGCCCCGAGAACTTGTCGGTAATCACCGTGGCGCTTTGAACCTGGCCGGCTTGAGAGAAGAGTTCGTGGAGGTCGTCATTGGATACCGAGTAGGCCAGATTGCCTACGTATAATTTGCTGGGCATTTTGCCCCTCCGAGAGTTTATGCCGGGGTGGTTCCGAACAGAGAACCCGGGCTCATTCCCGGGTAGGTGTGAAAGGAACGTCCGAACGTTTAACACCAAGCATATACCTTCGACCGCGCTAAAGATACCCCCTGCCTCGAGGGCTGATTTTCGAGCGTGTCAGGTTCCGGTTCACCCAGGATGTACTTCCTCCGCGGCAGAGAATAAAGTGGTCTCACTTGCCTTCGGATACGGTCCGCCCCCAGACCATCAGGGTCGCCTGTTGGGACAATCCGAACCGCTTGAGATGCTCAAGGAGATCGGTGATGCCCAAGGTGTACGTCGGCAATCTGGCCAGTTCAGTTACCAGTAGAGACCTTCTGGAGCATTTCGCGCGCGCGGGAGAGGTCCTGGGAGCGCTGGCAGTTACGGATAAGGCGTCCGGACTCTGTCGCGGGTTTGGCTTCGTGGAGATGGCGGAGCTTGCAGACGCTGCGCTCGCTTTCAGCTTGTTGAACAACACCCGGCTCAACGGCCAACAGATAAAGATCGAAGCCGCGCCGTCGCTAAAAAATGGCAAGGCCCGCAATCGGGCGGTGCAATCCTAGCCCGCGGCTGTACCCGGTGCGGTTTCCAGCGAGGTCTGAATTCAAATGGTAGCAGTCAATAATTGGG
This sequence comes from Candidatus Binataceae bacterium, assembly GCA_035650475.1. Classification (NCBI taxonomy): domain Bacteria; phylum Candidatus Binatota; class Binatia (SeqCode); order Binatales (SeqCode); family Binataceae (SeqCode); species Binataceae bacterium (SeqCode). The sequence goes on from DASRHP010000004.1 coordinate 182,207, forward strand.
AAACCCACGATTTTGCGGTCAAGATGCTCGACTGGTCGGCGGCGCGCGGCTCAAGGCTCGTATACAGATGCCGCAGATGCGGCCGCAGCTTCCATCACTTTACCGCCGCAAGCCGCGACATGTGGGCCGTCGATGGAAGCGGTCGGGCGTTGGAAAACAGCGTGAGCGATCGGTGGCTATCCGAAGGATGTCCCCGCCTCTTCCGCGAAAAGGACGACGAAGATCGCAAGCGGCTGTACAAGGCTGTCGGCGCCTGAACGCGCCGTTCGGCATGCATAATTCCGCCGGGAATAAGCCGGCAACAATTCAGACAAGCGCTAAAGACGCGCACCGCAGTAAATTTGATTTCCAGTCCTCGATCAGGCGCTCAGGCATTACGTGGGATAACCGCGACGAAAGGCTTGCGGCCCTGCGCAATGCCGTAGCCGGCAAAATTTCCGCGGCCGCCGAACTCGCAGGCGCGTGCAGCCTTGTGGTGCCCCGGCCGGGAGTCGAACCCGGACTTGAGGTTCCGGAGACCTCCGTGATGTCCTTTTCACTACCGGGGCGGCGCTGAGGCAGAGGGCAAAAATTATATCAGGCGCGCGAGCGCCACAAGCGCCCGCCGGCGGGCGCTTGCGGCGCTCGCCGCGGCGTTCGCGACTGCGAACGCCGCGGCGGTGGACGGGTGAGCCGTCCGCCGCCGCTCGATTAGACCGCGCAGGCCTGGCGCCCCGGCGCGCTAGACGCGCACCGACTCGTCGCGCTTGGGCGCGCGCTTGAGCGCTTCGAGATCGACCAGCGGATCGCGCCTGGTGCCTGCCGTGTAGGGCCGCGAGCCGGGCTTGCGCTCGAATGGATCCACGATGCCGAGCTCCTTGGCGATCTCGCGCATCGCGGGCAGCACCTCCTGGCCCATCAGCCGGATACTGGTCATGCGCTGCTCCAGCGTGAGCGGCCCCTGCGCCTGGAACAGCCCGAAGACGCCCGGATGGAGCACCTCCATGATCAGGCGCAGCCTGGGGATAACCGTCTTGGGCGTGCCGATGATGATTTGCAGGCCGTCCTGCGCCTTCTGGTAATTCGCGTAGATCTTGCGCTTGGCCTCTTCCACGCTGACCTCGCCGCGGCGCAGCCGCTCGCGCGTGTCGGCCTTGTGCGGGTCGCGGTGCTGGTCATGGTCGCTGCCGGCCTCCCTGAGCTTCTCGCTGGTGATGCCGAGGAAGCCGTAGTCGGTGGCCTGACGGGCGAGCCGGCGGGTCGCCTCCTTAGAGTTGTAGCCTGGGGGCAACGTCCATTCAGGCCGCGAGAAGTTTGCCGCGCCGCCGCCGAAGAGCGCAGCCCTGCCGAGCTCCTGCGCTTTCTCCTCGGTTTCGGCGACGAAGATCTGCTGGAGGTAGCCGAAGTTCTCGGTGCCCGCGAGGTAGCCCTCTTGCGCGGCGGTGTCGCCGTAAAGGTTCCACAGCTCGACCGTCGATTGCAGCGCGGTGCCCAGGCCGATGTACGGGTAGCGATGCTGCGCGCACCAGACCACGGTCTCGGGGCTAATCACGCCGGGAATCCAAATCGGTGGATGCGGCTTCTGGTAGGGCAGCGCCCACGGATTGATGAAGCGGTAGGTGAAATGTTTGCCCTCCCACCGGAACGGTCCCGGCCGCGTCCATGCGGCGATCACGACGTCGTGCGCCTCGTTGAAATACTCGCGGTTGTAGGCCGGGTTGGCGTTGTTGAAGATCTGCTCGCTGCCCGCGCCGCGCACCCATCCGGGCACCAGCCGCCCGCGCGAGATCAGATCGATCTCGGCCAGCTCCTCGGCCATCCGGAGCGGGTTCTTCAGCGTCGGCAGCGGGTTGCCGAGCAGCACGATGCGCACCTTCCTGGTGATGCGCGCGAGGATTGCCGCCTCCACGTTCATCACCGCGCCCATACAGAACGGCGTGCCGTGGTGCTCGTTGAGCATGATGCCGTCGAAGCCCATCTCCTCGGCATAGACGGCTTCGTCGAGATATTCGTTGTACAGGCGCGCGCCGACTTCGTGATCGAAGAAGCGGTTGGGGACGCCGAAGAAGCTGCGGTTTTTGATTACTTCTTCTTCGGGAAGTTCGCGGTAGGGGCGCTCGGTGAAATACATAATATGCATGGCTTGTCTCCTTCAGCTCACGCTATCGGCTGGGCCTCAGGCCAGGAATTCCTTGAGCAGCTTGATGAACTCAGCGGACTTTTCGATCTCGGGCCGATGGCTGCAATGGTCGAAGATCGTCACGCGGGTCTCAGTGTTGCTGAGCGCCTTGCGATAGGCCTCCGCCGCGCTCACCGGCACGAGCGCGTCCTCGCGTCCCCATACGATGTGGGTGGGCAGGCCGCTTACGCCGCCGAGGAAGTAGGGCAGGCTGGGGTTGTGCAGGATCGGTTCCCAGGCGATGCGCGCGGTCTCGGTGCGCGCGTCTTCGAAGGCCTCGAACTGCTCGGGCGTGCGCTCGCCGCCGTAGAGCTTGTTGAACTCGGGCGTCATCTCATGATCGTACACGCTGAGGTTAAGCGGCGTGCGTTGGGTGACGGCGAAAATGTCGAAGATTTCGCCCTCGGGCGGCTTGATCCCCATCGGCGCGACCAGCACCATCCGGCGGAACTGACGCGGGTTGGCGCTCGCCATCTCAGCCGCGATCCATCCGCCGAGCGAGAAACCGACGACGTCAATCGGCGCGAGTTCCATCTCGCGCAGCATCCAGGAGTAGAACAGGCCGACTTCGTGGACATTGCGGATCGCCTCGATCCGCGGCGATTTGCCGAAGCCGGGCTGGATCGGGATCAGCAGGGTGCGCTCCTTGGCCAGCGTCGAGTGCCAGTTGAGCCATCCCGGATGCCCCAGCTCCTCGTGCAGGACGAGCAGCGGCTTGCCGCGTCCGCCCCTGATCATTGCGAGGTCAGTCCCCGCGACGTGGGTGATTTCCTCGGCCCACTCTTCTGCCATCTGATGAACCCTCCGTGGTCCGCGGCGGCGGTCAGCGCCCGGCGGTCGCCTCCACGCGCGCGTTTTGAGGAACGCGAATGCGCAGCCGTGATGCCGCGCCCTGCATCGGCTGGAGCGCGAGCGGCGGCCATGCGGCGTTCCTCGCCTAACCTAGCCCATCCGCCGGTTTGAGTACCAGCGCCGGCAAAGGCGACCCTGCGCGCGAAACGTCGGTCGCCGCACAAGCGCGACCTCCCGCGGCAAGGTTGCCTATTTTCCCTAACCGCCGCATGCTGGCTGTCGGAAGGCCAGCGCGAAAGGACAAATGACGATGGACATCGCCGAACTCGCCAGGCGCATCACGATTCTCGAGGATACCGAGGCGATCAAGCAGCTCAAGGCGCGCTACTGCGCCGTGTGCGACGACGATCACAATCCGGACAAGATCACGACGCTGTTCGCCGAGGACGGGATCTGGGAGGGCGTTGATGGAATCGGGCGCCATCAGGGGCATGCCGCGATCCGCAGGTTGTTCGAAGGTTTCCGCGAGCGGATCAGCTTCTCGCAGCACAACGTGATGAATCCGATAATTGAAGTGAACGGCGATCGTGCGCACGGCTCGTGGTACTTCATGGGGCCCTTCACTTTCCGCAAGGGCAACCGGGCGCTGTGGCTGGCCGCACGCTACGAGGACGACTACGTCAAGCTCAACGGTGAATGGAAGTTCAAGCATCTGCGCGCGATCGGACGGATGGCGGCGCCGTACGAAAAGGGCTGGGCGCAGCCGTAGCCTTGCAACGCGAGCGTGTGACCTCTCCCCCGCCATGCTCTCGGACAAGGGGCGCGCAATAAGCGCTTACGCGCTGGCGCTGGTGTTGGCTGCGGGCGCCGCCGGATGCGCCGTCCGGCAGCTGGTCTCCACGCCGCCGCCGGCGCAGGCGGCGGCGCCGGCGCGACCGCTACCGTTCAGGGGCCGCCTTGCCCAGGGCGATCCCGACCAGCTTCCGCCCGACGTCGCGCTCTCGCTCTCTGCTACGTCGCCGGTCACGTTCATGTATCGCGAGGAGCTGACACACGACGAGCGCCACGACTCGATGCTCGCGACCGCACTCGCGCCGAGCACTTACGCCGGGGCACCGCTCGGCGAGTATGGAGTCACCGCGTTCGCGTCGCTTTCGATCACCGACGGCGAGAAAATTATCGGGGACTACACCGCCAAGGCACGCGTATGGCGGTCGTACAGCCTTTACGCGGCGCCGACGCACAGGGAGCTGGAGGAGGCGGCGCGCGTCGCCGTGCGGCACAAGATTGACGCGCAGCTCGAAGCCGACGCCGGCCGCCTCGCGCAGGCGATCGCCGCTCGGTCCGCGCACCCGGCTGCGCCCTCCGACCATTCGATTCAATGAGCGCCGCCCGAAGATGAATCAGGTTCCTGCGCGGCGCGATCAAAATGGCGAGCCGATGCGCGGGCGCTTCGCTGCGGCGGCCCTGACGCTGGCCTTGATCTTCGCTGGATGCGCCGCGCAAGGGCCGCCTTTCCAGCGCGCCACCGCGCCCCCCGACAACGCGACCATCTATGTGTATCGGCCCTACAGCTACGCGGGTTCGCTGCTCCGCCCGCCGGTGACGTGCGGCGGCCAGAGCGCGCGGATCGGCCCGGGCGGCTACCACGCCTTCATCCTGCCCGCCGGCCATGTCGTCTGTCACGTCCAGGGCGCGGAGAGTGCCGACGACGTCGACCTCGACGCCCAACCGCGCGTCTATTACATCCGCGAGCGGATCTCATGGGGCGTCCTGCGCGGCCATCCGCAGCTCGACCCGCAGGACACCGACAAGGCGCAGGGCGAAATTCAACAGTGCTGCGTCGAGGAACGCTGAGGCGCCGATCCGTTTGACGCGCGCGGCCTTTGCGCGACAATCATGCGCGGGCGGCGCGCGCGGCGTCCGGCGTCTTGTGGGCCACAACTCCGGGGAGGTCGTCGTCATGGATGTCACTTACGATCGAGCCGCCGAGGATCTGGGCAACGTGGTCGCGCTCGAGCACGTCAACGTCACCGTGCCCGATCAGCGCCTGGCAACGATCTTCTATGTCACCGCGCTCGGCCTGACGCGCGATCCATTTCTGATGACCGGCGCCAACAACATGTGGATCAACGTCGGGCGCTGCCAGTTTCATCTGCCGACCGCAGCCAGGGCGCAGATCCAGCGCGGCCGGGTCGGCCTTGTGATTCCCGACCGGCGCGCGCTGCTCAGACGCCTGGAGCGCGCGGCCAAGCATCTCGACGGCACGTGCTTTCAGTTCCACGAGGAGGCGGGCGTGCTCGAGGCGGTCTGTCCGTGGGGCAACCGTATCCGCTGCCACGAGCCTGACGAGCGTTTCGGGCCGATCACGCTCGGCATTCCGTACGTCGAGTTCGACGTGCCCGCCGGCAGCGCCGACGGGATCGTGCGCTTCTACCGCGAGATAATCGCAACCCCGGCGCACATCGCCGAGGACGAACCCGGCCGATGCGCGCGGGTCGGGGTCGGTCCAGGGCAGGAGCTGATATTCCGCGAAACCGACTGTCCGCTTGCGCCCTACGACGGCCATCATATCCAGGTTTACGTCGCCGACTTCTCGGGCCCGTACCGCCGCCTGCGCGAGCGCGGGCTCATCTCGGAGGAGAGCGACCAGCATCAGTACCGCTTCAAGAACATCGTCGAGCCCGGCTCGAACGAGGTGCTGTTCACCATCGAGCACGAGGTGCGCAGCATGCGCCACCCGCTCTTCATGCGCCCGCTGATCAATCGCGACGCGGCCCAGAGCAATTTGAACTACGCGCCCGGGCGCGACGCCTTTATCTGGAGCGCGCCGCGCGCGGATTAAGTCGTCGGGCCTCCGGACCACCGTTTGCGCGCGCTACCTGAGTCACTGCCTGCCTCTGCGCGCCGCTTGGTACGGTTGATGCGTCACTTCGACTGCCTCGGACCCGCGCAGCGGAGAGCGCATAATGAGCGAAAATAATTATGTAATCTGGTTCTCTGACGAAGGATCTTCCGACGTCCGGCGCTTGGGCGGGAAAAATGCCTCGCTCGGCGAGATGACCCGCAACTTGCGAAGCCAGGGTATTCCGGTGCCGCCGGGCTTCGCGGTCACGGCGCAGGCTTACTGGGCCTTTCTCGACGCCAACAATCTGCGGCCCGAAATCACCAGCGCACTCGCCGATCTAAAGGTGCGGAAGCTGGCGTTGCCCGCCGCGGCCGGGCGGATTCGTGATGCAATCGCGCGCGGCAAGTTCCCACCCGCGATGGCCGACGCCATCAGCGCCGCCTACCGCAAGCTCTGCGCGGATGCGGGAATCGAAGGGCTCGATGTCGCCGTGCGCAGCAGCGCGACCGCCGAGGATCTGCCCGAGGCGAGTTTTGCCGGCCAGCAGGAAAGCTTCCTCAATATCCGTGGCAACAGGAGCCTGCTCGACGCCGTGCGCCGATGCTTCGCCTCGCTATTCACCGACCGCGCCATCGTCTATCGCGACAACCACGGCTTCGACCATATGAAGGTCGCGCTTTCGGTCGGCGTCCAAAGAATGGTTCATTCCGACCGCGGCAGCGCGGGCGTGATGTTCTCGATCGACACCGAGACCGGGTTTCCCGCCACCGTGCTGATCAACGCCTCGTGGGGGCTGGGCGAGGCGGTTGTGCAGGGGATGGTCGAGCCGGACGAATACGTCGTGTTCAAGCCGTTGCTCGACGACCAGCGCCTTGTACCGATCATCGAGAAGAAGCTGGGGGCCAAGGCGAAAAAAATCGTTTACGGCAGCGGACGGCGCACAACCACCAAAAAGATCGCCACACCTAAGGACGAACGGTCGCGCTTTGTGCTCAGCGACAGCGACATCCTGACGCTCGCGCGATGGGCGGTGGCGATCGAAGCGCACTATGGCCGTCCGATGGATATCGAGTGGGCCAAGGACGGCGACAGCGGCGAGCTCTTCGTCGTGCAGGCGCGTCCGGAAACCGTGCAGTCGCGCAAGGAAGCCGGCTCGCTCAAGACCTTCGTCCTCAAGCGCAAGGGCGACCGCCTGCTGAGCGGACTCGCGATTGGCGACGCGATCGCGGTCGGCGCGGTGTGCAAACTCCAAAGCCCCTCCGAGATTGCTCGCTTCAAGGACGGCGCGATCCTGGTCACCCGGATGACCGATCCGGACTGGATGCCGATCATGCGGCGTGCCGCCGCGATTGTCACCGACCACGGCGGACGAACCTCGCACGCCGCGATCGTCAGCCGCGAGCTCGGCCTGCCGGCGATCGTCGGCGCCGGCAACGCGACCGCCGTACTCGAAAGCGGGCGCGAGATCACCGTGTCGTGCGCGGAGGGCGACACCGGCTACGTTTACGACGGTGCGGCCGATTTCGAGGTACGCGACCTTGCCCTTGAGGAGGTTGCTCGCACGCGCACGCGCGTGATGCTGAATATGGCCAATCCGGCGGCGGCGACGCGCTGGTGGCGGCTGCCCGCGGACGGAATCGGGCTTGCCCGCATGGAGTTTATCATCGGCAATATCATCAAGATTCATCCGATGGCCCTGGTCCGGTTCGACCAGCTCGCCGAGGCCGCCGCGCGCCGACAGATCGAACGGCTGACCCGCGGCCATGCCGACAGAACGGGCTATTTCATCGACACCCTCGCCAGCGGAATCGCGCGTATCGCGGCCTCGCGCTACCCGGCGCCGGTGATCGTCCGGATGAGCGACTTCAAGACCAACGAATACGCGCGCCTCATCGGCGGCCGCCAGTTCGAGCCGGCGGAGGAGAATCCGATGCTCGGATGGCGCGGCGCAAGCCGCTACTACAGCGAAGGCTACCGCGAAGGCTTTGCACTCGAATGCCGCGCGATTCGCCAGGTGCGCGAACGGATCGGACTGCGCAATGTGGTCGTGATGATCCCCTTCTGCCGCACGCTTGAGGAGGCCGACCGCACGCTGCAGGTGATGGCCGACAACGGGCTGCGACGCGCAGAGGACGGGCTTCAGGTTTACGTGATGTGCGAGATACCGTCGAACGTGATCCTGGCGGAGCAGTTCGCGCAGCGCTTCGACGGCTTTTCGATTGGCAGCAACGACCTGACCCAGCTCACGCTCGGCGTGGACCGTGATTCGGCGGCGCTCGCCGCGCTCTTCGACGAACGTAACGACGCCGTGACCCGGCTTATCGCCGAGGTCATCCGGGGAGCGCACAAGCTCAATCGCAAGGTCGGGCTCTGCGGGCAGGCGCCCAGCGACCATCCGGAATTCGCGCGCTTCCTCGTGCAGGCGGGGATCGACTCGATCTCGGTCAGCCCCGACAGCTTCGTGCGGGTCAAGCAGCACGTGGCCGCCGCCGAAGCAGAGCCTGCGCTGCGACTGGCCGCGAGCTGAATTGTTCGAGCCCGCGCTGATGATCGCTGGCGATAAGAAGGGGAGCGTGATCGACACGTGGGCCAAGGTTTCGCTCGTGTATCGAGCTGCTCTCGGCTGAGGCGCGGCGATCGTGTCGGTTGAGGCGGGCCGGAAGCTAAAAATGCCGGGGAGGGTCTCGCCGATGGGGCCCGAGCAAAGCTCTGGCTCCTTGTAAATCTTTCACCGCATCGTGAGCCGCCGCGCTTACGAAATTCCTTCGCGCGTTACTTGGCGGCGGCGCGTCGGCTAGCATGGGATCGGCGGCGCGATCGCGCTTGCTCGACAAGCCAGAGTTTGCGAGGACCATCATGGCGCCGAAGCTTTCGACGAAGCAGCTCGAATTGATCGACGCGTACTGGCGCGCCTGCAACTACCTGTGCGTCGGGATGCTTTACCTGCGGGACAATCCGCTGCTGAGGGAGCCGCTGCGGCCCGAGCACATCAAGCGCCGCCTGCTCGGCCATTGGGGATCCGATCCCGGCCAGAGCTTCATCTGGGTTCATCTGAATCGTTTGATCAAGGAGCACGATCTCAACGTGCTCTACGTCTCCGGACCCGGCCACGGCGCGCCGGCGGTGCTCGCCAACGCGTGGCTAGAGGGAACCTATTCGGAGGTTTACCCCGATTGCAGCCGGGACGAGGTCGGGATGCGCGAGCTCTTCCGGCGCTTCTCGTTCCCGGGCGGCGTCGGCAGCCACTGCACGCCCGAGACGCCCGGCTCAATTCACGAGGGGGGCGAGCTTGGCTACAGCCTTTCGCACGCCTTTGGCGCGGCCTTTGACAATCCCGATCTAATCGTGGCCGCGGTGGTCGGCGACGGCGAGGCGGAAACCGGGCCGCTCGCGACCTCCTGGCACTCCAACAAGTTTCTCAACCCGATCCGCGACGGCGCCGTGCTGCCGATCCTGCATCTCAACGGCTACAAGATCGCCAATCCGACGATTCTCGCGCGCATCCCGGCCGACGAGCTTGAAAGCCTGTTTGTCGGCTACGGCTACCGCCCCTGCCTGGTCGAGGGCGACGATCCGCCGACAATGCATCAGGCGATGGCCGCGGCGCTGGAGAGCTGCGTCGCCGAGATCCGTTCGATCCAGCAGGAGGCGCGGCGCAGCGGGAGCGCGCGCCGTCCGCGGTGGCCGATGGTAATCCTGCGCTCGCCCAAGGGATGGACCGCGCCGGCGGAAGTCGACGGCCACCGCGTCGAAGGTTTCTGGCGCGCACATCAGGTGCCGATCACCGAAGTGGCCGAGAATCCCGCGCATCTCAAGCTGCTCGAGCAATGGATGCTGAGCTACCGGCCGCGCGAGCTGTTCGACTCCAGGGGCGCGCCGATTGACGAGCTCAAGGCGCTCGCGCCGGCGGGCGAGCGCAGGATGAGCGCAAATCCGCACGCCAACGGCGGCCGCCTGCGCGAACCGCTGCGGATGCCTGACTTTCGCGACTACGCGGTCGCGGTGGCCCGGCCCGCGCAGGTCGAGGCGCAGAATACCTACGTGCTGGGCCAGTTCCTGCGCGACGTGATGCGCGACAACATGTCGAACTTCCGCGTCTTCGGACCCGACGAAACCGCCTCCAACCGGCTGCATGCGATCTACGAAGTCAGCGGCAAGACCTGGCTCGCCGGGCTCAGGCCCGAGGACGCCGACGGCGGCGCGCTCGCGCCCGACGGCCGCGTGATGGAGATGCTGAGCGAGCACACACTGGAGGGCTGGATGGAAGGCTACGTGCTGACCGGGCGCCACGTGCTGTTCAACACCTACGAGGCGTTCGCGCACGTGGTGGACTCGATGGTAAACCAGCACGCCAAGTGGCTGGAGAAGGCGCGCGCCGAAGTTGCCTGGCGCGCGCCGGTATCCTCGCTCAACATCCTGATCAGCTCCACGGTATGGCGCCAGGATCACAACGGCTTCACCCATCAGGATCCCGGCTTCATCGACGTCATTACCAACAAGAGCCCGCGGGTGACGCGGATCTATCTGCCGCCTGACGCCAACTGCCTGCTCAGCGTCGCCGATCACTGTCTGCGCAGCACCAATTACATCAACGTGATCGTCGCCGACAAGCAGTCTCACCTCCAGTTCCTCGACATTGAAACGGCGGCTACTCACTGCGCCAAGGGAATCGGGCTGTGGCCGTGGGCCAGCAACGACCAGGGGCACGAGCCCGACGCCGTCATCGCCAGCGCGGGCGAGGTCGCGACGATCGAGGCGCTGGCCGCGACGGCGATCCTGCGCGAGAAATTTCCCGATCTCAGGATTCGCTTCGTCAACGTGGTTGATCTGTTCACCTTGCAGCCGCACACGGAGCATCCGCACGGCCTTACCGACCGCGACTTCGACAGCCTCTTCACCGTGGACAAGCCGGTCATCTTCAACTTTCACGGCTACCCGTGGCTGATTCACAAGCTCGCCTATCGGCGGACCAACCACGCCAACATGCACGTGCGCGGCTACAAGGAATTCGGCAGCATCAACACGCCGCTGGAACTCGCGATCAACAACCAGATCGATCGCTTCAACCTCGCGATCGACGTCATCGATCGCGTTCCCCGACTCCAGGCCACCGGCGCTCACGTCAAGGATTGGCTCAAGAATCAGATCCACGAGAACCTCGAATATGCATTGAAAAACGGCGTCGACCGGGACGAGATCGCGAAATGGAAATGGCCGTACTGAGCATGCGCAAGTGGCCATTGACCAAGGGACGTCGGATGTGTCGCCCGGGTCGCGGAAGTGCAGCCGCGCAGAGCGGGAGCGGCGGCCGTGGCTGACGCGCGCGTGATTCTGTGTCACAACAGCGGCTCGTCCTCGCGCAAGCTTGCGCTGTTCAGGCTCGCCGAGGGTAGGGAGGAACTGATTGCGAAGGGCGCGGCGGAGGAGGTCGGCTCGCGCGGCGGTCGCCTATGGGTAAGCGACGGGCGCGGAAAGATGCTGTGCGACGAAGAGCGCGATCTTTCGGGCTCGCTCGATCCGCTGCTTGCGCTGTACGACGAGATCGACCGGCTGCGCCTGCCGCGTCCCGAGGCGGCCGGTCATCGGATGGTGCACGGCGGTGTCAGCCACGTCGAACCTGAACTGATCACGCAGGCACTGATGGAGGATCTACGCCGGCTCGTCCCTTTCGCGCCGCTCCATCTACCGGGCGAGATAGCCGGCGTCGAATCGACGGCCGCTCGCTACCGCGGTATGCCGCAGGTGGCGTGCTTCGATACGGCGTTCCATCGCCGGATGCCCGAGATAGCCGAGCGCTTCGCCCTGCCGCGCGCGCTATGGGACGACGGAATCCGCCGCTTCGGCTTTCACGGCATCTCGTACGAGTACGTCATGCAGGCGCTCGGCCACGCCGCCCCGCCGCGCATCATCATCGCTCATCTGGGCAACGGCGCGAGTATGGCCGCGGTGCGCGACGGGCGTCCGCTCGATACCACGATGGGATTCACGCCCACCGGCGGTTTCATGATGGGCACCCGCAGCGGCGATCTCGACCCAGGCATCCTGCTCTATCTGCTCAGGGAAAAGCGCCTTGACGCGGACGCGCTCGAGGGCCTGGTGAACCATCAGTCAGGGCTGCTCGGGGTGTCGGGGGTCGGCTCGGACATGAAGCTGCTGCTTGAGAAGCGACAGACGGACTCACATGCGGCGCAGGCGGTCGAGATGTTCTGCTACCAGGTGCGCAAAACGATCGGCGCGCTGGCGGCGGCGCTGGGCGGCCTTGATCTGCTGGTGTTCACCGCCGGCATCGGCGAGCGGGCAGCGCCGGTCAGGTTGGAGATCTGCCGAGGCCTCGAACATTTGGACATCAGCATCGACCGCGGACGTAACGATCGGCACGCCGACGTTATCAGCACGCCTGACAGCCGATGCGTGGTCCGGGTGATCCCGACCGATGAAGACTTGATGATCGCGCGGCATACCCATCGCACCGTTTTCGGCGGCGGATGACGCGGGCAGCCGGCGGCGCGGCGGATGTTTCAGGCGGCTGGGCCGGGTTGCGGCACCCGATGTGCGATACGCTCATGGTCTTCGGCAGCCAGCAGGCTGCGGAACTGCACGAAGCGCGCGATTCCCGAGCGCGTGATCATTCCGACCAGGCGACCGTTATCAGTCACCAGCAGACGGCCGACGTCGCGCTCGGCCATCCGGCGCAGCGCGTCGGCGGCGCTCGCTGAGGCGGCAATGCTCAGGCTTTCGTCCAGCGGCTGCATCAGGTCGGCAACGCGGCGCTGCGTGCGTTCGGGCGCCGGACATGCGCTTACCTCGGACAATGAGAGCAGGCCAAGCGGACGGCCGTCGCTCACCACCGGGAATCCGGCGTAGCCGTAGCGCAGGAAGCTTTGCTCGACGGCCTCGGCGATCGTGAGCTCGGGGCTGAGCGTCGCCGGTTCGCGGATCATGATGTCGCTGACGCGCGTGTGGCCGAGCGTCTGCTGGACCACGACGTGCTGATAGCTGCCGACCGCCGCCGCTTTCAGGAACAGGCCGATGAAGATGAGCCAGAGTCCGCCGGCGAGCGAACCGCCGAAGATCTCCAGCGCGCCTAACAGGATCAGGCCGTAGCCGATTCCCTGTCCCCAGTTCGCCGCCCTCTCGCTCGCCCGCCGCAGGTCGCCGCTCCACCACCATGCGATCGCCCGGAACAGCCGCCCGCCGTCGAGCGGAAATCCGGGCAGCAGGTTGAAGACCGCAAGCGCAACGTTGACGAATGACAAATAGTCGAAGACCGCCCTCCACAATGGCGCATCGATGCCCAGGACGTGTGGGATAAGCCAAAAGACGCCGGCGAGGAGGGCGCTCGTCAGGGGGCCGACCGCAGCGATCCGCATTTCGTCGAAGGGGTTGCGCGGCTCACCGCTCAGATGCGCCAACCCGCCGAAGACGAACAGGGTGATGCGGTCCACCTGTTCGCCCAGCCGGTTCGCCACCGCCGCGTGGGCAAGCTCGTGGATCAGTACCGAGGCAAAGAACAGAATAGTGGCCGCGAGGCCGACTATCCAGTAGCTGGCTCGTCCGTAGCCCGGGTAGGCGTAAGGGAAATAGCCCGCCGCCAGGCTCCAGAGAACCACCGCGAACAGGATCGCCCACGAATAATCGAGGGCCACCTGCACACCGGCAACCTTGAAAATCTCTATCTCGTGTTGGGCCCGACGCTGCATCGTTGCTCCTGTTCAGTGTTGCGTTGCCTCCGCCAAACCCCTTGCCGCCTCTGTGCTCTCGATGCTGCAAGCAACCTGCCAACGGCGAATGCTTCCGACGGATACATCGGCCCGCCGGGCGTGACTCCTTTCGACGCACGATAGGGTGCGCGCCTGGGCCGTCGGCGGCGACTTTCAGGCACGCGCGTTGCTCTGCTCTGACCCGATGGCTCGCACCGGCTTGACCGAGATCCGCATTCACGGCCGCGGCGGCCAAGGCAACGTGGTTGCGGCCTATCTCCTCGCGACCGCGGCTTTCGAAGCAGGACGCTTTGGCCAGGCTTTCCCCAGCTTTGGTCCCGAGCGGCGCGGCGCGCCCGTGGCCGCCTTCGTCCGCATCGCGGACCGTCCGGTGAGGCTCCGTTCGCAGGTCCACAACCCGCGCTTTCTGATCATTCAGGACGAGAAGCTGCTTCACGTCAGTGGGATCACCGGCGGGTTGCTGCCGGGCGGAGGGGTTCTGGTCAATTCGCGCCGGTCTGCCGAGCAGCTTCGGGTCCCGGGTGCCGCACGTACGGTTACGATTCCCGCGACCGCGCTGGCGATCGAGATTCTCGGCCTGCCGGTGCCGAATACGGCGCTTGTGGCGGCATTCCTCGCGCTTACGGAACTCCTCCCGTTGGCCGCGCTGGAGAAGGCGCTTGCGCGCCGCTTCCAAGGCGAGATGCTCGACCGCAACCGTCGCCTCGTCGGCGCAGCGGCAGCGCGCGTGCAGGCGGCTGTGTGGCAGGAAGAGGCTGAACGTGCAGCAACCGCTTGAAGGTTCCGAGGCGATCGCACGTGCGGTTGCGCTGTGCCGCCCGCAGGTGGTCGCCGCCTATCCGATCACGCCGCAGACGCACATCGTCGAGAACCTCGCCCGACTCATCGCTGATGGCGAATTGGAATGCGAGTTGGTCAGCGTCGAGAGCGAGTTTTCGGCGGCCTCGGTGGCGCTTGGCGCGGCCGCCGCAGGCTCGCGCGCCTACACGGCGAGCAGCGCACAGGGAATCCTGCTGATGACGGAGGTGCTCTACAACATTGCGGGCCTGCGGATTCCGTTGGTGATGACGTGCGCGAACCGCGCCGTGGGCGCGCCGGTTTCGGCGTGGAACGACCATCAGGACTCGATGTCGGTGCGCGACGCCGGCTGGATTCAACTCTACTGCGCTGACAACCAGGAGGCCGTTGACACCACCGTCACCGCCTTTCGCATCGCCGAGCAGACCGAGCTGCCGGTGATGGTCTGCGTTGATGGCTTCGTCCTGACGCACACGTTGGAGCCGTTGGAGCTTCCGACCCACGAGCAGGTCGATCGCTTCCTGCCCCCGTACCGGTTCGCGCGCGCGCTCGATCCGCGCAATCCGATCAGTATCGGCACGCTGGTATCGCCCGACTTTTATCCCGAGGCGCGCCACGCCCATCATCAGGCGGTTCTTCGCGCTCAGGACGCGATCCTCGATGCCGAGCGCGAATGGCGCGCGCTGACCGGGCGCTCCGCGGGCGGCCTGCTTGCGCTCGAGGGTCCTGCCGACGCGCGCGTTGGGATTCTCTGTCTCGGTTCGGTGTTCGGCACGCTGGCGGACGCGGCCGCACAATACCCGTCGGCTGAACCGGTCAAGCTGATAAAGCTGCGCACATTTCGCCCCTTTCCGTTCGACGCCTTGCAGCAAGCCTGCCGCGGCATGTCCGACCTGATCGTGCTCGACCGCGCATTGTCGATCGGCGCCGGTGGAATCCTGGGCAACGAAGTGCGGGCCGCGCTGAGCGAGCTTCCCACTGCGCCGCGCATTTACAACTTTGCGGTTGGTCTCGGCGGGCGCGACGTCGCGCCCAGCCTCTATCCTCAGTTGCTCGAAGCGGTGAAGGCCGCGCGGCCCGCGCGCTTTGCGGTCTTCGACCTCGAGCCGGACAAGCTCGCCCACCAGGATCGCTAGCCGACGCGAGGTAAGAGATGGCCGAAGCAAAGACGCCGCCTGCGGCCGCCGATTTGAGACGCCGCCAACCCTCGTTTCGCGGCCTCGACTCAGGACATTTCGCTTGCCCCGGATGCGGCCAGGCGCTCGCCGCGCGGTTGGTGACCGAGGCAGCGGGCCCCGACATTCTGGTGGCCAACGCGACCGGCTGCCTGGAAGTCTTCACCACCGCCTGGCCGTTTACCGCCTGGCGCGTGCCGTGGATGCACTCGCTGTTCGAGAACGCGCCGGCAATCGCCTCTGGAATGGAGGCTGCGCTCAAGGCGCAAGGGCGTTCGACCAAAGTGATCGCGATGGGCGGCGACGGCGGCACTTTTGACATCGGCTTTCAGGCGCTGTCGGGGATGCTCGAGCGCAACCATAACGTTCTCTACGTCTGCCACGACAACGAGGCTTACATGAACACCGGCGTCCAGCGCTCGAGCTCGACGCCGCACGCCGCGACGACCACCACGTCGCCCGCGGGCATGCATCGGAAGGGCAAGCGCCACCTCAAGAAGGATCTCTTATCGATCATCGCCGCACACCATATCCCCTATGCCGCGACCGCGTCGGTCGCCTATCCCTCCGATATCCGACAGAAGGTGCGGCGCGGGCTCGAGATTGAAGGCGCAGCCTTCATCCAGATTCACTCGCCGTGTCCGCTTGGATGGGGCCACGACGGCGCACTGAGCATCGAGGTTGCGCGACTTGCCGTGCAAAGCGGGCTCTTTCCGCTGATCGAGATGGAGCGCGGCGAAGTGGTCGCGGTAATGCGACTTCGCAACGTACGCCCGGTCGCCGACTATCTCCGGTTGCAGGAGCGCTTTGTGCATCTGTTCGCCGACGATCCGTTGGCGCACGAGGAGCTCGAACATCTCCAGGCGCTCGCCGACCACAATATCGAAACTTACAAACTGCGCGCGGACACGCCCGGACCGCGCGACAGTGAGGGCGCCGACACCGTCCGCCGCGGCGGGCTGCGATGGGCATGAGCAGAGGCAAACGGCGGCGATGACCATCCTGACACGCGGCGCGATTGCTCTGGCGGGAAGCTCGTTAACGCTCAAGACCGGCGAGTGGCGCTTGCAGCGCCCGGCGCATCGCTACCGCAGCGCACCCTGCCACGTCGCCTGTCCGGCCGGCGAGGACGTGCAGGCCTACCTTGCGCGGCTTGCCGAGGGCGATCCGAAGGCGGCCTGGGAGACCCTGGTGCGGGCGAATCCGCTGCCTGCGGTGAGTGGCCGCGTGTGCCCTCATCCGTGCGAGTCAGCCTGCAATCGCAGGCAGTTCGATGAGCCGATTGCGATCCACTGCGTGGAACGCTTCCTGGGCGACGAGGCGATAAGGCAGGGATGGAACTACGCGGTAGCCAAGCCGCGCCCGGCAGCAGCACCGGTCGCGGTCGTCGGCGCGGGACCCGCGGGCCTTTCCACTGCCTACCATCTCGTCCGCCGCGGCCACGAAGTGGCTCTTTTCGAGGGCGAGCCGTTGGCCGGCGGGCTTCTGCGCTCGGCGTTGCCGCCGTATCGGCTTCCGCGCGCGGTGCTGGACGCGGAAGTGGAGCGGTTACTTGCGATCGGGATCAAATTCAATCCCTGCCGACGGCTCGGCCGCGATTTCACAATCGAGGAGTTGCAGGCGTCGCATGCGGCTGTATTTCTCGCGCCGGGAGCCCAGCGCGGCCGCGAATGGAGCACCGACGGGGTGGTTCCGCGCGACGCGCGCGCCGCCCTCGACATTCTCAAGGAATGGGTATCGATCGGCGCGCTCCCCGCATGGCGGCGCATCGCAATTATCGGCGGCGGCAACACCGCGATCGATCTGGCGCGCGTGTTCCGCCTGGCCGGCGCCGCCGAAGTGCATGTGATCACCTTTCAGGCGCTGCCCGGTCGCGATGTCGCGCCGGGCGACGCGATGAGCGCCACCGAGCGCGAAATCCGCCAGGCAATCGAGGAGGGGGTGATCATTCACGAGCGCCGCGGCCTGCGCCGCCTCATAATCCGCGGCGAGCGTGTGGTTGGCGCCGAAATGGTGCACATGAAGGAAATTGAGCGGCCCGACGGCAGCCGCCGGCCGGTCGCTTTCGAGGGCACCGAGACGATTCTCCACGTTGACCAGGTCATCCCGGCGATTGGCCAGGAGGTCGACCCTGCGGGGTTGGAAGAGCTGCTCGCCGGGCGCCCGTTTTTCGCCCCGGACTTCTGGGGGCGGCTCGAAAATGCGCAAGGCGTTTTCGTAGGCGGCGACGCGCGCGCTTCGGGCACGGTAAGCCGCGCGATTGGCGACGGGCGTCGTGCGGCAAAAGCCATCGACGCCTATCTGCGCGGCACAGCGCTCGAGCAGCCGACGGAGATGGCCATCGGGATCGCTGAGTTGAATCTGAACTACTTCGAGCATGCGCCGCGTGCGCAGGCACGAATCCGCGCCGCGTCCGAGCGCACGGCCGAGGCCGAGATCGAAGCCGGGCTGTCGCATGCGCAGGCCACGGATGAGAGCCATCGATGTTTTTCCTGCGGCCAATGCCTGGCCTGCGACAACTGCTGGACGCTGTGCCCCGACAACGCAGTGCTCAAGACCGTTGAGGCGGCCGGCGACGGCAGCCATTACGTATTCGATTACGACTACTGCAAAGGATGCGGCTTGTGCGCGCATGAGTGCCCGCCGGGATATATCGTGATGGAGGAGGAGCCGTAACGGAAAGCTGACTTTGGCTGTCCACGGGTGTGCGGGCGCTACTTTGCGATGGAGTTCCTGTAATGGATCAACGAATTCTTCAAAAATGGACCGATTACACCGACGAGGTCTCCAAACGCATGTCGCCAACCGAGGAGCGTGAGGATGTCGCGCCACTGGTCGCGGCGATTCTGACTCTGGCCGACGAGATCTTCTGCGCCAGGGGCGCGCGATCCGTCGTCATCGGGCGCAGGCAGCGCACGGCCGCGGCGCGTGGCGAAACCGAAAGCGCGCAGGAGCGCGACGAGCCGAGGGGCGTGTGATGGAATTCGACTTCAGCGCCGACGAGAGGTTTGCCCGGCGGATGCTGCGTTGGCTCAAGCAGCTTCCAGGTGACTTTCAGGGGCTGGAAGTCACGGTCTCTGCGCCGGGTGACGGCAACATGATCGGCCATCGCGTCTGGAAGGCCTCGAAGAACGCCGATCTATCGACGGTGGCCCGCGAGATCGTCGAGTACTCGCACGGTTTTCCGCCCGGTACGAAGGGAAGGATGAAGCCGGTGTGCTGAGCGCGCTCAGAAGTAGCGCGTTACGAACTTCTCGCCGCCGTTACAGCCCACACAGAGGCCGCGGAAGCGGTCGAAATGCGGCAGGTCGCCGACCGCCTCGATATCCTCCAACCTGACATGCAGTTCGGCCTGCAGGCAGCGGTCGCAGATCCCTTTGCCCTTGGGCAGGCTGCCCATGTGGTCGCGTAGATGCTCCTCTACGCGTCTTTGGCCATCGGCGGACATTTCATTGCACCCTGAGGTTTGGTTGATCAGGCCCTCCGATAAACTCAGCGCCCGGGAACAGACGACGTGCGATTAACATGCCATTTGGTGAATGCGAGCCGCGACAGCTCTAAACAAAGTAAACCATCGCGCAGTTGATACGCGCGTGCGTCTGGAACGCTCGACCGCCGTCAGAGGTGGCGCCGAATGGAACACTAACGCAGGCGAGCCGGAGGTCGAATCCGCACGCGCAAGTCGACGAAGATCAAGTGTGAGCCGCGACCCCGCCCTCCGGCGTATGGGCGGCACGGCGAGACTGCTCGATTTCTTTGAGCTTCGCTTCCTTCCATCGGCGCAGCCCCGCCCGCAAGTATTCGGGATCGATATCGAGGAATTGGCAGATATTCTCGAACGAGAACGGCCACTTCGGGTCGTGCTGATTAATCCACTCCTCGGCTTCCCGAAACAGGCGTTGTCCGCGGCGTCTTTGCGCATTGACGTACTTCATGAAGGTATTGACCGCGTCTTCCAGCACGGCGAACATAAGAAGCTTCTCGCCTTCCATCAGATGCTTGCGGCGCATCGCCTCGTAATACTGGCTCGGCAGTAGCACCTCGGGCTGAAAGACCGCGGGCATCCGATCCTCCGCTGCGGGGCTCTCCTCAGTGGCCGGCTTGAACACAGCGCTCGCGGCAAGCAACGCGCGTCGGGCGAAAACCCGCGTCGCGACCCGCGCAACTCTTACCATGTCCTTGAATCGTGCCATCGCTCCCTCCGCCTGGTTGCAATTCGATGCAATCGGCGCACCACCCCGCGCCAACCACAGCCTGGCGTAGGATCGCGCGCGATCTAGGCGCGGTTGGTTCTTATCTCGGCGCAGTGGAGCGAACAGGGAACAAACGGCGTATCTGACGCCTTACTTCTCCACTGTGGCGCGTTCGATCGCGAGCAGCTCGTCGAGTCCGATCGTTTGATGAATCGCGTCCATCTCGCGCCCCAGGCCCTCCGGTGCCAGCAGCGCCGCGCTATCCCAGTCGGCGATCGCGCGGTAGCACCGCCTGAGCACCTTGTGAAAGACGGCGACCGGTGTGATCGCGTCAACCAGCAGCCTGAATCCGAGCGACGCTAGGTCGGCCCTGGTCAGTCCCAGCTTGCGAAGCTGGCCGTCGCTGCTGAGCGTCACCAGCGGCGGCGCCAGTCGCGCGCCGAGCATGCGGAAATGCTCGACCGTACTCGCGATCACCAGCAGCATGTCGGCGCCGGCGGCGCGGTAGGCCTCGGCGCGCCGCAACGCCTCGTCCATCGTGCTCGAGCGCAGGGCGTTGGTGCGGCCGATAATCAAAAAATCCGGATTGCGCCGCGCGCGCACGGCCTCGCGAATCTTCGCGCACATCAGATCGGCCGAGATCATGTGCTCCACGCCCACGTGATGGTGCGCGCGCTTGGGCAGCAGCTGGTCTTCGATCTCGATCGCCGCGAAGCCGGCCGCCTCGACCATCGCGATCGTCCGACGCAGATGCATCGGGTCGCCCCAGCCGCACGCGCCGTCGAGGATGAGCGGGAGCGGACACACGGTGCGGATGTCAATCCCGATGCGCACCATCTCGGTGAGCGTGAGGTTTGCCTCGGTGACGCACTGGACGTAGCCGAGGCCGCCGCCGCCGAGGTACAGCGCGGGAAAGCCCGCCGCTTCGGCGAGCTTCGCGCTCAGCGGATTGAAGACGACCGGCGCCTGGACCAGGACGCCGCCGGCGATCATCTCGCGCAGACTGGCCATGGTGTTCTCCCTTGGCGAGTTCCTCCGAATCGCGCCAAAGCCGGTTCGGCTCGGACGGATTTTATGGCCGCCGCGCCAGGGCGAGCACGGAAGTCCGCCTCGCCGGCATCGCCCGCTACTGGCGCTCGCGGCGTTCGAACGACGGGCCCGAGAAGCCCGAACCGAAATTGATCCGCACGTTGCCGGTGTTGAGGCCGCCATCAACCGCCATCGCGGTGCCCGTGATCCATTCCGACTCGTCGCTGGCGAGGAACAGCGCCATCGCGGCGATATCCTCCGGACGCCCGGGCCGCGGTATCGGCTGCATGCGAGCCAAATTACGCGCGGCCGCTTCCTCGCCGCCGGGCATGCCGCGATAGACCAGCGGGGTCAGGATGCCCCCGGGGCAGATGCAATTAACGCGAATGCGGTCGCGCCCCAGCTCGATCGCGGCGCTTTCGGTCAGGTTGACGACCGCCGCCTTGGCCGCGCTGTAGGCGTGGATGCCGGCGACGCCGCGCAGTCCGGCGAGCGAGGAAGTTGAAATGATCGAGCCGCCGCCGCCCCTGCGCATCGGCGGGATCGAATGCTTGATGCCGAAGAACACCGCCCGCGTCAGCACCGCAAACGTTTTGTCCCAGTCCTCGCCCTTGATGTCTTCCAGACGGCCGGTCGCGCCGCCGATGCCGGCGTTGTTGAAAGTGATGTCGAGGCGGCCGAACTCCTTGACCGCGCGTTCGATCATCGCCTGGATCGCGTCCTCACTGACAACGTCGGTGCGCTGAAAGACCGCGCGCCCGCCGCCGGCGGCGATTTCAGAGGTTACGGCCTCGGCGCCCTGCGAGTTGAGGTCGGCGACCACCACCGCTGCGCCCTCGCGCGCAAAGCGCAGCGCGGTCGCTCGCCCCATCCCGCTCGCCGCGCCGGTGATGACCGCGACTTTGCCATCAAGTCTGCCCATCGTGATCGCTCCTTGGCTCAGGGTCGAGCGCAAGCTTGGTACGAGTCGGCCGTCCGATCAAGCCGAAGGCGCGCCTAGGGCAGGATCGCAAAGGCGCGCGCCGGAAACCCAAGGCCGTGGCGCACCTTGGGCCAGCTCACCACGATCAGTGCGCCGGTGGGCGGCACTCGGTCGAGATGCGCCATCGCCTCGATCTGCCAGTGGCCGTGTTTGAGCAGCCAGGCCTCGGATGCGAGCTCCTCGGTGGTGTCGGTGTCGAGCGATTCGTGGCCGTTGGCGACGATCCCACGCTCCTCGTATAGGAACTTGAGCGCGGCCAGCGACCAGGACGGGAACGGATGGCGCTTGAAGCGCCGCGGATCGGTGTTCCAGTCCCTGTACATGTCGGTGCGCAGAGCGGCGAACGATCCTGCCGGCACGCGCCCGTGCTCGCGTTCCCAGGCCTTGATGTCCTCGACGCTCAGTGCGTGGTTGGGATCCTTCTCAAGCATTGGCGTGATGTCGAAGACCACCAGCGGCAGCATCATCTGTTTCAGCGGAATCTCGTCCATGGTTTTGCCATTCGGGTCGAAGTGCGCGGGCGGATCGATGTGCGTGCCGTACTGTCCGACCATTGAGTAGAAAAATGCGCGGAAGCGATCTCTCGCGATTGTGTATGGCCTGCCGGTTTCGGGATCCGCCGCGCGCGAGAAGGTCGCCTGCCCGAACCCCTTCCATACCGGCGTCAACGGACTGAACGAATGCGTGAGATCGACGAACTGCTTCGACGCGATAATCCTGTAGGCCTGCGCAAGCGATCCGCCCTGCGCGAGCGCGATGCGCGGGGCAACGCTCACGAGGGCTATACTCAACAGCATCGTCAAAGTGCATGAGCGCGACATCGACGGCTTCATTTCTGACCGGCACCTCCTGAGGGTTCGATCTTTCACGATCCCGCCGCCGCGTCACGCCTCGGGCACGTTGGCCGCGTATGCCTTTTTGACCCCCGCCGAGGGCGCTAGAATGACGCGGCGATGAAGCTCTCCAGGCTCCGAAATGCGGCGGCGGCTTCGCTGCTTGTCGGATGGTATCTGCTGGCGCCACCCTTCGCGCCCGGCGATCCGCCCGGCCCGCTTCAAGTGCGCGCGCCGCTCAGCCGCTGGATCCATCTGGATTCGACCCGCACTGCCGCCGGCTGCCAAGAGCAGCGCGACAACATGATGCGGATGTATCGAAGCGCGGATATCACTTCCACCGCGATTCAGTTCAAGCTGCTGCTTTATACCGACGCGGTGTGCGTCTCCGCCAACGACCCGCGCCTTCAGCCGAATCGCAAGCGCTGAAGGCGCGTTCGCTGTATCCGTCGGTTGCAGCCGATGACTCCTTTCGAGCCGCCCCACGACGGGCGCGCCGCCCGCATAAGAAGAATCGGTCTCCGGCTGCGGTGGCCCTGATATTGCTCAAATCTCAATTGGACCAAGGGAAGCGCGCGAGGCGCGCCGCTCCGAAAGGAGTGCGAAAGGTGAAAATCGATTTTCAGATGGCCGACGAGCGCGAAGTCGTAATCTTCACGCCGCTCACAGAGCGTGCGCATCGATGGCTCAGCGCCAATGTTGCGGAGGACCGCCTGTGGTTCGGCCCTTCGCTGATGATCGATCCCGAGTTCGCCGACGTGCTGGTCAACGAGATGCTCACCGACGGTCTGACCTTCGTGGCCGGACCGAAAGATTATCCCCAGTAGGCGCCGCCGGGCGAAGGCCACTGGCTAAAAGCGCCGATAGCTCATCGCCGCACTGACGCGTCGACGAGCGAGGTCCAAAGCCGCCTGGCGCGGCGCGACTTTCCGCTCTCGCGCCGCTTCCAGCACCGCGCGCGTATTTTCGCGAATCTTGCGTTCGATGATGTCGAAGGCGAGCGACTCCGTCCCGCCCTTGTATTCGACTGCCGCGCAAATCACGCCGCCGGCGTTGGCGATAAAGTCAGGCACCGACAGGATGGCGCGCTTGTGCATCCGGGCCTCGGCCTCGGCGGAGGCGGGGATGTTGGCTCCCTGGAGCACGAGCTTTGCTCGCAGCGAATCTACGTTGGCCGTCGTGATCGCGTCGGGGCGCGCGGCCGGGATCCAGATGTCGCAATCGATCGCGACAATCGCCTCGCGCTCCTTCCTGGTCCCGTGTGGATAGTCGGTTACGCTGCGCCCCTGCTCCTTGAGCGCGGTTAGCGCGCGCACGTCCAGGCCCTTGTCGTTGGCGATCGTCCCGGCGGTGTCGCAAGCCGCGACCAGCGTCGCCCCACGCTCAGCGAGAAAGCGCGCGGCGTGTTTGCCGACGGCGCCGAAACCCTGGATCGCAACGCGCGCGCCTGCCAACCTGACGTCGCAGAAGTCCTGCGCCACCTCGGCCGCGATCGCTAGTCCGAAGCCGGTAGCGCCGATTTCGTCCAGCGGGATTCCACCGAGTTCGCGCGGCAGCCCCACGGCGCGGCCGATCTCGTCGTGCACCCACGCCATCGCACGCTCGTCCAGCCCCATGTCGGGCCCCATGATGTAGTCGCGGACGTCGCGGATCGCGTGCGCCATCGCGCGGACGATCGTCTCCTTGCGCTCCGCGGGCATCTTCGGATCACCCACGATCACCGACTTGGCGCCGCCGTGCGCGAGGCCCGCTGCCGCGTTCTTCAGCGTCATCGCGCGCGCCAGCCGCGCGCACTCTTCCAGTGTGACGTCGGGCGCCATCCGGCATCCGCCGGCCGCCGGGCCGGCCGCGGTGTTGTCGATCACCAGGATCGCGCGCAGTCCCAGCCGCGGCTCATGGATGCCGATTACCTTTTCCGGCCCGAGATCGTCGGCGAATTGAAACAGCCCATCCATCGTTGCTGCTCCGGTTGCCAGCGGACGGCTCAGTTTATCGCGAACCGTGGCGGGTGCGGAAACGAAACCAGCGCGCTTGGGCGTGGCTGCGGCTTTTCGATATGCTCTGCGGCGCAGCGCACACGTTCAAGAGGAGGGCGCTCAAAATGCCCGCGCCGCACTTTTTCGCGCAACGGCCCGAGGACATCGGCCTTAATCCGGACAAGGTCCGGGTGCTGTTCGATCGCGCGGAACGTGAAATCAAGGAAGGGCTGCTCCCCGCCTGTCAGCTTGCGATCGCGCGCAACGGCAAGATAGGCGCGATGGGCACGTTTGGCCGCGCGCGCCAGGGCGGGGTCGAGCGGCCGGCGACCGCGGCGACCCTATTCGACATCATGTCGTGCACCAAGGCGATCACGTCGGCAGCGGCATGGCTGTTGGTCCAGGAGGGCAAGCTCAGCCCTGCCGATCGCGTGGTGAAGTTCGTCCCCGAGTTCGGCACCAACGGCAAGGACGCGGTAACGCTGGAGCATCTGCTCACTCACACTTCGGCGATTCCCACCGCGCCGGGCGCGCAGAAGGAATGGTCCAACAGGGAGCGGCGGCTCGCGCGCTTCGCGCAGTGGCGGCTCGAGCATCCGCCGGGCGAGCGTTTCACCTATCATATCCAGGCCAACTTCTGGCCGCTCGCCGAGATTATCGAGCGCATAAGCGGACTGGACTTGCGCGCGTTCGTCCGCATCCGGATCGCGGAGCCCCTCGGCCTGCCCGATCTCAGGATAGGCATTCCGCACGCGCTCAACGAGCGCGTCGCGGAGGTGGCGTGGGTCGGCGAGCCGGCGCGCGAGGAGGACTACCGCCAGCTCGGAATTGCACCGCCACGCGTCGCGATGGCCGCGCTCAACGAGGCGATGATCCTCGAATTCAATGAGCCCGAGGTGCGCGAGGCGGGCTCGCCCGCCGGCGGCGGTATCACCACTGCCGGCGATCTCGCGCTCTTCTACCAGGCGCTGTTGCACGACGGGCGCTCGTACGACGGCAAGCAGATTTGGGAGCCGGCGATGCTGCGTGACGCGCTCCGCATCCGCAACCCGCACTTCAAGGATCCGCAGCGGGGAATGCTGGCCAATCGCGCGCTGGGCGTCGTGATCGCGGGCGACGACGGCAAGGCCAACCTGCGCGGATTCGGCCGCACCAATTCGCCGGCGACCTTTGGCCATCCGGGCTTCGGCGGCCAGATCGGATGGGCCGATCCGGCGAGCGGGATTTCGTTCGCCTATTTGACCAACGGCTTCGACCGCAACGACCTGCGCGAGGGCCGGCGCAGCGTCGCGCTGGCGAGCCTTGCCGGGGCGTGCGCGTTGTGAACCGCGGCGCAGTTAGACACAGCGCGTGACGCGGTCGATGATCGTGTGCGACGGAGCAAAGCGTGAGCGGCAGGATGGAGCCACAAGGCGGGCCGACCGCGCAGCCCGGCCTGGTTGACGCCGCGAGGGCGCTCGCCTGCGTCTTGCGCGAGCGCGCGGCCGAGGCCAATCAGTTGCGCCGGCTCCCCGACGCAACGTGGAAGGATCTGGTCGACGCCGGAATCGTGCGCGGGCTTCAGCCGGCGCGCTGGGGCGGGCGCGAGGCCCATCCCAGGGAGTTCTACGCCGCGGTGAGCGAGGTCGCGCGTGCCGAGGGATGCGCGGGGTGGGTCGCCGGAATCATCGGCGTCCATCCGTGGCAGACCGCGCTCTTTCCGAAACAGACGCAGGAGGAGATGTGGGGCGCGGACCCGACGACGATGAACTCGTCCTCGTACGCGCCCACCGGCAAGGCCGAGCGGGTCGCGGGCGGCTACCGTTTGAGCGGCCGCTGGTCATTCTCCAGCGGATGCGACCATTGCAAATGGGTCAACCTCGGCGCCATTGTCGGCACCGTAATCGTGGAAGGGCGCGAGATGCCGGATTTCCGCTCCTTCCTGCTGCCGCGCGCGGATTACCGAATCGATGACAACTGGCACGTATCCGGGCTGTCCGGCACCGGCAGCAAGGACATCGTGGTCGATAACGCATTCGTGCCCGACCATCGCAGCCAGTCGCACTGGGACTACACGCTGGGACGGCCGTTGCCCGGATGGGAACTGAATCCGGGGCCGCTCTACCGGCTGCCGTGGGCCGTGATTTTCATCAGCGCGCTGAGCGCGGGCGCGCTCGGCGCGTCGCTCGGCTTTCTCGACACCTGGGTCGAAATTGCGCGCACGCGCAAAGCCGGTTTCGGCGCGGACTTCAGGGACGATCCTTACGCTCAGAAGCTGCTGGCCGAAGCGAGCTACACGATCAATGCCGGCGTACTAAGACTCTATCAGGATTGCGACGAGATGATGGAAATGGCGCGCGCGGGCGAGCCGTTTTCGCTCAAGCACCGCGCTCGCTTCCGTTATGACGCGGCGCGCTCAGCAGAGCTCGCGGCGGAGGCGGTTGAACGCCTGTACGCAGCGGCCGGCGGACGTGCGATCTTTCTCGACCATCCGCTCCAGCGCCGCTACCAGGACGTCAAGGCGATGATGGGGCATGTCGGGCTCAACGCGAATATCCCTGGCAAGTTCCTGGGCATGATGGAGCTCGGCCTGCCGGTGCTGAACCCGCTGTTGTGAGGCCGGCTACTGGACCTGCCAAGGCAGCGGCAGTTCGGCGCCGTCCCCGGTACGCACGCGGACCGGCGCCATCCCGAGTGCCGCGATCAATTCCATATCGTCCGCACCCGTGTTGATGATCTGATGCACCGCGTCGTGCGGCAGGACGAGCGTGCTGTTCGGCCCGAAGCGAGTTTCGACGCCCTCGATGGTTACCTTGCCGGAGCCCTTCAGGATTACGATCACCTCTTCGCAGGCGTGGCGATGAACGGGTGTCGAGCCGCCGGCCACGATCGTCTGCTTCCAGACTTCCATCGTTTTCAGGCCCTGGCGGGCATCGGCGACGGTCTGATGGTTGATTCCGGGAATCGCGAAGTGGGGAACCTTGTTGTTATCGACGACCGGCATGATCTTCTTCCTCTTGTTGGGAGCGCGGGTTCCGCGAGTAACGTCCTCGCGAGCTTTCAGTTTTTCACGGGTGGAGTCAATCTTAGACAGGGTCAACGCGCCGCGGCCTGAGGCTCGCGACGCTCTGGCGCGAATATTCCGCCCGGCGCGGCTTCCGGATCAAGCAGAAACCGCCCATAGTCGGTCAGCGCGGCGTCGAAGTCCGCGCCCCCATGCTGGCTCATCGCATGGATGTCGCGCAGGTTTCGCTGCACCGGACTCGAGTCGAACAGCGCATGCGCTCCGCTGGCGCGCCATAACCGGTCGACCGCGCGCACGCACAGCTCCAGCGCGTAAACGGCGTCGAACCTGGTCCGGTAGAACCCGGCCGGATCCATCCGGCGCCGCTCCCTTGCGACGCGCTCCATCTCGGCGAAGTCGCGTTTGAAGAGCAGCAGCGCGCTGTCAATCTCGGCTGACGCCTCGGCCAGGCGGGCCATCGAAAGCGTCCGCTCGCGCAGTTTGTCGCCGCTGTAGGCGCCGATCCGCTTCAACGTCGTCTTCCGATAGTCCTCGCGCGCGGAGAGCGCGGGTCCGAATGCATGCACGCATACGACCCAGGTGAACAGCGGAAGAAAGGGTATCCAGTAAAGAGGAACGCTATTGACGGAGCGCCCGGGCGGATCGTCGGCGTTAACTTCGCGGAATGTGACCGAATGATAATCGGGGACGAACTCGTGATCGACGACAATTTCCTTGCTCCCCGTCGCCTTCATCCCCGCCACATACCAGTTGTCGTTGATTACATACTGTTTGTTTGAAACGAGGAAGAACGCTTCCCGCCCCGGCTCGCCGTCGATGCGGCTGGCAACGATCGCCCATCCACAATGATCAACACCCGAGGAGAACGGCCAGTGGCCGGTAAGCTCGAACCCGCCCTTGACGCTGCGCACGGTGCCGACCGGCGCGAATGAGGACGAGATGAGCGTTTCGGGGTCCGGGCCCCATACGTCGTCCTGCGCGCGCGGATCCATCTGCGCAAGCAGATGGTTATGGACGCTCAACAGCAGCGCGACCCACGCGGTGGACGAGCAGACCGCGCCCATCTCGATGGCGACCTCATAAGCCGGCGTCGGCATCCATTCGAAACCGCCGTAGCGTTTCGGCACAAACCAGCGGAAGAATCCCGCCGCGTGCAATTCGTCCATCGTTTCGCCTGGGATGCGGCGCGCTTGTTCGGCGGCTTCGACGCGCGCGGCCAGCTTCGGGAAAAGCCCACGCACCGCTTCGACCACTGAGGATTCGTTCGGTCGTGCATCGCGCATCGCAATTGCTCCTTCGCCGTCGCGCCGCGCGGGCGCCGCCGGCATGAAACGGAAGTCCGTTGGTCAGGACTCCCCTTCCAGCCCGAATCCGCCGGCTTCCGGATGATGGCCGAAGACGTCTTCGACGTAGTATTCCGACTGATGAGTCGCGGGCCGCCCTGCCCAGCCGTACTCGAACATCCATCCCGACGGATTGCGGAAGTAGAATGAGAACATGTGGTCGTTGGAATGCTTGCCCAGATTAATCGTGACGGGGATCTTTTCCTGCCGCACGATTTCGTGAGTAAGGCCGACGTCGTCGAGGTTGTCCACTTCGATCATCAGGTGGTTGATGCGGCGTTTCTCGGGGCCGATGCCGAAGGCAACCGTATGGTCGCGCTCATTGCAATGCATGAAGACCGGGGTGATCACATGCTTGCCGATGCGGATCTTGTATTCGACCCCGCCGCGCATCCCCAATGCCATGAAGAAGCGGCGGGCCGCCGCGACGTCGTTTTCCCGAATTATGCAGTGGCCGAGTCCGCCGCTTCCGGTCTTGAACCGTCCGTGCATCCGCCGGCCCGGGTGGAACGGCTTGGAGGCCTGTATTTCGGGCCCGTGGAAAATTTCGATCGGATTGCCGGCCGGGTCGCTCAGCTTCATCACTTCGAGCACGCGCCGCTCGTTCGCCTCGTCCTCCGAACCTACGCGGTACTTGATTCCGGCCTCCGCGAGCTGGCGCTGCATCTGCTGGAATTCGTCGGGCCCGGCGACTCTGAAGCCGAGGTATTCGAGGTCGTCGCTGCCGTTGGCGTGGACGACCAGGCGATGGTGCCAGTAGTCCATTCGCAGGTAGCATCGGTCAGGTTCGCCGTCGTCGGCGAGTTCCATACCCACGATCCGGGTCGCAAAGGCCTTCCATTCGTCGAGGCTTTTCACCCCGATTCCCACGTAGCTCAATTCGGTTACCTGGACCATTGTTTCCTCCTGAGCGGCGCGCCGCCGCCGTGCGGAATCCGGATTGTATATTCAGTTGCTATTTGGCTTTTTGAAATCAGAGCCCAGGGCTACGCGGCGCACCGAATCCGCAGTGGTCGGCTGGTGGCCGACGCGATGGGCCGGCGCCGGAATTTCCGCCACCGTGTTGCTCAGGCGTCCCACGCCGCTGACCTCGACTTCAACCAGGTCCCCCGGCTTCATCGGGCGCGAATTCGCCGGCGTTCCGGTCAGGATGATGTCGCCCGCAAGCAGCGTGATATGCCGGCACAGGTCGGCAAGCAGGTAATCGATTCCGAACAGCATCTCCTCGCCGACGTTGCCGTGCTGCACCTCCCGGCCATTGAGGTAAGTGCGCAGCGTCGCCTTGCGGACATCGACGCCGCGCACGACGCCCGGGCCGATCGGGCAGAAACCATCCATCCCTTTGACCCGCAGCATCGAGTTCATGTCAGTCTCGCGAAAATCGTGGCATCCGACGTCGTTGGCCGGCGCGAAGCCGGCCAGGTAGTCCCATACTTCCTCGGGTCTGAGATTGCGCATCGGCTTGGCCACGACCGCCGCGATTTCTCCTTCGTAGTTGAGATACTGGCAACCGGCCGGGCGATTCAGGATTCCCCGATGCGAGTTGAGCGCGGTGGTCGGCTTTTGAAAGTAGGTCGGCGTGACCTGCTGCGGGGCGTTGAATTCGACCCGCCGTGATTCGTAGTTCAGGTGCACACAGATGATTTTTGAGGGCTTGCATGGGGGCAGATATACGGCCTGCGCCTCGGGGATGCGGCGCCCGTCGCCCAGAAGCAGGGTGTCGCCCGACGGACGTACCCACTTGGCCTGGCCTTCGTGCAGGATGCGCCGCCATTCCTCCCGCTCACCTGTCAGCACGCTCATGGCCGCTCCTTTTTTTTCACCCGGGAACTAAGTCAGTCCCGCGTTTGACTTTTGATGTTCGAGGGCGCGATCGCTGCTCCGGCGCCCGCTGCGCGGGGTTTCGCATCTTGCGCGGCATCGCGCATCGCAGATGAAGGCCGATCGATTCGCGCAGCCACTTTTCGGATTCCGCGCGCGAATGCGCCCCGCCCAGCCACGTTTTCAGCGTGAAGATGTAGAGCGCGAAACAATTGCGGGCGAGCGCAAGCGCGGGAACGTCCTTCGCGAATTCGTGGCGCGCCTGGGCTTGCTCGATGACGGCCGCCATCCGCGCGTACCAGCCGCGCAGAAACGCGTCGGTACGCTCCTTCAGCCGCCGCTCGACGAAGGTCAGCTCCTTGACGAAGACGCGCGCCAGTTCGGGATCGGGCTCGTGATAACGAATCGCGGCGTTGAAGACGTGCAGGAGCTGGTCCAGCAGCGGAGCGTCACCCGGCATGCTCGCGAAAGCCGCGTCGAGCGTGCTGCCGAGCTCTTCGAGGAAAATTTCAACCAGCAGCTCCTCTTTGCTGCTGGTGTAGAGAAAGAGCGTGCCCGCGCCGATATCGGCGCGCTCGGCGATGTCGCGGGTGCGGGTGGCCTTGAAGCCGCGGCGGGCGAATAGCTCGCGCGCGGCGCGCTTGATGGCGCCGAGCTTTTCGCGCTTCTTGCGTTCGGTTCGGCTGAGCGGCGCATCCGCCTCGGACGGCTCGTGCGGCGTGCGCTCGGCGATGAGGGGTGCCATCAGAAATGAGCCTGCTCAGTTCTGGCCGGGCTCACAATGGGCCGCCACTCCGCTTATGTCAAGCCGCAAAGATCGGGCGGGCGCGCCGGCTGCGAGATTCTCGACGCTGATCGGACTTCGTGCAAGTATGGGCGCGCAATTTTTGGGGGGCGGGCAAGCGAAAAATCTTGGGAGGACGAGAAACATGCTGAAAGCCGGCTATTTCCCATGCACGCAGGATCCACCGCGCGGCGAGAATATCGGCAAGGTGCTGCGCGAGGCGATCGTTGAGGCGCAGGTCGCCGAGCAGAGCGGGTTCGACAGCTGCCTGTTCAGCGAACATCACCAGCAGGAAGACGCTTACATTCCCAACGTGATCCTGATGGCCGGGATGGTGGGCGTGAACACCACCAAAATCCGGGTCGGCACGTGCGTGACCCTGATTCCGCTCTGGCATCCGGTGCACGCCGCCGAGGACGCGGCGATCGTCGATCAGATAACCGGCGGGCGGATGATCCTGAGCGTCGGCGTCGGCTATCAGGAGCGCGACTTCAGCGCCTTCGGGCTCTCGATCAGCGAGCGCGCGGGCCGCAGCGAAGAGGGGGTCGAAGTCGTCAAGAAGTGCTGGACCGAAGAGCGCTTCTCCTATCGCGGCAAGTTCTACCAGCTCGACAACGTGATGATCACGCCCAAGCCGTTTCAGAAGCCGCGTCCGCCGATCTGGATGGCGGCGTGGACCAATGTCGGGCTCAAGCGCGCGGCGCGGATCGCCGACGCCTGGATCACCTCGCCGCTCGAACACGTGCAGGTGATCAAGCAATTCGCCAATCTCTACCGCGAGGAGACGCGCAAGCAGGGCAAGACTCCCTACCTTGTCCTGATGCGTGACGTGCTGGTTTCGGACTCGTGGGAGGCGGCGCGGCGCGAGAGCGAGCCGCTGATGTACACGCACAGGTTCTACTTCCGCAACAACGGCTACGCGATGGACGACGTGATAAAGAACGTCAAGTCGGAGGAACAGTGGACCTTCGACGTCGCGGCGCCCAACCGCTTCATCGCGG
Organism: Candidatus Binataceae bacterium; assembly: GCA_035650475.1. NCBI lineage: Bacteria > Candidatus Binatota > Binatia (SeqCode) > Binatales (SeqCode) > Binataceae (SeqCode) > Binataceae bacterium (SeqCode). The sequence continues at coordinate 214,665 of DASRHP010000004.1, forward strand.
GGTCGCCCAAGGACTGCCTCCAGCAACTCCAGATGTGGCAGAAAGAGGTGCAGCCGGATTACCTGGTCCTGCGTATGCGCCATCCGGGCGGCCCCTCGCACGAACGCGTCAAGCAGGCAATCTCGACCTTCGGGCGCGAGGTGCTGCCCAAACTGTGACGCGGCGCCGAATCGCTGGGATGAAAACGCTGGCGGGCTTATCACCGACGAGTCGGGCGGCGAGGGATCTCGCCGCGGAGGTGCGCGTATGAAGGCAGTCGGCGCTCCGGTTCCGGGGCTGCAAAGCCGCAACCTGGTCGCGGGACGCGGCACGTACGTGGCGGATATTCGGCTCGAAGGGATGCTGCATGCGGCCTTCGTGCGCAGCCCGTACGCGCACGCGCTCATCAGGCGCGTTGACACGCGCGCGGCCGAGGCCGTCGCGGGTGTGGCCGCCGTGGTGGCGGGAGAGGAGATTCGGCGCAACACCAGGCCGATTCCTCATCCCTACGACCGCGCGAGTATCGGCGCGCGCAGCTTCGATTGTTACGCGCTGTGCACCGAGCGCGTGCGCTTCGTCGGCGAAGCGGTCGCGGTGGTCGTTGCCGAGGACAAGTACACGGCGCGCAAGGCTGCCGACCTGGTCGAGGTCGATTACGAGGAACTGCCGGTCGTCGCCGACCCGGAGGAGGGGATGAAGCCGGACGCGCCGCGGCTGGAGCCGTCGTGGGACGACAACCTGATGCTCCGGCACACGACGAACGCAGGCGACGTCGAGGGCGCCTTCGCGCGCGCTGACGGGCGGATCGAGGGATGCCTGCGGACCCAGCGCTACTGCGCGTCGCCGATGGAGCCGCGCGGCTACCTTGCCCGCTACGACGGGTTTCGCGATCAGCTGACGTTCTGGGCCTCAACCCAGAGCCCGCATCCGCTGCGCACGTTCCTTTCGGTCATCCTTGGCATGCCCGAGTCGAATATTCGCGTGATTCAGCCCAACGTCGGCGGCGGCTTCGGCTCCAAGATTCCGACCTACCAGGAGGAGCCGGTAGTCGCCTACTTGGCGCGCAAGCTCAGGCGGCCGGTGCGATGGATCGAGGAGCGCGGCGAGAACCTGATGGTCGGCGGCCACGCCCGCGAGCAGCGCGTCTATTACGAAGCCGCATACCGCAAGGACGGCACGGTCACCGGGCTCAAGGTGCGAATTGTCGCCGACGTCGGCGCGCCGGCGGCGCTCGCCGGATGGGAGATGTCGCTGGTCACGACGTTTTGCATCCCGACCGTGTACAGGATTCCCAACTGCCACATCGAGCTGTTCCCGGTCGCGACCAACAAATGCCCGTGGAATGCCTATCGCGGCTACGGCAAGGAAACGGCTTCGTTCCTGATGGACCGCGTGATGGACGGCGTCGCGCGCGCCACCGGACTGGATCGCTCCGAGGTGCGGTTTCGCAATTTCATCCAGCCGCACGAATTTCCTTACCGCCAGGTCAGCGGGGTGATTCTCGACAGCGGCAATTATCCGCAGGCGCTCAGGCGCGTGCTCGAGATGATCGGCTACGAGCAGTTTCCCGCGCTCCAGGAGCGGGCCCGCCGCGAGGGCCGTTACATCGGGCTGGGAATCGGGCAGGAACTGATCGCCGAGGGCTGCGCGCTGCCGACCTCGATGATGGTCTCCGGCTACGACGGCGCGACGGTACGTATCAATCCGTCCGGCCAGGTCACCGTGCTTACCGGCGTGACCTCGCCCGGCAGCGGCAACGAAACCGGAATTGCGCAGGTGGCGGCCGACGCGCTTGGCATCGACGTAAGCAACGTGCGTGTGGTCCAGGGCGACACCGAAACCTGCCCCTGGGGACTTGGCAATTACAGCTCGCGCAGCCTCATCATGGGCGGTTCGGCGGCGCACGTCGCGGCGCTCGAATTGCGCGAGAAGATCCTGCGGGTGGCGGGTCGGATGCTCGAGGTTCTACCGGGCGATCTGGAAATCGGCGGCGGCCGAATCTATCCGCACGGAGCGCCTGAGCGGTTCATCACCTTCAACGAAGTCGTGCGCACTATCTACTACGAGCCCTTCGGCCCTCACGCCAAGGAGGTCGAGCCCGGCCTCGAAAGCACGCGCTACTTCCGCCATCCCAACATCTACCATCCGGGCGACCCCGAGGGCCGCTTCAGCGCTTACCCGTCATGGCCGAACGCGGCGGTGGCGTGCATCGTGGAGGTCGATCCGGAGACCGGCGTGCTCAAGGTGCTCCGCTGCTGCATGGTGCATGACAGCGGCACCGTGATAAATCCGCTGCTCGCTGAAGGCAACGTTCACGGCGGCGTGGCCCAGGGCCTCGGCGGCGCCCTCTACGAGCATCTGGTTTACGACGAAAACGGCCAGTTCAAGACCGCCACCTTCATGGACTACACGCTGCCCACCGCGGTCGAGGTGCCGCCGTTCGAGTTCGAACACCAGGAGACGCGCTCGCCGTTTACGCCGCTCGGCCACAAGGGGGTGGGCGAGTCGGGCGTGGCGGGGATCCTCGGCGCCGTATGCGGCGCAGTGGAGAACGCGCTGCCCCATCTCAACTTGCGTTTGCAGGAGATGCCGCTCAAGCCGCTGCAACTGTGGCAGGCGATTCGCGACGCCGAGGCGGCGGCCCGGTGAGACGATGATTACCCAAGAGTTCGACTTCCACGCGCCGCGCCGGCTCGACGAGGTGCTGCGCCTGCTTGCCGACAACGGCGAGGGTGCAAAGCTGCTCGCTGGCGGGATGAGCCTGGTACCGATGATGACGCTGGGGCTGGTGCAGCCGCGGATGGTTGTCAGTCTCAACCACGTCGCCGGCCTAGCCTACGTCAGGGAGGATGCCGGAGCGCTGGTTATCGGCGCCGGGACGACGCACGCCGAGGTCGCGCGCGATCCGTTGATCGCGCGCCATTGTCCGCTCTTGGCCGACGCCGCGCGCCATATCGGCGACGTCCAGGTGCGCAATCGCGGGACGATCGGTGGCAGCCTCGCGCACGCCGATCCCGCCGCCGACTATCTGCCGGTGATGGCGGTTGTCGGAGCTCGGATGATCGTTCGCGGCGTGAAGGACCGCCGCGAAATTCCCGCCGACGCATTCTTTACCGGCCTGATGCAGACCGCGGTCGGGCCGCAGGAAATGTTGGTGGAAATCGCGGTTCCCAAGACGCAGGCGCGCGGCGCGTATCGGCGGCTGCATCGGATCGAGGGCAACTTCGCGATCGTGAATGCTGCGGCGATGGTCGAGGGCGCGGGCGGCGCGGCGCGCGTCGCGATCGGCGGCGTCGGACACGCGCCGGTTGTGCTCGACGTGAGCGCCCAGATGCGCGGCGGCGCGAGCAACGACGCGCTCAACGCGATCGCCGGCCGGGTTTACGAAGCCACGGCCGGCGCGCCGGAGGATCTCAACGCGACCGCTGAGTACCGGCGCCGGATGGCGTCGGTTTACGCGCGGCGCGCTCTCGCGGCGGCAGCGGTCTGACAGTGAACCAAACTGGAACGAGGAAGCGGCGGTGAAGACAGCGCTTGAAGTTTCGGTCAACGGCGAACGGCGCCGGCTCGAAGTGGACAACCGCATGGTGCTGGCGGACATGTTGCGCGACGTGCTCGGGCTGACCGGTACTCACGTCGGCTGCGGCACCGGCAGCTGCGGCGCGTGCACGGTGATGCTCAACGGGCGCACGGTCAAGTCGTGCTCGGTACTGGCGGCCGACGTTGACGGCGACGCGATAACCACCATCGAAGGGCTCGCCCGCGACGCCGAACATCTCCATCCGGTGCAGGAATCCTTCGTCCGCAATCACGGCTTGCAGTGCGGTTACTGTACGCCGGGGATGGTGATGTCGGCGCTGCAACTGCTCAAAGACAACCCGGACCCGGACGAGGCCGCGATCCGCCACGGGATCGCCGGCAATCTCTGCCGCTGCACCGGCTATCACTTTATCGTGCGCGCGATCCGCGAGGCCGCGGTATCGCAGCGAGCGCAGCCTGCCAAAGCCGACGGCTGAAAAGTAGCACACCACCCTGACTGCCAGAAGCGGAGGACATATGCCGAGGACTACGAAGCGGGCTGGTCGCGGGCGCATTAGAATGCGCAGGCCTGGGGCACGTCGCGGCGCGATGGCGGCGCAAACGAGGCGAACGATCGACCCCGGATGGGGATGGGACGACCGCCTGCCGCTTGCCCAGGCCAAGCAGGTCGGTGATACGATTTACGTCTCGGGACAAATCGCCTACGACGCCGGCGGCAAACTGGTCGGCGAAGGCGACATGAAAGCGCAGACCCGTCAGGCCTTCGAAAACATCAGGGCCATCCTCGATAGCGCGGGCAGCGGCCTGAAAGATATCGTCAAGATCAACACCTACATCACCGACCGCTCGAAATTCATGGACATGATCGCGGCCCGTTCCGAGGTATTCGGCAACGATCCGCCCGCCAGCACGGCCGTGGTTGTTCAGGCGCTGGCGTTTCCGGAGCTGCTGGTTGAAATCGAAGCGATCGCAGTCAAGCGCGCATAGCGCCGCAAGGACATCACATGCTGCTCGAGCTGAACCCGGAACAGCAGCGCGTCGTTTCAGTGGCAAGCGAGCTGGCGAGCGAGTTTGCCTCGCGCGCGGAACAGCATGATCGCGAGGGCAGCTTTCCCTTCGAGAACGTCGCGCGGCTCAAGGAAGCCGGTTATACGGCGCTGACCACGCCGAGAGAGTACGGTGGATGGGGCGCGTCGCCGCTGACCTTCGTCCTCGCGCAGGAGCGGCTCGTGCAGGGATGCTGCGCCACCGCGTTCGCGATCAATATGCATTGCAACACGGTGCGGTTCTATACGCCGTTCATGACTTCCGCGCAGAAGGATCTCTACCTGGGCAATGTCGGCCGCAAGCGTATGCTGATGAACGGATTCTACACCGAGGGCGGCGGCGCACGGTCGATCCTGTCGCCCAGCACCAGGGCACGGAAGGTGGCCGGCGGATATATACTTAACGGACAGAAAGTATTCTGCACTCTTGCGCCCGTGGTTGACTATTTCGGGATCAGCACCTCACTCGAGGGCTATTCGGGCGCGGCTTCCGGCGGATGCGTGTTCCTCCTGCCGCGCGACACACCTGGCCTCGAAGTGATCGAGAACTGGGACGCGATGGGAATGCGGGCGACCGGGAGCCATACGATCATGATTCGCGATGTCTTCGCGACATCGGATCAATTGATCGGCGAGGAGGGACACTTCTTCGAAGAATTCGTCCGGGTGGCGCACTGGTATTGCCTGTCGTTCTCGGCGATCTACCTCGGCATCGGGCAGGCCGCCTACAACTACGTCCTGGAGTACGCGCGCACACGCAAGTTGCAGAAAAGCGGCGCGCTGGTCGGCATTCTGCCGGCCACCCGTTTCGCGCTGGGCGAGATGTACAATCGGCTCGACGCCTGCCGCACGCTCATCTACACGCTGGCGCGCGAGATGGCTGACGGACCGGTCTACGGTGAGCGCCAGGTGATGATGATCGAGATGCTGCGCACCTTCGTCGCCGAAAACATGCTCGAGGTTGCCAACCTGGCGACGCGGATCGCTGGCGGTCAGGGCTATCTCAAGGGAAATCCGCTCGAACGCTACTTCCGCGACATCCGCTCGGCCCCGCTGCACACGCTCAAGCGCGACGAGGTGCTCGAAATGATCGCCGCCGCCGAACTAGGCTTCTGAGGCTAAGCCGCGCGCGGCGCGGCGGCCGACTAGGACGCCTGCTTTTGCTCGTGCGCGCGCGCCAGCGGGCGCCGTTCGCCGTCCGGCGCGGCGCCGTTGCGCTCCTTGTGTGCGCCGTCGGACTGCATCGCGCAGTAGCCTTCGAAGGCCGCTCCCTCATGCACGATAAGCTTGGGGGTGGTCAGATTGCCGGAGACCTTGGCCGAGGCATGAATTTCGAGGCGCTGGCTCGCCACGATCTCGCCGCTCACGGTGCCAGCCACGACGATGGAGGATGCCTTTATCTTGGCCGTCACCACCGCGCTCTCGCCGATAAGCAGGCCGTCGCGGGCGATTATCTCGCCGTCGATCTGGCCGTCGATGCGCGCGGCTTCTTCGAATTCGAGCCTGCCGCTGATCTTGCATCCCTGATCGAGATAGGCGCGGGCTTCGGAGGACGGTCTGCGCGGTGCCGAGAACGGTTCCGAGGCGGGCGTGGCGGCCAGCTTGGCAGGCGCGGCGCCGCTTTCGATCAGCGCCTGGACCGGCGCTATCGGCGGGGGCGGCTGATTTTCTGGCATCCGTTCACGACGGACCGCCTCCGGCTCCCGGGCCATCTGTTCCTTGTTGAAAAGCGCCATCATCCCCTCCCTGGCGGGCCGCGAGAGGCCCCCGCTCAAGCCGTTTAATTCTCGCTGTCCGAATCCGCAGCGCGCCGCGGATTTGCGTCTGCATGGTTTATGCGGATGGCATCGAGCGCGTGGGATAGCGCGCGCATCTGCGCTTGTAGCGCGTCGGCCGCCCGAAGCATCCGCACCAGCTCGACCAGCCGCGCATGAATCAACTTCGCCCGGCCGAGATATCTCGAAACTTCAAAGAGGTATCCGCCGAAAGCCACCGCTCCCGGGTCGTCGCCCGAGCGGGTCGGCTTCTCGGTGGGCGACAGCCAGACAAGCGTATTCAGGCGTTGACGGCGCGCTCCGGTCGGGTTCGCGTAGAAGCTTAGCAGCTCTTGCGCCTGGTCGCGAAAGGCCTTGAGCGGTTCGAGCGCCTTGTCGGCAACCCGGCTGAGCCGCAACACGGACCTGGAGGCGACGGCGAGTTGCCGCAGGTGCTCCCGGTACTCGCCTGCCGAGCCGAAAAAGGCGGCGGCCGCTTCAACAAGTTGGTCGTGGGATTGAAACTCTGCGATTTCGACCGCTTCCTCGGGTCCGGCAATCGATGCCGCTTCAGCTTCGATATCGCTGTGCCGTCCGGCGCCAGCGTCGCCGAGATAAATCGTCTCCTCGCCGCACAGGGGCTCGTTGTCAACCTCGGTTTCGGATGTCCTGATCGGAGCGATGCGTTGATGCTCGATCGGGGTGCCGAGTGGCTGCGGCCGTCGCGAGGCTTTGTAGACCGGAGGCGTTCCCCCGCGACCAGTGGAGCCGAACGTCGGCCGCTTGAGAGCTTGCGGGTCGGCCGGCAACGGCTCGGGCGTCGCGAGCAGCTTTTTGCGCAGCTCTTCGAGACTCGGGATCATAGTCACCTAAGCCCGTGCGACGGCGTTGACCGGCGCGGTGGCGCACGCAATGCGGCCTGACTTCCCCCCTGACGGCTGCGGGGGCCAGAGGCATAGCGCGTGCCAGTCGTGCCCTTAGCCGTGGCGGACTAATCTGCTCCCACACTCGCGCGCGATGGCGCCCGCGCAACCGTGACGTTGCCGGCGCGCAACGGGAGTGGTCCCCGCCGGCGCTTTTCAAATCGGGTCTAAAATGAAAATCTTTCGCGCGCCAGGAGTGCGACGCCTATGGCCACCGTGAAACTTATCGAGTATGCCGAAGCCGGCCCGGACGTGCGGGCGGTCTATGATGACATCATGGCCACCCGCAAGACCGACCGGGTCAACAACTTCTGGAAGGCCCTCGCCAACCATCCGCCGACGCTCAGACGCACCTGGGAGAGCGTCAAGGAGGTGATGGCGCCGGGCGCGCTCACGCCGCTGGTCAAGGAGATGATCTATCTCGCGGTCAGCGCGACCAACGGATGCGAGTACTGCATCCGCTCGCATACCGCGGGCGCGCGCAAGGCCGGGATGACCGACGCGATGCTCGGCGAGTTGATGGCAGTGGTCGGGATGGCGAACGAGACCAACGCGCTCGCCGCCGGCTACCAGGTCGAGGTCGATGCGCAATTCATGACGGACCAGGGACAACCCACTAAAACCGGGTAGAGGAGTAACTCCAGTGGACTTCACTATTCCTGCGGAAATCAGCGCCTATCTCGCCGAGCTGGACGAATTCATCGAGCGCGAGATCAAACCGCTCGAACGCCAGGACGACAACATCCGCTTCTTCGACCACCGCCGCGAATGGGCGCGCACCGATTTCGAAAGAGGGGGCCTGCCACGCCGCGAATGGGAGGAACTGCTGGCCGAGATGCGTCGCCGTGCCGACCGCGCGGGCCACTATCGCTATGCCCTGCCCAAGGAATACGGCGGCAAGGACGGCACCAATCTCGGGATGGCGATCATCCGCGAGCATCTCGCTGCCAAGGGTCTCGGCCTGCACAACGATTTGCAGAACGAAAGCTCGATCGTCGGCAACCTGCCGACCGTCTTGATGTTCCGCGACTTCGGCACCAAAGAGCAGAAGGACGCATTCATCCCGGGAATCCTCGACGGCACCCTCAGCGTTGCCTTCGGGCTGACAGAGCCCAATCACGGCTCGGACGCGACCTGGATGGAGACGCGCGCGGTGCGCGACGGCGACGGATGGCGCATCAACGGCGCGAAGATCTGGAACACGGGGCTGCACGTCGCGACTCACGACTTCATCTTCGCGCGTACCAGCGGGCGCGACGGCGCCGCCAAGGGCATCACCTGCTTCATCGTCCCGACCAACAGCGAAGGGTTCAAAATCGAGGAGTTCCTGTGGACGTTCAACATGCCGACCGACCATCCTCGGATCTCGCTCACTGACGTTTACGTTGCGGGCGACGCGATCCTGGGCGATCCGGAGGACGGCCTGCAGGTCGCACAGCACTTCGTGCATGAGAACCGTATCCGGCAGGCGGCGTCCTCGCTGGGCGCGGCGCAGTTTTGCATCAACGAAGCCGTGAAGTACGCGCTCGAGCGCAAGCCCTTCGGCCGGCCGCTTGCAACCAACCAGGCGATTCAGTGGCCGCTGGTCGAGTTGCAGACCGAGGCCGAGATGGTGCGCACGCTCATTTACAAGACCGCATGGCAGATGGACCAGATGTCGAAGCCGGAAGTAGCGCGGCGGCTATCCGACAAGGTGGCGATGTGCAACTATCGGGCGAACCGGTTGGTGTGCGAGGCGGCCGACCGCGCGATGCAGGTCCACGGCGGTATCGGCTATTCGCGCCACAAGCCGTTCGAACACATTTACCGGCATCACCGCCGCTACCGCATCACCGAGGGCGCCGAAGAGATCCAGATGCGCCGCGTCGCGCAGATCATGTTCGGTTTCGGAAGCAACAGGAAAGCGAGTGAGTAATCGCGGCTGGATGGCCTGCCGTGGCAAATGATATCGATTTTTCGGCTGCGCTCCAGACCGCCCTGGAGCGGCATCTCGGGCGGCCAGTCGCCGTGCGCAATTTGCAGCGCCTCACCGGCGGCGCCAACCGCACCACGATGTCATTCGAGGCCGATATCGACGGCGCGCGCCGTGGACTGATCGTTCAGCTCGGCACGCTGACGACCGACCCGTGCGCCGGCATCGTGCCCGAAATAACCACCGAGCAGCAGGCGCACGTGATGATCGCGGCGGCGCGCGCGGGCGTTCCGGCGCCGCGCGTTGTGGCAATCCTGGAGCCCGTTGACGGCCTCGGCGAAGGCTACATCACCGAGTACGTTGCGGGTGAAACGCTGGGGCCGCGGATCGTGCGTGACGCGCGGTTTGCGGCGGCGCGTCCGCGGATGGCGCCGCAGTGCGGCGAGATTCTCGCCGCGATCCATCGCATCGACCCCAAGGAACTCCCATTTCTGATCCGCCAGGACGCGGGCGAACACGTCGCCGCCCATCGCCGGATTGTTGATTTTTACGGCTTCAGGCTGCCCGCGCTCGAAATGGCGCTGCGATGGGCGGCCGAAAACGTCCCCCGCAACCGGCGCCTTGGCGTCGTGCACGGCGACTTCCGCACTGGAAACCTGATCGTCGGCGAAGACGGCATCCGCTGCGTTCTCGACTGGGAACTGGCGCAAATTGGCGATCCGATGCAGGACCTCGGGTGGCTCTGCATCAGGACCTGGCGCTTCGGCGGCTCGGGCCCGGTCGGCGGCTTCGGCACGCGCGCAGATCTCTATGACGCCTACGAGCGGGCGAGTGGGTACGCTATCGATCCTGCGCACGTCAGGTTCTGGGAGGCTTTCGCCAACGTGAAATGGGCAATCGATTGCCTGCGGCTGGGCATGCGCGGGGTCGAGGAGCGGGGGATCGAACGCTCGGCGATCGGCAGGCGCATCGAGGAGCCGCTGTGGGACTTCTTCGAGCTGATCGAGAACAACGAATAGCCAGGAGCGCTTACGATGCCGCAGAGCTTTCCCGATACTTCGACATTACTCAGTGCAGTGCTGAAGTACCTCGAAGACGATCTTTCCCCGACCCTGAGCGGATACCATCGCTTCCAGACCCGTGTGACAATCAATGTATTGAATATAATCCGGCGTGAGCTGGAGCTGCGCGCGGGACAGTCGGCGGCAGAACGCGCACGGCTGGTTGCAATGCTCGGCCACGAGGGCGACGTCCAGGCGTTGAGCGACGAACTGTGCGGACGGATTCAGCGCGGCGAGATCGACCTCACCGATACGAATCTACGGGCGCATTTGCGCCAGTCACTCGCTGATGCACTTGCGATCAACAACCCGAAATGGACCGGCCGCTAGACATTGGGCGGCGGCGGAGGAGATCAGAAATGACGAGACGCACGAATATCGTCCCCAAAGAGATGGAGGTCATCCATCAGCGCTTTCACTACAATCCGGGCGTCAGGGCCGGCAACCTGCTCTTCGTCGCCGGCCAGGTCGGACGCGACCAAAACCTCAATGTGATCGAGGGCAAGGAAGCGCAGTTCGTGCAGGCGTTCGAGAATCTGAAAAAGGTGCTCACTGCAGCGGGCGCGGGGTTTGACGACGTGGTCGAGATGGTCACTTACCACACCGACATGCGCGACCTTCAACTCTTCATGAAGGTCAAGGATCGCTATTTCACCCGGGAATATCCGGCGTGGACGGGGGTCGGGGTAACCGCCCTCGCGATGCCGGGCTTGATGGTGGAAATCAAGTGCGTCGCGATCCTCAAGGATTGAGCGGACGAGCCGGCGGCGCCTCGTTTGACGGCGGGCGCCCGCGTGTTTGAGGATTGGCGGCGCCGCACTGCGGGACGGCGGGAGGAGCGATCGGGCTATGACCAAAACGGGCGAAGCGAGGATGCTTTCAGGATGCCGGGTGCTGGATTTCACGCAGTACCTGGCCGGTCCCACGGTGACGCGTCTGATGGCCGAAATGGGCGCGGACATCATCAAGGTCGAGATCGCACCGATGGGAGATCCGTCACGTCTGCTCCCCACGGTCAAGAACGGACGCAGCGGCTACTTCGTCCAGCAGAACCGCGGCAAGAAGAGTCTGTGCCTCGACTTCAGCAAGCCGCAGGCGCTCGAGGTTGTCCGCGCGCTGGTGCCCAAGGTCGACATCGTGGTGGAGAACTTCGGCCCGGGTGTGATGCAGAAGCGCGGGCTCGACTACGACTCACTGCGCAAGCTCAACCCGCGAATCATCATGGCGTCGCTCTCCGCATTTGGACGCCAGAGTCCGCTCTCGCACAAGACCGGATACGACATGATTGCACAGTCGTTCTCGGGTCTGATGCACATGACCGGCGAGCCTGACGGCCCGCCAACCTTCGTTGGAATAGGCATCGCCGACGTCGGCAGCGGCGTGCACACCTTCGCTGCGATCGGCTACGCGCTCTATCATCGCGAGCGCACCGGCGTCGGCCAGTACATCGACATCGCGATGGTCGATACCCTCTACCACATGCACGACTTTGGCCTGCAAAGTTATTCCATAACCAGCGGTGAATTCGTACCGAAACGGATGGGGCGCTATCACAACCAGATTTGTCCGGCCGGAGTGTACAAAGGGCCACGCGGATGGATTTTCATCCTGGTATTGGATCGCCAGTGGGGCAACATGGTCAAGGCGATGGGCCGCCCGGAACTGCTTAAGGACTCGCGCTTCGCGACCGGCGCCGACCGCGTAAAGCACGCGGACCAGCTCAATGCGATCGTCGAAGAATGGCTGCGCTCGTTCGCCAGCGACGAAGCGGCGCTCGCCGCGCTCGAGGAAAACCGCATTGCCTGCGCGCCGGTTCTGTCCGTGGTGGACACGATGAGGCAGCCGCACTACCTTGCACGCAACATGGTGCGCAAGGTGCGCGATCCGGTCCTCGGCGAGGTGACGATTCCCGGCTTCCCGTTAAAGTTCTCGGCCTTTCCCGATCTGCCAGAAGGGCTGGAGGCGCCGCTGCTCGGCCAGCACGGCGAGCAGGTGCTGCGTGAAGTCCTGGGCTACTCGGCCGCCGAGGTTGCGAAGCTCCGCGAGAACGGAGTGCTGTTCAGCGACAATCGCTGACCACGCAAGCGCGCTCATCCCCATCAGTGCGGCCTGTCGCCTCGCCATTGGCTCGCCTGATCGCGAAAGCGCGCGACGTTCTCGACATCGCCTGACCCGGGGCGCCCCGAGCCTTGGCGCTCGCCGGCTTCAGAGCGGCGCTCGCCCGCCGGCTTTGTGTAATCGGGCAGCACCACTTTCAGAGGGTCGCGGACGTCATCCACATAGCCGAGCGCGTAGCCGCCGAAGGAGTACCCCATCAGGCGCAGCAGCTCGACCGGCAGCGTCCTTGCAACTTCGAAGGGAACCGAGAGGTACTGGTTTTCCTCCTGCCGCAGCCACGCGACGCTGTAGGTAATATTGATCCCGCAGCGAGTTGCGTCGGAGCGGTTTGCACCGCCGCCGTGATAGACGCTCCCGGTGTAGAAGAGCGCAGAGCCCCTGGTCATTTCGGCTGGTTCGGTATCCTTCTCTTCGAACTTCAAGCCATCCTCGAATCGATGACTGCCCTGGATAATGCGGGTCGCGCCGTTTTCCGCCGTGAAGTCCGTCATCGCCCATATAGTATTGCATTGGACTTCAAACCCGACCGGAAACTTGAAAAAATTGAATACCCACTGGTCGCGGTGGATCGGCTGCGCCGGCGAGCCGGGCCCAATCGAGATCGCCTGGGTCAGATGGAGCTGGAAGGTCGCCGAGTGCGCGAGCACTTTTCCGGCGCTGGACAGCACGAGCGGGTTCATGACCAGCTCGCGGCAGGTTTCGGAGCGCGCAATGAGTCCCCCGGTTCTGCGGGTGTGGCGGCCGGCGAAGTCGTCACGGCCGCACCGGGTTGCCGCGACGTACGGTGCAAGTTCGCCGGCGGCGCGGTCCATGACCGAGGCTGGCGCGAGGCCATCGACGATAGCCGCGCCGTCGTCGGCGAGGGCGGCGGCGATATCGTCAGCACTGGCGGATGGCAAAAAATGTCTGATGCTCATACGCGCTCCTGTGCTCTGTACGTTAGACAGCCGGTGTCAGCGATGCAGTTCCTCCAGCTTGTTGATGTCGAACAGCTTTTCGACCCGCTTGGGGTCGATTTCAGGGTAGCCGCCGCCGAAGGCGGGAAAGATCGTCGCGCGCCGGTTATGATAGTCGATCGCGACGAGGCCCTGCAGGCCGGCCGCTTCCACGCCGTGGTTGATCTCAGCCCAGTCCTTGTAATCCTCGCTCCAGCGGTAGGTATAGGTTAGCGATTTCCACAGGCTTTGCTGGCGGTCGAACATCACCGCCATCCACGGATGCCAATCCTCGGCATCCCAGAACATCACGACGCTGCTGTACGGATGGTGCGGTTCCTTGGGCGTGCGCTCGACCACCGCGAAGCGCCGCATCGACCACGCGTCATCCGGCACGTCGCCGTTGGGTCCGAAGAACCGCGGATAGTCGTATTTCGAGTCCATTACGCACAGCAGATTGCGCCAGCCGAGAAATTTCCAGTTCCAGCGCACCGGGCGTCCGGAGAAAGTATTGAAATCCTCTTCGGTCTGATCAGTACCGACGAGCGAATCCGATTTGACTTCGACCGAGATGCGCCGCACACGCCGCAACGACGGATCGTAGGCCCATGCGTCATCGCTGCGGTAGGGATCGTTGTAGCGATAGGTGATGAAGACCTGGCCGCGCATGTCATAGGGCGCGAAGAAACCTTCGAACTCCTTCCAGAAGTAGTCCTTGGCGTCGGGCACCGGTGCCAGGCCACCTTCCGCTTCGCGCTGCGCCAGGTGGCTGTAGTACACGCGCTGGTAAAAGCTGCTCAGCGTCTTGACGAAGGTGCCGCCGCCGCCGAAGAACCTCGACGCGTCGGTGGGCATCTTGCTCTTGAAGTGGCGGCCGCCGGTCCAGGTATCGGGTGGCGATTCGATTGCGCCGGGCGCTGCTCCGTTATGGTCGCCGCCGAAGGTGTCGTAGACGAACATGAAGTTGAGGTCGAGCGGCCCGTAGTTCTGCCAACGATGCTCGAAATTCCAAATCGCCTTGTAGCCCGATTGCGGATCGCCAGGGCGCAGCGCCTCGTTCGGGAAGGGTTGGCCGCACAGGTAGTTGTCAAGCGTGCCGTCGCTCTTGAGTTTGACCTGCGCCTGGTATTTCTCGGTGCATTGCATGAAGTCCTTGCGCGGGCGATGGCTGCGCGGCGCAACGATCTCCATTTTCAGTTCGGGGAAATTAAGCTGATCGATGTAGCCCGGAACGATGAACGAGCGTATCCGTTCGAGGTCTTTGGCCGTGAGAACGTCGCCCGGCTTGAAGTCGGGCTTGGCGTTGGCGTTGCCGGCCAGCCACTGATCGACCGTCTGCCTGCTATAGCCGGGCGCCCCCTGCGCCGCCGCCGGCGCGGCGGCGGCCAGCAACGCGCCTGCCGACACGAGGACCGCAAGCATCGCATACCCAACCCATCCCGCGCGCCACATTTCGAACGCCCGCAGGCGGCTCCTGCTGATCTCTGAGTCTTCCCACACGAACGCACTCTCCTTCAACGTAAACGGTCGCGGCCGCGCCGCGCGGTCGATTGCGCCAGCGGCCAACGCGTCAATCGCGTCCCGTCTCTTAGCCGAAATTTCGCCGTTGCGTCAAAGACCGCCGCCGGCGATTACTCCGGCACGCGTGCTCGGACTGGTTGGCGGAGAGGGGGGGATTCGAACCCCCGGTCCCAGCGAGGGGACACGTGATTTCGAGTCACGCCGGTTAAACCTGACTCCCGAACCTCTCCGTATCGGGCAGCATTGATGTTTGCAGGGACGCAGTCAAGCTGGCTCGCGGCAGCGTGGAGCGCGTGTTGGCCCGTCGCGCGCGGGTTTGCTAGCGTCGCGCACGGGGGCAAGCGAAGGAGGCCGCGATGGCTTCGGCAGCGAGGATTCTTCCCGACTGGCGCGCGCAGCTCGGTGCCAGGCTGGTCGCGCCCGACGAGGCGGTGGCGCACATCAAATCCGGCGACCGGGTCACGATGTCGATCGCGCAGGGGACGCCGTTCACGCTTTGCCATGCGCTCGCGGCGCGGCTGATGGAGCTCGAGGGCGTGGTCGTCAATTACAGCGCTGCGCTCTTCGCTTTTGACCTGCCCGGGCTCGGCGAGCGCTTCCGCCTGGAGTCATTCTATCTCTCGCCGCTCGACCGTAAGCTTTATCACGAGGGGCCGGGCGAGTTCGTTCCGCTCAGCTACTATCGCACGGGCCATCTGCCGCCGGGGCTGGAGGGCTTCAACGTCTACCTGATGACGGTGTCGCCGCCCGACGAGCGCGGCGAGGTCAACTTCGGCGACATCCAGATCATGTCCAAGCTGCTGGCGCGCAAGGCCGACCTGGTGATCGCCGAGATCGATCCGCACGCGGTCCGGATTGGCGGCGACAACTCGATGCACATCTCGGAGATCGACTACTTCGTCGAGCGCGCGGTCGAGCCGCCCGCGCTCAAGGCGCCGCCGCCGCCCGAAGAGGAGCGGCGCGCGATCGACACCATCGGCGCGATCGTCGCCAAAGAACTGATTCCCGACCGCGCCACGATCCAAGTCGGCGTCGGTTCGACCTCCGGCGCACTGGCAGCCCATCTTCGCGGCCATCACGACCTCGGGATGCAGACCGAGATCATCCCCATCGGCACGACCCATCTCGTACGCGACGGCGTGATCACCGGCAAGTACAAGAAGATGTTCCCCGGGCTGGTGGTCGGCAGCGGCTTTGCGATCGGCACCCCGCGCGAGGAGCTCGATTACGCCGACGGCAACCCGCTCTTCCAGCTTTACGATTTCAACTACACCGACGACATCCGGACCATCGCCCGCGAGGAAGGGCTGATTTCGGTCAACAACGCGCTGTGCGTGGATCTCACCGGCCAGGTCGGCTCCGAGTCGATCGGCCATCAGATGTACACTGGAACGGGCGGGCAGACCGCCTTCGGCGTGGGCGCCTCGCTCGCCGGCGGTAAGTCGATAATCGTGCTGCCGTCGAGCGCGCTGCGAGGCGGCCAGCGGCTCTCGCGCATCACGCCCAGTCTTCCGCCGGCGACGGTTTTGACCCTGCCGCGCACCTTCGTCCATTACGTGGTGACCGAGTTCGGCATCGCCACGCTCATCGGACGCTCGCTGCGCGAGCGGGCGCGCGAGCTTATCGCGGTCGCCCATCCGGATTTCCGCGCTGAGCTTACGGCCGAGGCGCGCCGGATGTACGGCTAGCGCGGTCAGACCGGGCGCGGGGTGTAGATTCCCTCGAAGCCCGGCGGACGCCATCCGCCGTTGGCGCAGGGGATGCAGACGTCGAATTGCTTGTACCTGCCGTCCACCCGGCCGAGCAGGCTGACCATGCTCTCGGTCGAGACGGGTTTGTTGCAGGCGACGCAGGTTGCGCTGAGGGCTTTGTTGTCCTTCGCTCTCTCGCTTGGCATCGCGGTTTGCGCGCGCACGCCGGCGCTGAGAGGCCGGCCGCCGCAGCAGACTTTCATACTCAATTTCCGGCGGTTTCCGCAATCGAGGCGGCGATCACGGTGCGCGCGACGCCGAGCCGAGCGCGATTCCGATCAGCAGGGCGAGGCCGACAATCACGGCCAGCGCGAGGCATCCCGCGGCGTTGTGCGCACGCTGTTGCTGGGCGGGGCTGAGCGGCGTTTCGGCATGGGCCGAATGGACGCCCGTATGGTAGCCGCTTTGCGAGGTATAGTAGATGCCGGTGCCGGGGATGCCGAACGTACGCCGCACGCCGCGTGGGCCCACGGTGACGTGGGCGCCCCGCATGCCGACGGTCAGGCTCGGCCCTGACTTCGAGAGATTGACCGAGAGCCCGGGAAAGATGCTCATCCGGCGATAGAATCGGAAATTGCCCATCCCACCGGCCTCCCGCCAACATAATACACGGAGCGATCGCCGACCGTATCGCGCCCGAGCAGGGCCGGCTCAGCGGCGGGCGCGGAAGAACTGGCGCAGCAGCGCGCCGCACTCGGATTCCGCCACTCCGGCGTAAACCTCGATGCGATGGTTGAGGCGCCCGTCGCGCCCGATGTCGTACACCGAGCCGAGCGCGCCCGCCTTTTCGTCGCGCGCGCCGAAGTACAGCGCCGCCACGCGGGCATTGACCAGCGCGCCCACGCACATCACGCACGGCTCCAGCGTTACGAAGAGCGCGGAGTCATCCAAGCGGTATGCGCCGCGTGCGGCGGCGGCCGCCCGCATCGCGAGGATCTCCGCATGTGCGGTCGGATCGCTGAGCGCGATCGGCTGGTTGTGCGCGGCGGCCAGGATCGCTCCCGCGCCGCGGTCTGCCACGACCACCGCACCGACCGGCACCTCGCCCTCCGCGGCTCCCCGCCGGGCTTCGGCCAATGCAGCCGCCATCAGGGATTGCTGTCGCTCGCGATCGACCATGACCGCCGGACTTCGCGCCGGCGAGAACATGCTACATTGACAGGGCGGGGCGGCCCAACCGACAATTCTGAACTAACGGACGCAGCGGCGCCGTCCTTTCGAGGTATTGGCAGGGTGAAAGAGGAAAGGGTCGAGATTGGAGAGCTGACCCCGGCTGAATTGAAGCGCCGGCTGGAGCGCGGCGAGCGTCCGCTGATCCTCGATGTGCGCGAGCCCGAGGAGGTCGCGCTGGCGCGGTTTCCCGGCGCCGTGCACATTGCGATGGGCGACGTTCCGTCGCGGCTGAGCGAACTGGACCCGGACCGCGAGACTGTCGTCGTATGCCATCACGGGATTCGCAGCGCGCACGTCGCAATGTACCTGGCGCGGCTCGGCTTCGAGTGCGTGTCGAACCTAAGCGGCGGGATCGACGCCTGGTCGGCCGTCGATCCTGACGTTCCGCGCTACTGAGGCTCCGCGGCCGGGCGGGCCTCTGTGGCCGGTGATCGAACGGAGGCGGGCACATGACCTATCTTGCGGCGGCGATCCAGATGGCGGCGGGGAGCGACAAGGCGGCCAACCTCGAGCGCGCCGAACGGCTGGTTCGGCTGGCCGCGGCGCGCGGCGCAAACCTGGTCGCTCTGCCTGAAACGTTCAACTGGCGCGGCAAGCGCTCGGAGGAGCCGGCTGCGGCGGAACCGCTTGAAGGGTCGTCGCTAACGTTGATGCGGCGGTTGGCGCGCGAGCTTGGCGTGCATATCCTCGCCGGCTCGATCACCGAGGACGCCCCGGGGCAACCCAGGCGCTACAACACTTCGGCGCTGATCGGCGCCGACGGCGCGCAAATCGCGGTTTATCGAAAGATTCATCTGTTCGACGTCGACCTTCCCGGCCGCGTCACCGTGCGCGAGTCCGACACCAAGCTCTCCGGCGGCGAGGTTGTCGCGGCGCGCACGGCGCTGGGCATGATCGGCCTGAGCGTATGCTACGATCTGCGCTTCCCGGAGCTATATCGGCGGCTGACCTTCGCCGGCGCCGAGATCGTGACGGTACCGAGCTGCTTCACCTTCCCCACCGGCGAGGCGCACTGGGAGGCGCTGCTGCGCGCTCGCGCAATCGAGAACCAGGTTTACGTGATCGCGCCCGCGCAATTCGGCCCCAACGTCCACGGTTTCAGCGACTACGGCAACTCGGCGATCGTCGATCCGTGGGGAAGGGTAATCGGCCGCGCCGCCGATCAGGAAGGCGTGGTCGTGGCGCCGATCGACCTCGACTATCTTGCAAAGGTGCGGCGCGAGTTGCCGGCCCTCAGCCATGCTCGCCTGCGCGAAGATCTGGCGACGGCGCGCAGGTGATTTCACGCCGAAGTGCCGACGCGGAGCGCTTGACGGGGCACGGGCGCGGGGGCTAATCAGGCTCTACTTTCGCCCCCCGCCGCCGCGCGGGGCACGACATTTCCGAGGACGTGAGACACACATGGCAGAAGGACCGCTGGCTGGCTTTCGCATCCTTGACTTGACCCAGGTCGTTTCCGGGCCGTTTTGCACGATGATGCTCGGCGACCTCGGCGCTGACGTCATCAAGGTCGAGCCGCCCGAGGGCGACAGCACCCGCCAGATCGGCCGCCCGCGCAAGAACGGCGTCACCGCCTCCTTCCTCAACTTCAACCGCAACAAGCGCAGCGTCGTGATCGATCTGAAGAAGGAACAGGGGCGCGACCTGGTGCGGATGCTGGCGGTGCGCGCCGACGCCATCGTGGAGAACAACCGTCCGGGCGTCGCCGACCGGCTCGGCATTGGCTACGCCGATATCCGCCGCCTCAATCCCAAAATCATCTATTGCTCGATCTGCGGTTTCGGACCGAAGGGACGCTACGCCAACGCCCCCGCCTACGATCCGGTGATCCAGTGCTTCTCGACGATGGCGGCGATCCAGGGGCGGCGCGGCGAGCAGCCGACCGTGGTCAAGATGGCGCTGGCGGACAAGATCAGCGGGATGACCGCGGCGCTCAGCGTCGTCAGCGCGCTGCACGCGGCGCGCAACCGCGGCGTTGGCCAATACATCCGCATCCCGATGGTCGAGGCGATGATGGCATTCACCTGCAACGACACCATGGTCGGCTATACCTTCGTGCCCGAGGACGAGTACAAGCATCAGGCGCCCAAGAGCCAGAGCCTCGACCCGTTCCGGACCAAGGACGGATGGGTTTCGATAGCGCCCTTCACCGACGCTCAGTTCGAGCGCCTATGCATCGGCGTCGGCCATCATGAGTGGTGGACGGATGTGCCCGACCGGACCGAGCGTATCCGCGGCATCCTGCGCGGCCTCGCCCGCGTCCTGCCCGAGCGCACCACGGGCGAGTGGCTCGAAGTGCTCGAGAAGGCCGACGTCCCATGCGGGCGGGTCAACGATTACGAGAGCTTGTTCACCGACGAAGAGGTCGTCGCCAACGAAAACTTCACTCTCTACGAGCATCCCGACGCCGGCACCGTGCGCACGGTCAACCCCGGCCCGCGTCTGAGCGAGACGCCGGCCCGGATGTGGCGTATCCCGCCGCGCCTGGGCGAGCATACCGAGGAAGTCCTGCGCGAGGTCGGCGTCGAGCGTGCGACGCTCGAGGAGCTGCGCAGCGCCAAGGTCATCAACTAGCGCTGCGGCCACCGCCGGCGTTTCCTTCGGACAGGAGCGCACGATGGATTTCAGCTACAGCCCCGAGGAAGAGGCGTTCCGACTACGCGCGCGCCAGTGGCTGGAGGCCAACGCACCCAAGGGCATCGTCGATCGCGGCTTCGGCCTGCCCACCGACGCGGCCTCGATCCAGGCGCTCAAGGAATGGCAGCGGCGGCTGTTCGAGGCGGGCTTCCTCGGCCTCTCGTGGCCGGTCGAATACGGCGGCCAGGGCAAGACGATCGTATATGACGCGATCTTCAACGAGGAGGTCGCGCGTGCCCGCGCGCCGTCGCCGCTCAATCTGCTCGGGCTCTCGATGGGTGGGCCGACGATCCTCGAGCACGGAACGGACGAACAGAAACGGCGCTTTCTCACGAAAATTCTCTCCTGCGAGGAGATCTGGTGCCAGGGCTTTTCCGAGCCGGGCTCGGGTTCCGATCTCGCCGCGCTAACCACGCGCGCCGAGCCGCGCGGCGACGAGTTCGTCGTCAACGGCGCCAAGCTTTGGACTTCGCTGGGCCAGATCGCCGACTGGTGCATGCTGCTGGTGCGCACCGAGCCCGACCAGCCGAAGCATCGCGGGCTCAGCTACCTGCTGGTCGACATGCACAGTCCGGGCGTCAGCGTGCGGCCGCTGCGCCAGATGACCGGCGAGGAGGAATTCAACCAGCTCTTCTTCGACGAGGTGCGCGTGCCGCGTGCAAATCTGCTCGGCCACCAGGGCGGCGGATGGGGCGTTGCGCTGACCACGCTGATGAACGAGCGTGCGACGCTCGCGCTTTCGATCGTCGCGCGCTTTCGCAACACCTTCGAGGACCTCAAGGCGCTCGCGCTGCGCGCGATCGCCGAGCGCGCGACGCCGCTCGACCCGCGCGTCATCCGCCAGACGCTCGCCCAGTTTTATATCGACGTCGAATCGATGAAGTATCTCGCCTACCGCAATTTCTCGCGCCTGCTGCGCGGCGGCACGCCCGGTCCCGAAGGTTCGATCTCCAAGCTTTTGTGGAGCGAACTCAATCAGCGCATGAACGAGTTTGCGCTTGCGATCCAGGGGCCGGCGGCGATGCTGGTCGAAGGCTCGCCGCACGCGGTCGAGGACGGACGCTGGCAGTACGGGACGCTGCGCGCGCGCGGCAACACGATCGAGGAGGGCACCTCGGAAATCCAGCGCAACATCATCGCCGAGCGCCTGCTCGGGATGCCCCGGGGATGGTGAGCGCCACGCGCGCAAATCGCCGCCAGGCCAGGAACCAGAGCGCAAGCAACGCCGTGCCGAGTGCGACCGCGAACGGATAGGCCGCCGTCGGCCGATCCATCACCAGCGGCAGCAGCGCCACCGCGAGCGCCGGCGGCACGTGCAGCTCGAACACGCGCAGGACGGCGATTCCCCATCCCATGCTGACCGCCGCGGCGAGCGGAGTTGCGGCGATATAGCGCCAGGAGATGAATCCGCCGAGCGCGGTGAGAAAGCAGGC
The DNA here is from genome assembly GCA_035650475.1 of Candidatus Binataceae bacterium. NCBI lineage: Bacteria > Candidatus Binatota > Binatia (SeqCode) > Binatales (SeqCode) > Binataceae (SeqCode) > Binataceae bacterium (SeqCode). The sequence goes on from DASRHP010000004.1 coordinate 236,448, forward strand.
GAGCGGAAGTTTGAGCGGCTGATTCGCCCACGGGCAGATCGCCGTGTGCCCCAGCATCTCGAACCCGATCACGACCAGCGGCGGAAACAGCACGAAGCGCATTCCGGTGAGCTGCACGAAGAAGACTGCGACGGCGACGAACGCCATCAGCGCCGCCAGCCATGCATAGCCGCTCTCGGGGGTCGCCTCGATCAGATCGTCGAGACGATTCGCCTCGTCATCGAGATCATCGTGCGCAGTGCAGAATTTTTTCCATCTCAGCGACAGCGCGGCCAGCAGCACCGTTCC
>DASRHP010000005.1 GCA_035650475.1 Candidatus Binataceae bacterium
GTGCGCACCTCGTCCCCGTCCAGCACCTCCACCCGGTAGCCCCGCCCCCGCAGCTCCTCCGCCGCCATCCCCGCCAACGTCGACTTCCCCGCTCCCGACAACCCCGTGAACCACAACGTGAATCCCTCGCTCATCGCCCGCGAATGCCGCCTCCCTAAAATAAATGACTAAACAAACTGATTAAGTTATGTAACTCCTGCTCTCAACGCAAGAGCCGCTAACTCATTGCTTTCAGGGGCTTCAGCGCTGTCTCGCGTGCCTGGAGATCCAGATGCGCCGCGAGAGCGGCGGGCGACGTAAATACCTCGGCAGCGCCGAGTGCAAAAAGCCGCTCGCGCCCCTCCGCCCGAGCATTAATCCCGTAGAAGCGCACTCCCGAACCCGCCGCCGCACGGAAATCCGCCTCGCTGTCGCCGACGAAGACGGCCTCGGCAGGGGTGACGGCGCACAGCTCCAGCGCGCGCCTGAGCGTCGCGGGCGAGGGCTTGAGCGCAAGCCCGCTGTCGCGGCCGACGATCACCCGAGCCAGCGCCTCGGCTCGATGCGACGTTAGCCAGGCTCGGATCGTGCGGGACGAATTGGAAGTCACAACCGCCACCGCACAACCTGCGGCGTTGAGCGCTCGGAGCAACTCGAGCGCGCCGGGCGCGGGCGCAAGGGCGCCCACACCCGCCAGTTCGTAGCGTTCGATAATCGCGGAGGCGCCGCGGAGCAGCGCGCCGTGCGAGTGGCGGTCGTAAGCTGCCGCAGCCGCATCGGACGAAGGCAGCACGGAGCGCGCGGCCGCGCCGCCCGCCTCAAGCCGCGCCCGCAACGCCTCGTACAGCACCAGGTTGCCGCGCGGAAATTCCTCGAAAAGCGCTGGCGCGACACCGCGTTCGGCTAGCCATGCCTGCAATTCGCGCCTGCTCGCCGCCCAATCGACCGCCGGCTCCAGCGGCGCCAGGGTGTTGTCGAAGTCAAACATCCAGAGCGCGGTATCCGCGGCGCGTGCGGCGCGCCCAGCCTCGTTGGCGGGCGAGCCGCTCATTGCGCCTGGCATGCGCATCGCGCGCCGCCGGCGCGGCGTGCCAGCGCGCGCGGCGTCGTGGCGTAGCCGGTAAACTCGAACAGCCGCGGCGCAGGACGTTCCTCCAACCCCGCGAGCAGCTTGAATGCCTCCGTCACGGCAACCATCCCAACCGCACCCGCATTCGCGGCGCGCTCGCCGGGAGCTCGCAGCACCTCCGCGTCGGCGCATAGCGCACACGGCGGCGGCGCGGGAAGCACCGCGACCAGCGCCGGCGTATCGAGCCGCGCGATCACTGCCTGAGCGTGGCGATGCGCGCGACAGACGGATTCCGCAATTTCGGCCGTGCGCGCGCTGCCAATGAGAGCCAGGATCAGTCCCGGGAAGGTTAGCGCGTCGGCGTCGCGGCGCGCGCCTTCGGCGCCGCCGGCAAGCATGACCGTCACCTCGGGATTGAGGTCGCGCAGGTGCGCGACCCTTTGTTCGTACGCCTCGCGCGCGCCGAGCGGATAACTCGTTATCCGGCCCACGCCCGCGCCGGCCAGATAGGCGAGCGCCCCCTCGGCGTCGGCGGGCTCAGCGACGACCGCCGCATGCGCGCCGAGCAGGCGCTCTTGCGCGCGCCCGCCGACGCCGGGAACGATGATCTGGCGGCTGTAGCGCTCGATCTGCTGGTCGTTGAGAATCATCGGGGCGCGAGCCGCGCCTACTCAATAACGTTCTTCTCGATCGGTTCGACCGTGACGCCGCTCTGGCGCAACCATGCCAGGGCGCGCTCGATCTGCTCGCTGGTACCCTCGAACTCGACCGCGACCAGGCCCATCTCCTCCGAAACGCTGGCGCCGCGGATGTTGAACACCAGGTCGAACTTCTTGACCAGGTGGTAGAGAAGCGGCTCGCGAATCAGCGTCTTGGGGTAGGTCAGGTAGTAACGCTCGCGGACGCGTTCCATTTGCTGACGAGCTTCAGCAGGCGCTCCCTGCGCCACTGCTCCCATCCGATCCACAGGTTGGTCGAAAGATACTTGTCGCCAAAGTCGGCGAACACCGTCACCACGCATCCCTCGCGCAGGCCGCGCGCGACCCGCAGCGCCGCCACCATCGCCGCGCCCGACGACTGTCCCACCAGCACGCCTTCAAGCTGACCCAGCGCATAGACCATCTCGTAGGCGTCCTCGGTGCTGACCTGGATTTTGCCGTCGAGCTCGCGCTCGTGGTAGATGCCAGGGACGATCGACGAGGCCATGTGCTTGAGCCCCTCCAGCCCGTGCATCGGGTCGTCGGGCTCGACCGCGATAACCTTCACCGCCGGGTTCTGCGCTTTGAGATAGCGCCCGGTTCCCATGATGGTGCCGCCGGTGCCGATGCCGGCGACGAAATGGGTGACCCGGCCGCGGGTCTGGCGCCAGAGCTCGGGTCCGGTGGTCTCGAAGTGTGCCAGCGGGTTGGCCTCGTTATTATACTGGTCGGGCTTGAAGTAGCGCTCGGGATTCGCGGCGATAAGCTTGCGGCAGAGCACGATCGCGCCGTCGGAGCCTTCCAGCGGGTCGGAGTAGATGGGTCGCGCGCCGAAGGCCTCGATAATCTTCTTACGCTCGCGGCTTACGTTGGCCGCCATCACCAGCTCGACCGGATAGCCGAGCGCCGCGCCCACCATCGCCAGCGCGATTCCGGTGTTGCCCGAGGTCGAGTCGATAATCACCTTGCCCGGACGCAACTCGCCGCGCTGAAGGCCGAGCTCGACCATTTTGCGCGCAGGCCGGTCCTTGACCGAGCCGCCCGGGTTGACCCCTTCCAGCTTGGCGAAGACCCGCACCCCGGGGCGCAGCAGGCCTTGGGTGACGCGGGTGATTTCGAGCAGCGGGGTGTTGCCGATCAGCTCGAGCACGCTGTGCGCGCGCGCGGTCGGCACGTACTCCTGCTCAGCAGCCGCCGGCGATAGCTGGGACGATGGAAAGGTCGTCGCCATCCTTGACCTTCGAGTTGAGCTGGTTGAGGAAGCGGATGTCGTCGCCGTTGACGTAGATGTTGACGAAGCGGCGCAGTTCGCCTTTGTCGTCCAGCAGGCGCTCGCGGATTCCCGGGTGGCGCCGTTCGAGGTCCTCGATAATCGCGCGCACCGACTCGCCCGCCGCGGCGACCTCGTCGCTGCCCCCGGTGAACCTGCGCAACGGCGTCGGAACCCGTACCCTGACTGACATGGTCGAAACCGTACCTCCTAGAGTTGGTCTGATGCTTATGCTTCCGCGCCCGGCTTTACAAGCGCGCCCGCGCCCCATCAAGCCGCGCCGGCCATCGTCCGCTTGCCGTTGCCCAGCCGCTCGTAGAGCGCGTCGAAGTCCTTGAGCCGAGCCTCGATCACGAACGGTTCCTCGATCGATTTTGCCACCGCCTCCAGCGTTTTGTAGCCGTTGCCGGTGATCGACACCACCACGCTGTCGTCGGGCTTGAAGCGCCCCGCGGCAAGCAGCTTGAGCGCGACGGCCAGCGTCGTCCCACCGGCGGGCTCGGCGAAGATGCCCTCGGTGCGGGCGAGCAGCTTGATCGCGTTGATAATCTCGGCGTCGGTCGCGCTATCGCCCCATCCGTTCGACTCGCGCACCGCGCGCAGGACGTAAAAGCCGTCGGCCGGATTGCCGATCGCGATCGACTTGGCGATCGTGTCGGGCTTGACGGGGGTGATGAGGTCGGTGCCCTTGTGCAGCGCATGGATCACCGGCGCCGAGCCGGCCGCCTGCGCGCAGTACACCTTGCACTCGCCGCCGTGGACCAGGCCGACCTCGCGCAGCTCGCGGAAGGCCTTGGCGACCTTAGGCAGGATGGTGCCGCCGGCGGTCGGGAGCACGATATGGTTGGGCAGGCGCCATCCGAGCTGCTCGGCGACCTCGAAGCCGAAGGTCTTGGCCCCCTCGGTGTAGTACGGGCGCAGGTTGATATTGACGAAAGCCCACCCGTACTTGTCGGCGATTTCGCTGCACAGCCGGTTGACGTCGTCGTAATTGCCGCGAATCGTGATCACCTGCGCGCCGTAGATCGCCGAGCCCACGATTTTGCCGGTCTCGACCCCCTCGGGCATGAAAATCACCGAGCGCAAGCCGGCCCGCGCGGCATGCGCGGCAACCGCCGTCGCCAGGTTGCCGGTGGACGCGCACGACACCGTGGTGAAACCGAACTCGCGCGCCTTGGTGATCGCCACTGACACCACCCGGTCTTTGTAGGAGAGCGTCGGATGGTTGACCGTGTCGTCCTTGATATAGAGCCGCTTAAGCCCGAGCTCGGCGCCCAGCCGGCGCGCGTGCAGGAGCGGAGTGAAGCCGGAAAACGGGCCGGCATCGGGCTCGCCCTCGACCGGCAGCAGCTCGCGGTAACGCCAGAGGTTATGCGGGCGCGCCGCGATCGTCGCGCGCGAAACCGCCGCGCGAATCCCGGCGTAGTCGTAGCCGACCTCGAGCGGGCCGAAGCAGTCTTCGCATACGTGCAGCGGCTTGACCGGGTATTCCTGCCCGCACTCGCGGCACTTCAGGTTGGTGACGTAGTTCATCGCATGTTCCTCACTGGCTGCGCGCTGCGGCCGGACGCTCGGCGCCGCGCACCGCGGCGCCCGCACATCCGCATCCCGCCCGCACGTTGACCGGCGTCACGCGGATCCGTCCATGCGCGCCCGCCTCATAAGTCAGAATTTTTCCCGCCAGCTCCGGCGCCCCGCCGGCAAGCCAGCGGATTGCCTCGGCGGCCTCGATCTCGCCAATCACCGCGGCGACCGGACCGATAATTCCCGCCTCGCGGCAGCTCGCGATTTCGGCCGTATCGGGCGGTTCCTCGAACAGGCAGCGCAAACAGGCCGTGCGCCCCGCAAGCACCGTCATTGCTTGGCCCGTCATCCCGAGCACGCCCGCATATACGAAGGGCTTGCCGAGCGCGAGGCAAACATCGTTGATCAGAAACTTGGCCGCAGGATCGTCGGTCGCGTCGATCACGAAGTCATAGCGCCGGACAAGGCCGCGCGCGTTGGTTGGTGACAGAGCGAACGGGCAGGTCTCGATCGCAACCGATTCGGACCCTTCGCGCAGGCGCTCGGCTGCGGCCTCGACCTTCAACCGCCCGAGGCTGGAGGCGCCATAGATGACCTGGCGGGCGAGGTTGGAAAGCTCCACCGGGTCCGGATCGACCAGCCCTAACCGTCGGACACCGCCGCGCACCAGTCCGCATACGGCCGGCACGCCGAGACCGCCCATCCCGACGACCAAGACCGACCCTTCGACCGCTCGCGATTCGTTGCCCGGGCTCTTCTGGCTTCTCAAGTGATTCTGCGCTCCCGCCCAATATCCAGCCCGGCAGCGCCATCGAAGAAGGGCCTAAAAAAAGACCCTCTTCCCAAGACAAGGACGAGGGTGCGACGACTCTCGCCTTATCTTCCGGAGCGCGTTCGCCCCGTCGGAATTAGCACCAGCACCCTGGGCGGGCCGGTTGCTGCGGCATCATCGGGCCAGTCCCTCCGCCGCTCTGGATAAGGCCTTCAGGCTCAATACGGTTATACAAGTCCCGGTGGAAAGTCAATCGCCCGACCAATCGGTTAGTTAAGGCGTGAAGGTGCCCGGAAGTGCCTTGACGATGGACTGAACCGCCGCCCCGGTCTGCGGGCGGCGCATCTGCTCGTTTTCCTTGCGGGATTCCGCCGGCGATGCTTTAAGGGGGCTGGATCGTCGCAGCTTTTCGTCGCGGGGCGCAATGCCCCGGCTTTTTTCGCCACGGGAGGTCGGGTATGCGAATCGGATTCATAGGGCTCGGCAACATGGGCGGCTCGATGGCGCTCAACATGCTCAAGGCGGGCCATCAGCTCACCGTTCACGACATCCGCCGTCAGGTCGCCGAACCCCATATCGCCGGCGGCGCCAAGTGGGCCGACAGCGCCGCGGCAGCCGCCAAGGAGGCCGAGGTCGTCTTCACCTCGCTACCCGGGCCGCGCGAGGTCGAGGCGGTGGTGCTGGGCGAGGCCGGGCTGATCGGCGCAATGGCGCCAGGGACGCTCTACGTCGACCTCTCGACCAATTCGCCCACCGTGGTGCGCCAGCTCCATGCCACGCTCAAGGCCAAGGGCATCCGGATGCTCGACGCGCCGGTGAGCGGCGGCGTGGTCGGCGCGCGCAAGGCGACGCTGGCAGTGATGGTGGGCGGGAGCGAGGCCGACTACAACCAGGTCAAGCCGGCGCTCGACGCGATCGGCGACAAGGTGACCTACATCGGCGAGATCGGCGCCGGCTCGGTCGCCAAGCTCGTCCACAACATGATCGCGATCTGCACCACCCAGCTGCTGGCCGAGGCCTTCACGATGGGAGTCAAGGCGGGCGTCAAGCCCGAGGCCCTCCTGCGCGCGGTGCAGGGCGGCGCCTACGGGCAGGGGATGGTGCTCAACGCGGCGCTGCCGCGCATGATCTTCCGCGGCAACTTCGACTACGTGACTTTCGCGCTAAAGCTCGCGCGCAAGGACCTCGGGCTCGCCACCGAGCTCGCACGCGAGTTGAACGTGCCGATGCCGCTGGCGGTGCACGCCGAGCAGGACCTGCTCGAGGCGCTCAACAAGGGCTGGGGCGAAAAGGACGCGGCGGCGGCGTTCATGGTCCAGGAAGAGCGCGCCGGGGTCAAGGTACGCACCTCTTCCTGAACCGGGTGTACCGCTACTGACTAACTAACTTACTAACGATAAGGAGAATCGCAATGGCTGACGATGCGCGCGAAAAGGGAATGGCTATCCGCACCCAGTTGTGGGGCGAAAAGGCGGCCAAGGCGGGCGACGAGTTTCTCAGCTCTTTCGATGCCGACTTCGGCAAGTTCCTCAACGACGAGCTGTTCGGCAAGATCTGGGCCCGCCCGGGACTGCCGATCAAGACTCGCTCGATGATCACGATGGCGGCGCTGATGGCGCTCGGGCGCGGCGCCGAGCTGCGCGTCCACATGCGTGGCGCGCTCAACCTGGGCATCACCCAGGCCGAGCTCAAGGAAATGATATTCCACCTTTCGCAGTACAGCGGAGTGCCAACTGCGGTCGAGGCGATCCGCGCCTTCCAGGAGGTCACTGCCCCGAAGAAATAGGAATGTCGTCGGATCGACGATGCGGGCGCCCTGATCTCTCCCCCTTCCCTTAAGGGAAGGGGCCAAGGGTTAAGTCGCACGGCTGGGATGGACGACGATTCGCCAGGCTATTCGAGGACACCATGAAAATAGGACTGCTGGTCGCACCCAACGAGCGCACCGTCAATCCCGCCGACCTCGCACGCACCGCCGAGGAACTCGGCTTCGAGTCGCTTTGGCTGCCCGACCATTCGGTGATGCCGGTCCAGACCTCAACGCCGCTGCCGGAAACGCGCCCGGGCGAAGGGCAGATCCCCGACGTCTATTACCACATGTGCGATCCGTTCGTGGCGATGGCGATGGCGGCGGGCGCGACCAAACGCTTGATGCTGGCGACTGGCGTGCTGCTGGTGCCCGAGCGCAACCCGCTGCTCACCGCCAACGAGGCCGCTTCGCTCGACCGCTTCTCGGGCGGTCGCCTGCTCCTCGGTATCGGCGCCGGATGGCTGCGCGAGGAGTCCGAGATCCTCGGCGTCGATTTCAACCATCGCTGGACCCAGACGCGCGAGCACGTCGCCGCGATGCGCGAGCTGTGGACCAAAGAGGAGGCCTCCTTTGAGGGCCGTTACGTGAAGTTCCCGCCCGTGCGCTGCTATCCGAAGCCCGCGCGCAAGGGCGGCCCGCCGATCATCATCGGGAGCAAGGACAAGAACGCGCTGCGCTGGGTGGCGCGCTGGGGCGATGGCTGGTGCCCGATCTTTCTCTCGCCCGCGCAGCTCAGCGATGAGCTGCGCAAGCTGCGCGCCGAATGCGACGCCGCAGGCACCGACTTCGGCCGCCTCGATATCACGATCATGCGCCGCGAGCTGCGCGGCGAGCGCGCCGAGGTGCAGGCCGGGCTCAAGCAGTACGCCGCCGCCGGCGCCCATCGATGCGTCCTGATGCTGATCGGCGCCCAGCTCAAGCCCGAAAGCTACGCCGCCGAGTTGCGCCGTCTCGCCGCGCTCTACGTGTGAGCGGCGCGGGCCGGCGGAAACGCAATTGATGGTCGGCGAAGACGAAATCAGCCTGCGTATCCTCGGCGTAAACTCGGGTGAGGAAATCGCATGCGCGCGGCGGGTTGAGATTCGCACCACCCGCGGCGACATCCCGCTCGTACTTCATGGCGCCGAGCCGCCCGGCCGCATAGCGCTCTGTATTTGCGGCGCGATCGGCGGCTTCGACGGCCCGGCGCTGCTTTACGCGCGGATGGGCTTGGAACTGCCGCCGCTGGGGATCGGCGTGGCGCGGCTGAATTACCGGATGCCCAACGAGTTCGGCGAGTGCGTCGTCGACACGATGGCCGGGCTGACCTTTCTCAAGAGCATCGGCTACGCGCGCGCGGCGCTCATCGGCCATTCCTTCGGCGGCGCGGTCGCGATCAATGCGGGCACGCTCGCCCCGGCGGTCACCACCGTCATCGCGCTCTCCAGCCAGCTTGCCGGCGCTCACGTGGTCGGCGAGCTTGCGCCGCGCCCGCTGCTCCTGCTGCACGGCACCGCCGACACGATCCTCTCGCATGAATGCTCGCAGATACTTTACGAACGCGCGCGCGAGCCGCGCACGCTCCAGCTCTTCGATGGCGCTGACCATCGCTTCACCCACGCCGGCGACGAGCTATATGGCACCGTGCGCGACTGGCTGCTGCGCCGCCTGTGAGCTGCGCCCCAGTATGGATCGCGTCCATCCGTATCTATATTCTGTAAGCTTTGGAGCGCGTTCCGGATGGGGCGCGGGCCCGCGCGCGCGCGCGGCGCAAGGCGCACGGTTCGCGACAGCTTCGAGCTCGAGATGAAGATCAAAGCCGCGGTCGTTGGAGCCACCGGAATCGCTGGCCAACAGGTGCTCGCCGCCCTCGACGGCCATCCCTTCTTCGAAATCGCCGCACTCGCCGCCTCCGAGCGCTCGGCCGGCAAAAGCTTTGGCGAAGCCATCACCGACGCCGCGAGCGGAATCCGACGATGGTACGTCGGCGGATGCGAACCGCCGACAACGGCGCTGGGCCTCGAAGTCCAGGACGCCAGGTCGATGCGTGTGAACGGCATCGGCGTGGTCTTCGCCGCGGTCGAATCGGAGGCCGCGCGTGAGCTGGAGCCGCTCTACGCCGCGCACGTGCCCACCATCAGCACTGCCCGACCGCATCGGATGGAGCCCGACGTGCCACTGGTGATTCCCGGCGTCAACCTCGACCATTTGGCGATCGTGCGCGAGCAGCGCCGGCGCCGCGGATGGAAGGGTTATATCGTGACGTTGCCCAATTGCACGGCGACGGGCCTTGCGGTGACGCTCAAGGCGCTCGACGCGCGCTTCGGCGTGGAGGCCGCGATGGTCACCACGATGCAGGGGATTTCGGGCGCCGGACGCGACCTGCCTGCGCTCGACATCGTTGAGAACATCGTCCCGTTCATCCCGCACGAAGAGCAGCGCATCACGATCGAGACGCGCAAGATCCTGGGCCGGATGGGCGAGGGCGGAATCGCCGAACTGCCAGTCAAGGTGAGCGCGACCTGCACTCGCGCCGCGGTGCTCAACGGTCACACCGAGGCGGTCGCGGTGGCGCTCAAGCGCGCGGCCTCGCCCGAGGCGGTGAGCGAAGCCTTCGAGAGCTTCGGCCGCGAGTTCACCGCACTTGGCCTGCCCAACTCGCCGCACCACATGATCACCGTGCATCGCGACCCGATGCGTCCGCAGCCGCGGCTCGACCGCGACGCCGAGCGCGGGATGACCACCTCGGTCGGACGCATCCGCGCCGACGAGGTCCTGCCCAACGGCGTGAAATACCTGCTGGTGACGCACAACGCGGCGATGGGCGCCGGGCGCGGCGCGGTGCTGCTCGCCGAATACCTGCGCCACGCTGGATACCTGAGCTAGATTTCCGGCCCCGGGTCGCAGTTGACGCCGGCGCGCGCGTTGTGCGATATATTTCTATAGCTCTGGAAATATGGAACTGTTACCGACCAAAGCCGCGGCAATCGCGGCGCTCGGCGCGCTCGCCCAGGAAACCCGCCTCGACATCTTCCGGCTGCTGATCGGCATTGCGCCGCATGGGATGGCGGCCGGTGAAATCGGCCGGCGCCTCAGCCTGGCGGCGCCCACGCTGTCGTTCCATCTCAATCAGCTCCGCTTCGCCAGGCTCGTAACCTCGCGCCGTCAGGGCCGCTCGATTATTTATTTCGCCGACTACGAAGCGATGAACGGCTTGCTCGGCTACCTGACCGACCATTGCTGCGGCGGGCGTCCCGGCCTGTGCCAACCGGAACCCTGCGCCGCGGCGGTCAATCAGGCGGCCGGGCGGGTGGTGAAACGGGCCGCGGCGCGCAACACGCCTCAAGGGCGGGCACGGCGGACGCGCAACGATGGCTGAGCGCGTGTTCAACGTGCTGTTCCTGTGCACCGGCAATTCGGCGCGCAGCATCATGGCCGAGTGTGCGCTCAACCGATGGGGCGGCGGGCGCTTTCGCGCCTTCAGCGCGGGCAGCCATCCAACGGGCGTCATCCATCCCCTGACACTCGAGCTGCTCACAAGCCTGAACTACGAAACTTCCGGCCTGCGCAGCAAAAGCTGGGAGGAGTTCGCGCGCCCGAGCGCGCCCCCGCTCGACTTCGTCTTCACCGTATGTGACCAGGCCGCGGGCGAGACATGCCCGCTGTGGCCGGGGCAGCCGATCACCGCGCACTGGGGTGTCGCCGACCCTGCGGCGTTCGCCGGCCCCGCTGAGGCGAGGCGCCGTTTCTTTCTGCGCGTTTACACCGAACTGGAGCGCCGAATCAAAATTTTCACCAGTCTGCCGATAGATTCACTCGACCGGCTAACGCTGCAGCGGCATGTTCGAGAGGTTGGCGAGACCCGCGGCCGCAGTGGATCGGAGCGCTGATCGGCGCGCAGACGGATCAATCCCGACAGGTGCCTGCGATGAGTGCAGTCGCGACAATTTCGCAGCCGTCCGTGATGCGCCGGCTGTCGTTTCTCGACCGCTACCTAACGCTTTGGATTTTCCTTGCGATGGCGGCGGGCGTCGCATTGGGCGAGACCTTCGGCGAAGTGAAGGCGGCCTTCGACGCGCTGAGCCTGGGCACGACCTCGATCCCGATCGCGCTCGGGCTCATCCTGATGATGTACCCGCCGCTTGCGAAAGTTAACTACGACGAGCTGGGCGACGTCTTTCGCGACTGGAAAATCCTGGGCCTCTCGCTGGTGCAAAACTGGATTATCGGTCCGCTGCTGATGTTCGCGCTTGCGGTAGCGTTCCTGCGCGATTCGCCCGGGTACATGGTCGGGCTGATCCTGATCGGTCTCGCGCGATGCATCGCGATGGTTATCGTGTGGAACGATCTCGCCGAAGGCGATAGCGAGTACTGCGCTGGGCTGGTCGCCTTCAACTCGATCTTCCAGGTGCTCTTCTACTCACTCTACGCCTTCGCCTTCATCACCGTGCTCCCGCGATGGCTGGGACTGGACGGCGCCGCGGTTCGCATTACGGTCGGCAAAATCGGGGCAAGCGTCGGCATCTACCTGGGGATCCCCTTCGCCGCCGGCTTCGCGACGTGGAAGATCCTGACTGCGCGTAAGGGCAGGGAATGGTACCGGCGCGAGTTCGTTCCTCGCATCAGTCCGCTCACGCTGATTTTCCTGTTGTTCACGATCGTGGTGATGTTCTCGATCAAGGGCGCCGCCATCGTGCGGCTGCCACTCGACGTTGCGCGGATCTCGGTCCCGCTCGTGCTCTACTTCGTGACCATGTTCTCGCTCTCCTTCGCGCTGAGCCGCAAGGCGGGGGCGAATTATGCTCGGACTGCCGCGCTTTCCTTCACCGCGGCCTCGAACAACTTCGAGCTCGCGATCGCGGTCGCCGTCGCAACCTTTGGCATCGACAGCAGCGCGGCCTTCGCCGCAGTGATCGGCCCGCTTATCGAGGTGCCGGTGATGATCGGCCTCGTTGACGTGGCGGCATGGATGCGGTGGCGCTACTTCCCCGAGGCGCCAGCGCCGCCTGCGCCGGTCGCTCGTTGCACGGCGCCGACCGCGGAAAAGCGCGCGCGGCGCTGACACTCGCGCGGGCAAACCTGCTATAGACGGATGCGGATTCGCCGGCGCGACGCGGGCGTCGCACGCAGGATCCGCGATTGGAACGCGCCATGGCGCTGCCGAACGAAAAACCGGTTCCGGTTCCCGACGAACTCTCGCAGCCGTTCTGGGACGCGGCGCGCGAGCACCGGCTGGTCGCCCAGCGATGCTCCGAGTGCGGCTATTACAACCATCCGCCGCGCCCGACCTGCGACCGCTGCTCATCGCCGAACCTGCAGTTCGCGCCGCTTTCCGGCCGCGGCACCATTTACACCTACACCGTGATGCATCAGCCCAACGTCGCCGGCTTCGAGAGCGAGATTCCCTACGTCAATATCGTGGTCGAGCTCGACGAACAACCGATGCTGTTCATGGTCGCCACCCTGCCGCACGCGGAGCTCGGCAAAATCCGCATCGGCGGCCGCGTCGAAGTCTGCTTCGAAGAGCGTGGGGCGGACCTCGTGATTCCGCAGTTCAGGCCGGTGTGAGAGAGGGCACGGGGCGATGTGGGCAGGCAAGGGCAAGACCGCGATCGTTGGGATCGGCTACTCCGAGCTGGTGCGCGAGTCGAAGCGCCCGCTGGGGCTGCTCGCGCTGGACGCCTGCCGCGCGGCGGTCGCCGACGCCGGGCTGAGCCCCACGCAGATTGACGGGCTCGCCACCTATCCCGAAGCGCCATTTCTGGGCGCGGGCAGCCGCGACGGCGTCGATATCGTCAGCGTGGCGTGGATCATCAACCATCTGGCGCCTGTACTGGACGTCCGCTGGTACGCGCAGATCGAAACCGGGATGATCGCGGCGCCGGTTATCGAGGGCGCCAACGCGCTGCTCGCCGGCGCCTGCGATTACGTGCTGATCTGGCGCGCGCTCCATCAACCACGCCGCTACGGCGCGTTCGGCGCCGCGCGCGCCGCGGGCGACGCGCAGTTCCTCGCGCCGTGGGGCGCGATCAGCATCATCCAGTCGCACGCGATGGCGTGGCGGCGCTACATGCATCTGTACGGCGCGACCCGCGAGCACCTATGCAGCTTCGTTGTCAACTCGCGGCGCAACGCCAATCTCAACCCGCGCGCGTTCTTCTACACCAAACCGATGACGCGCGAGGATTACTTCAAGGCGCGGCTTATCGCCGAGCCCTTCTGCCTGTTCGATTGCGACGTGCCGGTCGAAGGATGCGTCGCGCTGGTGATGACCACGAGCGAGCGTGCGCGCGACCTGCGCCATCCGCCCGCCTACCTTGCCGGCTACGGACAGAACACCGCCGGCCGCCGCGCCCTGCTCTATTACACGCTCGACGATTACGTCGCGTGCGGAAAATCGCTCGCCGACAAGCTGTGGGCGGCGGCCGCGATGGGCCCGTCGGACATGGACGCCGCTCAACTCTACGACGGCTTCAGTCCTTCGGCGCTCTATTGGCTGGAGGCTGCGGGCTTCTGCGGGCGCGGCGAGGCGTGGCAGTTTATCCAGGACGGGCGAATCGCGCTCGAGGGCGAGCTGCCGGTCAACACCTTCGGCGGCAGCCTCAGCGAAGGGCGGCTGCACGGGATGGGACACATTGCCGAGGCGGTCTTCCAGGTCACCGACCGCGCCGAGCGCCGACAGGTGCCGGGCGCGGCGGCGGTGTGCGCGATCGACGGCTCGCCGATGCTGCGCGGGAGTGGAATCGTCGTTACCCGTAACCCCTAAGCGGGACGCGAGTCGTGCTCCCCTCAGGTCGAGCGCGGGCGCGAACGCGCTCGCCGCTGATCGGGAAATCGCAAATTCGCGGAGGCGCTAGTGGGCCGCCGCCTCACGCACCAGGAGCACCTGCGGACCGCCGGCGAAGTAGCGCTGGACGGTGCCGCCGACGTATTCCCACCCGCCGTTCGGGCCGCGGTCGAACCAAACGTCGCGATGGGGTACCAGGCCCTCGACCAGCGAACCCAGCCATCCCAGCTCCGCCGTCACGTCAACCTGCGCCAGTCGGCTCGACGGATAGAAGCGCCAGCTCCGGCCCTCGGCAGGCGGATCCGCAGTCACTGCGACCACGGTTGGCCCGGGCGCGCAATCAAAGAAATGGAAGCCCATCGCGCGTATCCCGCGGCGTAGCGCGTGTTCCAGCGCGACCACCGCGCTCGCGCCGGCGTAGGTGTCGGGCGCGAATTCCATGCGCCGATTCATCGTGCGCTCGCGGCCATTCTCGTAGCTGATACAGACGGCGCTGCCCGCTCCCAGGTCCGCGCGGCTTGCGTACTTGCGCGAACCGTCGGCGTTGAAGAAGGCGCGTTCGAATCTTACCAGGGTCGGAAGCTCGCCGCTGGTGGGGATCTTGATGACGTCATGCTCGACGTCGCGCTCGCCGTCGAGGTAGCGGTTTTCTCCGATTACGACCGCACCGTCGGGCGCCGGGCGCACGTGGTACACGGCATGGCCCAGCACCTGCTGGCCGTCGGAGCTCAGAATCTTGAACATTTGCGGCTCGGCACTGACGGCCACCTGGGTGTCAGCGAAGCCGACGCCGCCCGCCAAAAGCGCGGCGGCGAACAAGGCAAACATGACGAATCCACGAGCCTTTGCAGGAAGCGAACTAATGTCCCGCACAAAGTCCTCCTGTAAACCGGACATCAAAATTTAACCATGAATCGATCCTACGCCACAGGGGGGTTGACCGCCTCGCCACACTGCTAGCGAAGCGTGGTCAGCCGCTCAATCGCTGAGAATTTCACAGCACGCAGCCTGGAGGCGGACGCCCTCCGTCACGCCTCGGCCAGCGGAGCGGTCCACGCGTCGTAGCCGTAAACCCACGACGGGTCGGTGTGATGGCGCATCCAGGTGTTGAGCCGCGACGTGAGCTGGATCTTCGAGGTCCGCTCGCTCCGGCTGCGTTCGTAGCGCCTGAGTGCCGGCGCAACGCCGTCGGCATCGACGCCGTCAAGACAGCGCGAGAGGACGGCGGCGTCCTCAACCGCCATAGCCGCACCCTGCGCCATGTACGGCGTCATCGGATGGCACGCGTCGCCGAGCAGGACGACCCTGCCCTCGCCCCATCGCGGCAGCGGGTCGCGCTCGACCAGCGCCCACTTGTGCACTTCCGGACAGGCCGCGAGCACCGCCTGGACCTGCGGATGGAACCCGGCATAAGCCTCGCGCAGCATCCCCAGGTCGCCCTTCATCGACCATGACTCGACCTCGAAGTCGGGCTCGGGCGTGCTGGTGACGAAATAGATCTCTTCGCGGCGGGGCCTGACGTAGTAGATTACGATATGGCGATCGGGGCCCCACCACTTGGTGCTGTCGTCAACCTCCAGCTCGCCTAATCGCGCCGCGGGATATGTCGTGCGATAGGCGACGCGCCCGGTGAAACGCGGCTTCTCGGGGCCGAGCAGAATCTCGCGCACCAACGAATGAACGCCGTCGGCGCCGATTACGGCGTCGGCCTGCGCACGCCCGCCGTCGGCGAAAGTCAGGGTGACCCGGTCGCCGCGCTGGTCGAGTCCGACCAGCCGCTTGCCGAGCTGAATGATTTCGGCGGGCACGATCGACGCGAGCACGTCGCGGAGGTCGCCGCGATGGAGCAGCAGATGGGGCGCGCCGAAGCGCTCCTCGATTTCGCCTCCCAGCGGGTACGCGTTGGTGATCGCGCCGGTATCCCACTCGCGATTGAGCGAGGTGTGCGGGTAGAAGGCCGCCCGCCGCAGACGGTCTTCGAGTCCGAGGCCACGCAGCACCTTGACCGCGTTGGGGCTCTGCTGGATTCCCGCGCCGACGCGCGCAAAGCGGCCTGCCTGCTCGTAGATCCGGACCTCGATCCCGACGCGGCGCAGCGCGCCGGCCGCGGCGAGGCCGCCGATTCCGGCGCCGACTATCGCTACCTCGAGTTTGCGCTTCGCCATCGACCAACCGCTCCCGTCAGGTCGGCCGGCGTGTGCCGTATGGTGCGGCGCATGCCGCAGTCCCTATAGCGCGCAGGCTCTAAACACTTCGAGGAATCACGGGCCGGCCGCGGCGAGTGCAAGAAAGTCGGCGAGATGGATCACCCGCACGCGCGAGCCGCGCCGGCGGAGCTCGGCGGCTATCTGGAATTCGCATCCGGGATTGCCAAGCACGACGAAATCGGCGCCGGTCGCCTCGATATTGTCGGCCTTGCGCCGCGCCAGCTCGTGCGCCATCGCAGGTTCGAGCAGGTTGTAGCTTCCGGCAGAGCCGCAGCACAAATCGGACTCCGCCATCTCGACCACCCGCACGCCCGGGACCGAGCGTAAAAGCTTGCGCGGCGCCTCGCGCACGCCCATCCCGTGCACCAGATGGCACGAGTCATGGTAGGTCACGACGCACTCCAGCTTTCCTACCGCGCCGCCGCGCGCGAGCAATAGCGTGCCGAGGTCGCTGGTACGTGCGGAGACGGCGCGCGCGTCCGCCGCCAGTTCCGGATCGTCCTTCAGCAGTTCGCCGTACGACGCGATCGCCGCGGCGCATCCTGAGGCCGCGCAGACAATCGCCTCGGCGCCGCTCGCCCTGAGCGCGCGCACGTTGCGCCGGGCGAATTCCAGCCCGCGCCGCAGATTGCCGTCATGCAGGTCAAGCGCGCCGCAGCATACCGTGTGCCCGAGCCGCACCACGCGGTAGCCCGCCGCCGCAAGCGCGCGCTCACTGTTGAGGTTCTCTGACGGCGTCAAGACCTGCGCGACGCATCCCTGATGAACCACCGCGCTCGGTGCGTCCGGCTTCGCCGCCGCCGGTGCTTGAGGATAGAGCGGCGCCCCGAACTGGCGCGGCGGGACGAGGTCTATCCACTCGCGCAGTCCGCGCGGCGCAAGCCGGCGCACCACGTCGCGCAGCCCCATCCGCTCGGCGACGCGCAGCGGCCAGAGCAGCGCGCGCAGGCGCGCCGGAAAGGGAAAGATCGCGCGCATCGCTGCGCGACGAAAGCCGTCGCCAAGAGCGCGCTGGTAATTGCGGCCGACGTAGTCGCGCGCGCGCTCCAGCAGCCGCCCGTAATGCACTCCCGAGGGGCAGGCGGTCTCGCATCCGCGGCATCCGAGACAGGCGTCGAAATGGCGCACGACGTCGCGGTCGAGCGCGATCCGCCCTTCGGCGAGCGCCTTCATCAGGTAAACGCGCCCGCGCGGCGAATCCATCTCGGCACGCGTCACGAGGTAGGTCGGGCACGACTCCAGGCACAGCCCACAGTGCACGCAATCGAAGAGCAGGTCGTAATCGACGACGTCGCGCGCCGGCGCGGCGCGAACGGCAGGCGCGCCGGGCTTCACAGGCTGCTCGTCCGCAAGCGCGCGCGCCGCCGCGCTGCTCGATGCGTCCGCCATCAGATGCCCCCGGCGAAGCATCCGGGATTGAAGATTCCCGCAGGGTCAAAAACCGTCTTCATCCGGCGCATCAGCCCGAGCGCGCCGGCGGGCGGCTCGTCAAAGAAGTCCAGATGCGCGCGCAACGCAGGTGCAGCGGCAAGCAGCCGCAGATTGCCGCGCACCGCGTGGGCCGCCGCGCGCCATCGCGCAAGCGCCTTGCGGGCCTCGGCCGGGCTCAAGTCGCCGCCGACGAAGATTTCGGCGACACCGCTTCCCGCATGTGCGCGAAACTCCGCCGCGCACGCCTCGACGCATCGCGCCAGCTCGGCCGGCGGCGTCGCAAGCCGCGCGACCATCGCCGCCGCGCCGCCGGGCGTCGGCGCCAGTTCGAGATCGCGCAGCAGTTCGTAATTCTCGTTGGCGCGCGCGCCTTCGATGAACTCCGCGCCGGATGCGAGCTCGGCGATACGCCCACGCTGGTAAGCTATTTCAGACGGATTACCGGCGAATCCGGTGAGCGTCAGGAACGCACCCGCGTAGCCGAAGCGCGCGGCCGGCGCAGGGCTGAGCACCTCCAGATGGACCAGCGGCAGCGCGTCGTTAAGCGCCGCGGCCGCGGCGAACGCGGCGGCCGTGCTTTTAAACGCCGTCAGGCCCGTCGTGTAGTCTTCGGGAAGCGGCCGCACCTTGAAGGTCGCCTCGTGGATTATGCCCAGCGTGCCGAACGACCCGGTCATCACCTTCATCAAATCATAGCCTGCGACGTTTTTGACCACGCGCCCGCCGCCATGCACGAGGCGACCGCTGTGGCCAACGAAGCGCACGCCGATCAAGAGGTCGCGCGGCGTTCCCTCCGAGAGCCGAAGCGGGCCGCTGTGCGCCGCGCCAAGCAGCGCGCCTACTGCGGCCGCCTGCGGATCGGGCGGATCAAGCGGCAGGCGCTGGCCGTGGGCCGCCAGCCGGGCGTTGAGCGCGCCCAATGCGATTCCCGCCTCGACCGTCACCGTCATGTCCTCGGGCTCGTAGGTCACGATACGGTTCATCCGGGCGAGCGAGACTCCAAGCGCTACTGGTGCGCGGCGGATCTCAGCTAGCGTCCGTGCGGCGCCGAGCGGCGCAAGCGCGATCCGTTCGGCCTCGCAGACGCGCACGACTTCGGCGACCTCGTCAGCGTCGCGCGGCTCGACGATCAGCGCCGCGGCGAGCGCCTCACCTCCGCGCGGCGCACGCACGCGCTCGGCGCCCAGCAGCGAGCGCATCCTACCTTCAACGCGGGAAATCTCGACTTCAGCCACGGACCGACCGGAGGCCTCGGGCCGCATGCTGCCGGCTGTGCGGACGGGTGCGCCTCATCGCTAGAGCGCAACCTGGCGGCGCGGCGCGGCGACCTCCACGCAGGCGCCCGGCTGCGGGATGACCTTGTGGGGATTGGCGCGGCCGGCGGGGTCAAAGACCCGCCGCAGCTCGCTCATCACGAGCAGGTCGTCGGGCGTAAATAGAAGCGGCATCTCCTGCTGCTTCTCCACGCCGATCCCGTGCTCGCCGCTTAAGCTCCCCCCCATCTCGACGCACGCCTTGAGGATTTCGCGGCCGGCCTCGATCGCGCGCCGCACCTGGTCAGGGTCACGCTCGTCGTAGAGCACGATCGGATGGATATTGCCGTCGCCGGCGTGGAAGACGTTGCCGATCGGCAATTTGAAATGGCGGCTTAGGATCGAAATCACGCGCAGGATATCTGGCAGGCGGGTGCGCGGGACCACGCCGTCCTGGGTCGCATAGTTGGGCGCGAGCCGCCCGACCGCGCCAAAGGCGCGCTTGCGGGCCTTCCACAACAGCGCCCGCTCGGCTGCGTCGCGCGCAAGTTTGACTTCCGACGCCCCGCTCTCAGTCAGGAGGTGCGCGACCTGGTCGGCGCGCCTGCCAAGCCCAGCCTCCAGGCCGTCGAGTTCGACGATCAGCACCGCTCCGGCGTCGGGCGGAAAGCCGACCTTGAAGGCGGCCTCGACCGCCTGGATGATAAGCTGGTCCATCATCTCGATCGCGCCGGGGATGATTCCGGCCGCGATGATCGCCGAAACTGCGCGGGTCGCGCCGTCCACGTCGGCGAAGACTGCAAGCAACGTGCGATGTGCTTGGGGCTCGCGCAGCAATCTCAGGGTCGCGCGGGTGACGATTCCTGCGGTGCCCTCGGCGCCGACGACCGCGCCGACCAAATCGTAGCCGCAGCGCTCCTCGGTCGGCCCGCCCAGCTCGACCACTTGGCCGCCCGCCAGCACCAGCTCGACGCCGAGCACGTGGTTGGTGGTGACGCCGTACTTCAGCGTATGCGGCCCGCCGGAATTCTCGGCGATATTGCCGCCGATCGTGCAGGCCGCCTGCGAGGAGGGATCGGGCGCGTAGAAGTAGCCGGCGGCGGCGACCGCGTTGGTCACATTGAGGTTGACCACGCCGCTTTCGACCTCGGCGCGCCGGTTGGCGAGGTCGATGGCGACGATCCGGTTCATCCGCGACGTGCAGACCATCACAGGCGCCCCCAGCGGAAGACATCCGCCGGAAAGCCCGGTGCCCGCGCCGCGTGGCACGAAGGCAAGTCCCCGGCGGTCGAGCGCGGCGAGCACGCGGCTTACCTGCGCGGTCGTGCGCGGGAGCACCAGCAGGTCGGGCGCGTTCTTCGCGATCGTCCAGCCGTCGCACTCATAGACGCTGAGCTCGCTTGCGCGCGAGACGACACCGTCGGCGCCGACTATCGCGGTAAGCTCGTCGGCGAGCGACGCGGCGGACTGGGCGGCCTGGATAGCGGCGTCCTCCACGGCCAGCCACTTTAGCACGACCGGCGCATCGGCATGTTACGGAAGACGACCTTCAACGTCGCGAGCGCTTTTGCGGGGCGAGCAGGTAGTTGATAATGAACGCAATCCGTGCCGGTGTGACGCGGACGACCGTGACGCGCACCGGCGCTTCGAAAGGGAAAACTGCGTTGGCCAATCAGTCGTTTCCGGAACTCCAGCCGGCGGCGCGCGTGCTCCTCGGCCCCGGCCCTTCCAATGTCCATCCGCGGGTGATGAAGGCGATGCTCTCGCCCGTGGTCGGCCATCTCGACCCCGACTTTGTCAAGGTGATGGAAGAGCTCAAGCGGATGCTGCGCATCGTCTTCCGCACCTGCAACGAGATCACCTTCCCGGTCTCCGGCACCGGCTCGGCCGGGATGGAAGCCGTGCTGGCCAACCTGGTCGAGGAGGGCGACGAGGTCATCGTGGGCGTCGCCGGTGCCTTCGGCACCCGCCTGGCCGACCTCGCCGCGCGCCTCGGCGCCCGGCTCCATCGGGTGGACGCCGAATGGGGCCGAATCGTCGAGCCGGCAAAGATCGAGCAGGCGCTTGCTGCCGCCAAGACGCCCAAGCTGGTCGCGATCGTGCACGCGGAAACCTCCACCGGTGTCCATCAGCCGATCGAGGAGATCTCGAAGATGGCGCACGCGCGTGGCGCGCTGATGGCGGTGGACGCGGTGACGTCGCTGGGATGCGTGCCGCTGGAGATCGACGGCTGGCAGATCGACGCCTGCTATTCCTGCACGCAGAAGGGAATCGGCGCGCCGCCGGGACTGGCGCCGGTGACCTTCAGCGAGCGCGCGATGCAGGCGGTGCGCGCGCGCAAGACACCTTGCCGCTCGTGGTACTTCGACCTCGCGCTGATCGAGAAGTATTGGGGCGCCGAGCGCCTGTACCATCATACCGCGCCGATCACGATGAACTACGCGCTGTACGAGGCGCTGCGGATCGTGATCGAGGAGGGGCTCGACGCGCGCTTCGCGCGCCATCGCGCCAACGCCGCCGCGCTCCAGGCAGGGCTCGCGGCGATGGGCCTCAAGTTCGCCGCTCAAGAAGGCTACCGCCTGCCGCAACTCACCGCAGTCAGCGTGCCCGCCGGGATCGATGACGCCAAGGTGCGCGCGCAGTTGCTCGAACTCTTCAACGTCGAGATCGGCGCCGGACTGGGGCCTTTTCGCGGCAAGGTATGGCGGATCGGCCTGATGGGCGAATCGTCACGGCGCGAGAACGTGATGCTCATCCTCAACGCGCTCGAGACGATCCTCGAATCGATGGGCTACGAGATCGCGCGCGGCAAGTCGCTCGAGGCGGCCGACCGCGCGTTCGACGGCAGCGCCGGGCGCTGATGCTCAGGCCGCCGCCGAGGCGGGTTGCTCATCCGCGTTCTCGAGCGCGGTCTCGCGGATCACGCGCAGGAGCGTCGCCCGCTTGAGCGGCTTGCCGAGATGCGAGTCGCATCCCGCCTCCTCCGCCTTGCGCACGGTTTCGTCGAAGGCCGAAGCCGTCAGCGCAATGATCGGGGTATGGCGCGCGCCGCTCTCGCGCTCCCACTGCCGGATCTGGCGCACCGCCGAGTAACCGTCCATCACCGGCATCTGGATGTCCATCAGGACCAGGTCGTAGCGCCGGCTCTTGAGCTTTTCCACGGCGACCTGTCCGTTTTCCGCCTCATCCAGGCCATAGCCGGTCTTGCCGAGGTAGGCGCGGATGAGCAGGCGGTTGTCCACCGAATCGTCGGCGAGCAGGATGCGGCAGGGCGGATCGGCGGGCTTGGCTGGAGCAGCGCCATCGAGGACCGGCGGCACGATTGTGGCGGCCGGTTCCTGCACTGCGGAGGCCAGCGCGTGCGCTGTCCCGGCGGCGGCCGGCTTAACGACGTTCCCGTCATCCCGCGCCTTAGTCGCGCCGTCGGCGGGGCGTTTGCTGCTCACGGCGAGGGCGGCGGCCAGAAGGTCGGAGCGCTTGAGCGGCTTGACCACGTAGTGTTCGAGGCCAATCTCGCGCAGGCGCGCGAAGCCCGCGGAAAGCTCGTGCGCGCCAAGAACGGCGACAATTGGAACGGCCGAACGCTGCCTGCGCGTGCCCAGCCGGCAGGCCAATTCGAAACCGCCGGCCTCGGGGCGAGAAAAATCAACGATCGCGAGCTGGAAGCCGCCGGACGCGGTCCGCGCCGCCTGGCCGATAGCTTCGAGCGCCGCGCCCGCGTCGGCGGCCTCAGTCACTTCGGCACCATGCGCGGCGAGGATGTCCCGTGCGGAGAGCCTGCACGTGGGGTTGTGGTCCACCACCAGCACGCGGACGCCCCTGAGTGCGTCGCTGCGGGGCTGAACCGCGGCGTCGCTGGCCCCCTCGGGCAGCGCGAAGCGGGCCGTGAAATAGAACGTGCTGCCCTTGCCGACTTCGCTTTCGACCCACACCCGCCCGTCCATCAAGCGCACCAGGCGCTCGACGATCGCCAGCCCCAAGCCGCTGCCGCCGTACTTGCGGGTGGTCGAGGAGTCGGCCTGCGCAAAAGGCGAGAAGATGCTTTCGAGCTTGTCGGCCGGGATGCCGATGCCGGTGTCGCGCACCGCAAAGCGCAGCGCGCCCCCCGCCTCGCTGTCGCGGTCGCGCTCGACCGTGACCACGATCTCGCCGCGCTCGGTGAACTTGAGCGCATTGCCCACCAGGTTGGTGAGCACCTGGTTGAGGCGCAGCGAATCGCCCAGCACCGTGGCCGGAACGTCAGGCGCCACCCGCACCACCAGGTCGACCTTGCCTTCATTGGCGCGGATCGCGAGCGTGTCGGCGACGCGTTCGGCCACCTCGGCCGGATCGAAGGGGGTTTCTTCGAGGCTGAGCTGGCCGCTTTCGACGCGGGTGAGGTCGAGGATGCTGTTGAGGAGCTCGAGCAGGGTGGCGCCGTTCTTGACGACGCGCTCGACGAAATGGCGCTGCTCGGGGACCAGCGGCGTTTCGGCGAGGAGATCGGCCGAGCCGAGGATAACGTTGAGCGGGGTGCGGATCTCATGCGACATGCAGGAGAGAAACTGGGTCTTGGCCTCGGAAGCAGCCAGCGCGGCCTCGCGCGCGGCGACGAGTTCCTCGTGCGCCTTGTGCAGCTGGGTCACATCGCGCAGCGCGCTGATCACGCAATCCTGGCCGTTGATCCGCGCCTGCACCGAGGAGATCAGGGCGTTGACCGGCTCCCCGTCGCGCATCCGGAAATTGCCCTCGACGTTGCGCACGAAACCGGCCGCCCTGATTGCGGCCGAGAGCATCTTGACCTGTTCTGGGTCAACCCAGAGGTCGAGCTCCGAGGGCTTGCGGCCGATGACTTCCTCGCGGCTGTAACCAGTGCGGTCAACGAACTCCTGATTGACGTCGAGGATCCTGCCATCGGCCACCGCAGTGATCACGATCACGTCGGAGCTGGTTTCGAAGACGCGGCGGAACTTTTCCTCGCTCTCGCTCAGCTGCGCCTCGCGCTCGCGCAACGACTGGTACTGCTGGGTGCGTTCGCGGTAGCGCACACCGAACGCCGTCGCGCATTGCGCAAGGCACGCCGCGGTTACCAGGCCGAGCCAATGATAGAGCGCGTTTGGGTCGGGATTGTGCGCCAACACCGTATTGGCACCCAGTGCAAGTACGCTCACGCAGCCCATCGCGAACTGCCAGCGCGCTTCCCACGGCACCAGCAGCGCGGTGCCCAGCATGATGAGCAGGAGCGAAACGAACAGCGCCTCGTGGCGACCGCCGGGGGTTGCGATGCTGAGCACGGTGGAGCTCAGGATGATCATCGAGCACAGGCTGAACAGCGCCGCCCGCCAATGATCGTGAAAGCGCCGCGTCCAGCTCAGGCTCAGGCCGATCAGGGCGGCGGTGAAATTGAACAGATGGAACCCGGTCAGCAGCAACGGGTCGACGCCGCCCGCGCCCTCCAGCCGTAACTCGGAGATAATGAAGAGTGGCTGCGAGACGAGAATGATCGCGATCCCGACCCGCGCCAGCAACACGGCCCAGGCGTTGTCCGCCAGTGTGTGTTTCAGGTTAGAGTCCACCCCAGCGTCGTGGCCGTCCATGGTGTTGGCGTGAAAGGGCAGAGAAATCCGGCGCATGGCGGGCTCCTGGTCCGTCAATCGAGGCTTTGAGCAACGGGCGTGCCCGGAAAAAGATCCGCGAAAATAGTGGGGAAATAGGTCTCTAGGCGACCAAAAGGTTGCTAAGTCGCATCAAAAGCCTTTGCAAACACGCAACATTAGGCTAAAAAGAATTCTGCATAGATAACGTTTCAGGCCAAGGAAACCTGAAAGCACGCCGTGCAACTACGTCTTCAAACCACGCCCACCGAGCGACGCGAATTCGCCGAGTGCCTGGCGCGCGCGCGCGCCTCCAAGGGCCTCGGCTTCAGCGAAACTCCGCTGTCGGTGCTCGGTGAAATTCACCTGACTTACGGCCAGGTTTGGGCGCTGTTTGACGAAGAAGGCATGGAGCCGGACCAGATGCTCGGCGGCTTCATCATTCATAACCTGGCGATGTTTCCACAAAGTTATCCGCGCCCCGACCTCAGCTACTTGGCGCCCGAAAGCGTGGTCGAGTGCGGCGAGCTGTGGGCGCTGGCGCCGGGCGCGGCGCGAATCGCGCGCCACGCGGGCTTTATCCTTGGGGGTTTGATCAATGCTCGCGCGATCCTCGCCTATGTAATGATCAAGCCGCGTGACACTTCTTTCCTGTACAAGAACTTCTCCCGCGTCGGCGACCCGATCAATTCGCAATATACCCGGGCGCTGGACGGCAGCGAGGTGTGGGCCCAGCCGATGGTGCTCGAAGGCCTGGCGCTCGAGATGACGGTGCAGGTCGCAACCGCCGTAAGCTACGAGTCCTTCGACGGCCGCTGCCTGCAATTCCGCAACCCGTTCCCGATCGTGCCAAGAATCAACCGTCGCATTCCGCGCCAAATTCCCGGCTTGGAAGGCCTGCGCGCGAGCGGCCGCGTCCTCCAAGTCCGCCGCTAACCCCGCACGCCGCGTTCGCTCGGTCCGCTGCCGCGAGCCCTGTGCGCAGCCGACGAGCATGCGTCGCACTGCGCTAGAACGGCTTGAGCACCGCGAGCGCTAGAATCGCCAGCAGGAGCAGGCTGACGATCCCGTGCGCGATCTTGAATTCCCGCGCCGAGGCGGCAGCCGGATCGTTTTCGAGTTTCATGATGCGGCGGTAGAGCCGGTAGTGAAGGTAGAGCAACACGGCGACCAGCAGCAGCTTGACGTGCAGCCAGCCCATCATCAGGGCGTCCGGTTCGAGCAGCATCAGCAGAATCCCGAAGAAGACCGTCGCCGCCGCGCCGATATTGCACGCCACCTGGAATAGCCGGCGCGAGATGAGGATGATTCGCTCGCGTGCCGCGCCGACCTCCTCGCTCACCAGCGAGAGCATCGACTCGATCAGCAGCAGACTGCCCACCCAGATGATGACGCCGAAGAGGTGGAACACGATCACCCATCCGATGAGCCCTTTGACGACCATCGCGCCGCTCCTCTCTCAAACCGCTCGACTATGGCCCATCCCAAGCGCAAGCGCCATCGCCACGGCCGCCACCACGGCGGCGCCCCGATAAGGCGCCGCCGGCCCCATCGCCTGGTACAGGACTCCCCCCGCCAGCGGCCCCACGATGCGCGCGAGCGACAGCACCGACTGGTTCAGCCCCAACGCTTCGCCCTGAAGCTCGCGGCCGGTGCGGCGCGAGATAAGCGCGGCGGCCGCGGTGCTGCCGAATCCGTAGCCGAACGCGATCAGCACCAGCATCGCATAGAGCGCCGTGTGCGAAGGCCAGCTTCCGAACGGGGCGAGCCCCGCGGCAAGCAACGCTGCGCCTGCAGCCAGGAGAATCGATTCGCCGGTGCGCGGTGCCAGTTTGCCGATCAGGTAGCCCTGCGCAAACGCCTGCGTCAGGCCCGCGAAGGCCAACAACCCGCCGACGCCCGCCGCCGCATAGCCGTAAACGGCCGGCACCGTCAGCGCGAACGTCGCCTCCAGCGCGGCAATCGCGAATGTCAGCAGAAAGGCGACCGCCAGCAAGGGCGCGATGGCGCGATGGCGTTGGAGACTGCGCAAAAGCGGCGGCCGCCATCCTGCCACAGCTCGGTGCGGCTGCGGGTGTCTGTCCTGCCAATGCGATTCAGGCAGGCGCACCGCCGCAAAGATCAAGTTGGCAAACGTCAACGCAGCGGCGAACAGCACGGGGCGGCGCAGACTGCTTGCGCCAAGCAGACCGCCCAGCGCGGGCCCGAGCACGAAGCCCAACCCGAACGCCGCGCCGATCATTCCCATCGCATGCGCACGCTTCGCCTCCTCGGTAGTGTCGGCGACGTAGGCCTGCGCGGTCGAAATCGTCGCCGCGCACGCGCCGTGCACCGCGCGCGAGATCAAGAGCCCGGCGAACGAGTCCGCAAAGGCGTAAATCGCGTAGCTCAGCGAGGAACCGAACAGGCCGACCATGATCACCGGACGCCGCCCGATCCGATCGGAGAGCCGCCCGAGCAGCGGCGCACAGATGAACTGCATCGCCGAGTACGCGGCGAGAATCAGGCCGATCGCGCCGGCGCCGACTCCCAGGCGCTCTGCATACATCGGCAGGAAGGGAATCACGATGCCGAAGCCGAGCAGATCCAAGAAGACCGTGATGAACAGGACCAGGCGCGCCGCGCGGCCGGGCGTCGCGGCCGACGCCGCTGGCGGAGAAGCTTGCGGAATTTCCATCGGGTCTGCTCGCCAGGGAGTGCGGATGAGGAAACCGCATGCAGGCGCGGCAGTCAAGCGAGCAACGCCGATGCGCGCGTCAGACCGGGCCCACTTGCGCGGCGGGCGCTCGCTACTGCGTGTCCGCGCGCGCGGCAAAGCGGTAAACGATCTCGCCGGAACGCGCATAGCCGAGCTGTTTGCGGATGAGCCGCTCGAGGTAGCGGTCATCGCCCTGCAGCCGGCGCAGCTTGATCTTCAACGCGGCGTTGGATTCGAGCAACCGTGCGTGAACGACCTCCAGCCGGCCGCGCTCGGCGCGCAGGGCGAGCAGATCGCGCAGGCCCAGTGGGGCGAAGACGACGTCCAAGGCGAGTAGCGCCGCGCAGGCGGCCAGCGTGAGCGACAGCCACTCGCGGCGCACAAACCGGCTTAAGCGTCGCACGGAGGCCATCGTAAAAAGGCTTGCGTCGAACTTCAAGGCCGCTTATGAATGAACGGCATTTTAATCCGGCGAAAGCCGAAGCGCGGCAAAGCTTCTTGCCGTTTTAAAATTTCTTTATAAATGATCGTCGATTCTCTTGATCTCGATCCGATGCATTCTTATAATCCGCTCGCAGGCAGGGGCCGCGAGGAGGCCCGCCGAAGGGTTTGAGGTGCTTGTCCCGCAGCGGCGATCGTGAAGGAGGTGTCTATGCCAGTTAAGAAGAGAAGTTCTGCGACCAAGTCCAAATCGAAGCTCAAGACGAGTATGAAGAAGAAGGCTGGCAAGAAGAAGAAGAAGTAAGGGCCAAAGGCTTTCCCTCCGGATTTTCCGGAGGCTGGCTAAAGATGCCGGGCTTGCTGCTGGGATAAGCCGGGGTGAGTTGGCCCCGTAACCGGAGAGGGCTCCTGAAAAGGGGCCCTCTCTTTTTCTGTCGCTCGTATCACCCGCGGCTTGCCGCAGGCGGCTTCGCGGGCGCAACGTTGATCCGATGAGCACGCGGCTTGGTCGCTTCCCGGCCGAATACGAACGGCCCGAACCGCTGAAGTTCGCCTGGCCCATCGTGCTTGTTCCCGAGCTGTTCACCACCGCAGACCATCTCGCGGTCCTGCGCGGCTATCTAGCAAGCCTCGGATGGGAAGTTTATACGCCCGACCTGCGCGCGGCGTTCGATTGCGCGCCCGCCAGGCGAGGAGGCTTTGAGGGCCTTGCGGCGCGCCTTGAACAGGCGCTCAGCGCACTGGGCCGCGACGTTGTCCTCGTCGGGCACGGTCTGGGCGGGCTGCTCGCGCTCAAGGCCGCGGAGCTCGCGCCGGTGCGCGCCGCGGTTGCGATCGCGCCGATGCTGCCCGGAGTGCGCTCGCGGCTGGTGATGCGCGCGGCGAATTGGCGCGCGCTGTGGCTGGGCCGCGCGTTGGCGCCGCCGCGCGGCGCCGCGCTGTTCCATCTGATGGCCGATGCCGAACCGTTCCAGCGCCAGGCGCTCGTGCGCGCTCTGGTAGCGGACGACGCGCGCGCGGCGATGGATGTCGTGCGCGGCAGGGTGCGTCTCGAGCCGACCCCGCGCGGCGTCCCACGGCTGATCGTGACCGGAGATTCCGACCCGTTCGTGCCTCTGGAACACGCGACTCGTCTGGCCGAACGGATCGGCGCGGCGACTGCGGTCGTGCCCGGCCGCGGCCATTGGCTTGTCGGCGGCCGCGGTCTGGAGCGCACGATGGCGGCGGCGCAGCGTTTCCTGGTCCGCAACCTCGGCGCCGACTTGCTCCTCCTCTATCCTGAAGAGTTCGGAAGCGAGGACTGAGTTCCACCGGTTGCCGGGTGCTACCCTGAGCGAAGTGAGCAACGCGAACGGAGTCAACGGGTCTCGAACAGCTTCGCGCAAGCGAAGCCGGTAACCGGCTATGCATCCGCGAAGCGTTCTTTAATCGCGCCGCGCTCGCTTGATCCGGCGAGCCGCGCGGCGCGATAAGAGAACCACGCGCGGCGCGCGCCCAAGCGGCGCGGCGCAAGCCAGCCTCGTCGAATGGACAACTACGACTTCATCATCGTGGGGGGCGGAATTGCCGGCGCCTCGGCCGGCTACGCGCTCTCCGCCGGTGCCAAGGTCCTGGTGATCGAACGCGAGAGCCAGCCCGGCTATCATTCGACCGGCCGCTCGGCCGCGCTCTTCGTGCAGACCCACGGCCCCGACGTTATCCGCGCCCTCGCACGCGCGAGTAAGCCCTTCTTCCTCGGTCCGCCCGAAGACTTCACCGAATACCCGCTGCTGGCGCCGCGCGGGATGATGGTGATCGGGCGCGCCGACCAGCTAGCCGCGCTCGACAAATCGTTCCGCGAAGCGTCGCGGCACATCTCCGGCGTGCGCCGGCTGAGCCCGAGCGAGGCGCGCGATCGAGTCCCTGTGCTGCGCGAGGATTACCTCGCGGGCGCGGTGCTCGATCCCGAGGCGATGGATATTGACGTGCACGCCGTGCACTGGGGCTACCTGCGGGGGATGCGTGCGCGCGGCGGCACACTGGTCACGAACGCCGACCTCCTTCGGCTCGAGCGCAAATCCGATACGTGGACCGTGCATACGGCGGCGGGCGACTTTGCCGCGCCGGTCGTGATCGACGCGGCGGGGGCATGGTGCGACAAGGTCGCCGCGCTGGCCGGCGCGCGCCCGGTCGGGCTGGTGCCAAAGCGCCGCACGGCGTTTATCTTTCAGCCGCCCGCCGGTGTTGTGATCGACAACTGGCCGTCAGTGATCGATGTCGGCGAGAATTTCTACTTCAAGCCCGACGCCGGCCGGCTCCTCGCCTCGCCCGCCGACCAGACGCCGATGGAGCCGTGCGACGTGCAGCCCGACGATCTCGACGTGGCGATAGCCGTGAATCGGATCCAGCGCGCGGCGGCGCTGCCTATCGTGCATATCGAGCGCAAGTGGGCGGGGCTGCGTTCGTTCGTCGCCGACGGATGCCCGGTGGTCGGTTACGATCCCGAGGTGAAGGGCTTCTTCTGGCTCGCGGGCCAGGGCGGCTACGGGATTGAAACGTCGCCCGCGATGGGGCGGCTTGGCGCAAGTCTCGCGCTCGGGCGCGGGGTGCCGCGCGACCTCGCCGCTTCAGGCGTCAGCGAAGCCGTGCTTTCGCCGGGGCGCTTCGCACGCGCATAGGAATTCGCCATGACTTGGGAGCGCTACGATATCGTGATCCGCGGTGCGACGGTTTTTGACGGCACCGGCGCCCCGCCGTTCGTCTCGGACATCGCGATCCGCGCCGACCGCATCGCGGCGCTCGGGAAAATTGAGGGCGCGGCGGGCCGTGAGATCGACGCGCGCGGCCTTGCGCTTGCACCCGGTTTCATCGACGTCCACAGCCACGACGACTTCGCCGTCTTCACTACGCCCGCGATGGACTTCAAAGTGATGCAGGGCGTGACCACCGACGTCGTCGGCAACTGCGGGATGGGCGCAGCGCCGTACGACGCGGTACGCGCGCACTTTGGAATGTTCTTCGGCGAGGCGGCGCTCGCCGGATGGCGCGGCTATCGCGGCTACCTCGAAGCGGTCGATCGCGACCCGCCGAGCCTCAACGTCGCGGCGCTGGTCGGCCACAACACGGTGCGCGCGGCCGTGACGGGGATGGCGCGGCGGGCGCCGAGCGTCGGCGAGCTGAGCGCGATGCGCGCGATTGTGCGCGAGGGAATGGAGGCCGGCGCGGTCGGGCTTTCCACCGGGCTCATCTATGAACCGGGACGCCACGCGGCGACCGAAGAGATAATCGAACTGGCGCGCGAGGCCGCCGCGGCCGGCGGGCTTTACGCCACCCACATGCGTAACGAGGCGAGCGGTCTGCTCGACGCCGTGCGCGAGACGATCCGCATCGGGCGCGAAGCCGGCGCGCGCGTCCAGATCTCCCATCATAAGGCCGCCGGCCGGCGCAACTGGGGCAGGGTGCGCGACTCGCTCGCGCTCATCGAGGAGGCGCGCGCCCGGGGCCTCGACGTCACAGCCGACCAATATCCTTACACCTCGGGCAGCACCGTGCTCTCCGCCGTGATCCACAACAACGCCCTCAATCCGCAGGGCGACCGCGGCGGCGTCGCGCGCGTCGAGCCCGAACGCGTGCTGATTGCCTCCGCACCGGCGCATCCCGAGTACGAGGGGAAAACGATCGCCGAGCTTGCCGCGCAATTCGGCCTTCCGGCTGAGGACGCCGCGCGCAAGGTGGACGCCGACGAGCGCGGCCGCACGATCGCGATCCTCGACCTGATGGACGAGGGCGACGTGCGCGCGGTGATGCGCCATCCGACGACCATGATCGGCTCGGATGGGATTCCGCTAGGCGGCAAGCCCCATCCGCGGCTCTACGGCACTTTCCCGCGCGTGCTCGGCCGTTACGCCCGCGAGGCGGGACTGCTGACGATGGAAGCAGCGGTGCATCGGATGACCGGGATGGCGGCGGCGAAGTTCGAGCTCAGGGAGCGCGGCGTCATTCGCGCCGGCGCGTTCGCCGATCTCGTCGTCTTCGATCCCGCGACGGTCGTCGATACCGGCACCTACCACGAGCCCAAGCGCCACCCAAATGGGATCGCGCACGTCTTCGTCAACGGGGTCGCCGTGGTACGCGACGGCCGCCATACCGCGGCCCGCCCCGGCCGTGCGCTGCGCCGCGGCTGAGCATCTATACCGCTTTGGCCCCGCCCGGCCGGCGCTGTCGCGCGGGCGGCGCGGGCAGGCTATGATGCAAGGTCCGGTGGCGCGATGATCGCGATCGTCGATTACAAGGCGGGCAACCTGACCAGCGTGGCGCGCGCACTCGAGCATCTCGGCCACCCGTGCGAGATCACCGACCGTCCCGAGCGCGTGCGCGCCGCCGAGCGCGTCATCCTGCCCGGCGTCGGAGCGGCGGGCGCGACGATGGAAAATCTTCGCGCGCTCAAGCTCGACGAGGCCCTGCGCACTGACGTGGCGCGCGCGGGCAAGCCGTTTCTGGGCATCTGCATCGGGATCCAGGTGTTGCTCGACCGCAGCGAGGAGGACGACGCACGCTGCCTGGGAATCATCGCCGGGCGCGTGGCGCGCTTTCCAGTGGCGGTGGACGGCCGCCCGCTCAAGGTCCCGCAGATCGGATGGAACCGGGTGCGCCAAACCCGCGCACATCCGGTCTTCCGCGGCATCCCCGACAACACCCACTTCTATTTCGTCAACTCCTACTACCCGATCCCGGACGATCCGGCGCTTGCGATCGCGACGAGCGACCACGGAGTGACGTTCTGCGCCGCGCTCGCGCGCGACAACGTTGTCGCCACCCAGTTTCATCTCGAAAAGAGCGGTGCGGCGGGCCTGCGCCTGCTCGACAACTTCTGCCGGCAGCGGTTCTGAGCGATGCTTGCCAAGCGGATAATCCCGTGCCTCGACGTGCGCGCGGGCAAGGTCACCAAGGGCGTCAGGTTTCTCGACAACGTGGACGTTGGCGATCCGGTGGCGATGGCACGCTACTACTACGAGCAGGGCGCCGACGAGCTGGTCTTTTACGACATCACGGCCTCCAACGAGCGGCGCGGGATCATGCTCGAGGTGGTGCGCGCGGTGGCGCGCGAAATCTTTATCCCGTTCAGCGTGGGCGGCGGGCTCCGCACGCTGGAGGACATGCGCGCGGTGCTGCTGGCCGGCGCCGAGAAAGTCTCGATCGATTCGGGCGCGGTGCGCGACCCCTCGCTGATCACCGCCGGCGCGCGCGCCTTCGGCAGCCAGTGCATCGTGCTCTCGATGCAGGTGAAGCGCACCGGCCGCGCCGGGCTGCCCTCGGGCCACGAGGTCATCATCGACGGCGGCCGGCTGCCCACCGGCCGCGACGCGCTGGAGTGGGCGCGCGAGGGCGAGCGGCTGGGCGCGGGCGAGCTGTGCATCAATTCGATCGACAACGACGGCACCAAGCTCGGCTACGATCTCGAGATAACGCGGAGGATCGCCGACGCCGTGGGCATCCCGGTCATCGCTTCGGGCGGGGCCGGCGAGCCGCGCCATCTGCTGGAGGCGTTCACCGCGGGCGGCGCCGACGCCGCGATCGTCGCCTCGATCGTGCATTACGGCGAGGCCACGATCCCGGAGCTGAAGCGCTACCTGCGCGCGGGCGGAGTCGAAGTGCGCGAGGCGATCCATCTGGAAGAGAGGAGCGCGAGCACGTGAAGATCGCGATGGTAGTGTCGGAGTTCAACTTTGACGTGACCTCCACGATGGAGGAGCGGGCGCGCCGCCACTGCGCCTTCCTCGGCGCCGAGGTCAGCCACGTCGTGCATGTGCCCGGCGTTTTCGACATGGGCCCGGCGATCAAGAGGCTGCTGCGGCGCAAGGACGTCGACGCGGTGGTGATCATCGGCGCGGTGATCAAGGGCGACACCGGTCACGACGAGATCGTGGCCCAGGCTGCCGCGCGTGCCGCCGCCGAGCTGGCGCTCCAGTTCGACAAGCCGGTCGGGCTCGGGATAACCGGCCCTGGGATGACCCGCGAGCAAGCGCTCGACCGGATCGACAACGTGCGCAACGCGGTCGAGGCGGCGGTGCGGATGGTGCGCACGCTTAAGGAGCTGGGCGACTAGCACGGGGAGTCCGAAGCGGCGCGCGCAGTTTTCCCCGGCATTTCAACAGCCGTGCTGTTCACAAATCGCGGCCTCCCGCATTGAGCCGCGGCGGGCGAACTTTCTATACTCGGGCGCGTGGCGGGGATGTCGAACGAGGGGGCGATTAAGCGCTCGCATACCTTCTCGACGCGCGCCGCGGCGCGCATCCTGGCGATTTCCCCCGACCGCATCCGTTACTGGGTCAGGCACTCGCTCATCCGGCCGCTCACGCGCGGGCGCCAGATGCGCTTCGGCTTCGACGACCTGCTGGTGATGCGCCTGGCCAAGGAGCTGCTGCCCAACCGCCATCGGATGGAACCGATGCGCCGGTGCCTGGAGCGGGCGCGCGGGATGTTCGGGGGCGCCCGCCCGCTGACTTCGTTGCGCCTGGTTAGTCACGACGGCCAGATCGTCGTGCGCGACCGCGGCGTGATGGTCGAGGTGGCGAGCGGCCAGATGCTGCTTGGCTTCGGCGCCGCGCCGGCGTCGGGCAGAGTGGAGGAGCGCTTCGGCCCGGCCCGCGTGCGCGAACGCTTCGAGGAGGCGCGCCGGCTGGCTGAGAGCGACCCCCTGCGCGCGCTCACCCTGTACAGCGAGCTCCTGGGGCGCGAGCCACGCAACTTCGAGGCGCACATCGACCTCGCCGGCCTGCTCGAACGCGAGGGCGACCTCGCGGGCGCGCTGCGCGCGCTGCTCGGCGCGGCAGCGATCGTGCCGACCAACGCCGACGTCCACGTGCGGCTGGGGCTGCTCTATCGCCGGCGCAATGAGATCCAGAACGCGCTTTCCAGCTTCCTGCGCGCCGTCGAATGCGATCCACTCTCGCTCGCCGCCCACCGCAACCTCGCCGAGCTGTACGAGGCGATGGGGCGCAAGCGCGAGGCCCTGCGCCATCTCAGCACCGTCCATCGCCTGACCCGCAACGAATAGACGCGGCGCGCTTTGGGCGGTTGCCGCCACTTCGACTCCGAGATTTC
Organism: Candidatus Binataceae bacterium; assembly: GCA_035650475.1. Classification (NCBI taxonomy): domain Bacteria; phylum Candidatus Binatota; class Binatia (SeqCode); order Binatales (SeqCode); family Binataceae (SeqCode); species Binataceae bacterium (SeqCode). Next base: position 34,575 of record DASRHP010000005.1, read on the forward strand.
ACTAAGGCGGGTGTCCCTGCCGGTCCGGCAACCGACCGGCCGGCACCGACGCCCAAACCGCCGGGCAAAGTCCCGGCGCGTTGAGTTGACCTAAGTGGCGGCGATAAGCTCATCGGCTGATGGCTGCGAAAACGCTCAAACAGGTTGACGTGCTGCGGCACGAGCTCAAGGCGCTGCGCTTCATCCTCGACAACTACCACAACGGCAAACTCGGGCCCGGCGCGCTGCCGTCGCGCGACGATTTCCTTTCCGAGCAGACGCGCGCGATCTATGACGCGCTCGTGCGGGCCGCAGGCCGCGCCGAGGCCGAGGCGGCGATCGGCGAGCTCGACCTCGAGGGCGTCGATCTCGACTCTTTCCTTGCCCTGAGCGGCGAGCATTACTACACCTACCCCGCGCTGGTGCGCGAGCGCGCGCGCGAGTTACGCGCGGGCCGGCTGCGGATCGAGGCGGCTTGAGCGCGTTCCCCGCATCCGAGCTGCATCTGCTGCTCGACGCCGCCGGCGCGTTGATCGTCTTTCAGGAGGAAGGGACGTCGTGGGCGGGCATCCTCGGCTTTTCCAGCGAGGAGCGCGCGCGCCGCTTCGTCGCCACGAGCCATCTCGAAGTTGCCGAAATCGCCACCATCGACCCGGTCGATCCCGAACAGGTCGCCTCGCTGATTAACGCGGCCAAGCGCCGCGCCCTACGCTACCTGTTGCTCGACCTCGACTGGCAAAGCGGCGAGTGCCGCCAGGTCGAATTCGAGGGCAACGCGTTCGGCGCGGCGAGCGAGCGGCGCTTTGCACCGCGCAACCGTCGCCGCTGACCCGGGCGCCTCGGCGCATTGCGAAGCCAGACTGACGTGCATCCTGCGATGAGCCCGGAAACGCCCGCAACTGTAAGAATCGAAGACGTCGAGGCGGCGCGCGAGCGGCTTAAGGGAGTTGTCAAGCCCACACCGCTAATCCAGAGCGCGACGTTTGGCCGGATGCTCGGCGCCGAGGTTTACGTCAAGCCAGAGAATCTCCAGAAGACCGGCTCGTTCAAGATTCGCGGCGCCTACAACCGAATCGCTGCGCTGTCGGCGGACGAGGCCGTGCGCGGCACGGTTGCCGCCTCGGCCGGCAACCATGGGCAGGCGCTGGCCTACGCCGCCGCGCGGGCCGGCGTGCGCGCGACGATCGTGATGCCGACCACGGCGGCGATCGCCAAGATCGAGGCGACGCGCAGCTACGGCCAAACGGTCGAACTGGCGGGTGCCGATTACCAGGAGGCGCGGCGCGCGGCCGAGGAAATCCGCGCGCGCACCGGCGCGCTCTTCGTTGATGCATACGACGACCCGTTCGTAATCGCCGGCCAGGGCACGATCGGCCTGGAAATCTGCGACGAGCTTACGCCCGACTTCGTGCTGGTGCCGGTAGGTGGCGGCGGCCTGATTGCGGGGATGGCGGTCGCGCTCGCCGCGCGCGCGCCCGACGCCCGGCTTATCGGGGTCGAAGCGGCGGGCTCGGCGCAGCTCAGCTTAAGCCTCAGCCGCGGCGCGCCCGCGACGGTGCCGACGGCGGTCGATACGATCGCCGACGGGCTTGCGACCGGCCGGATCGGCCGCCTCCCGTTCGCGCTCATCCGCGACCGCATCGACCGCGTCGTTACCGTGGATGACTTCGAGATCGGCGAGGCGGTGCTGTTGATGCTCGAGCGGATGAAGCTGCTCGCCGAGGGCGCGGGCGCGGCTGCGCTGGCGGGTGCGCTCAAGCTCGGCACGCAGCTCGCCGGGCGGCGGGTCGTAATCGTCGCCAGCGGCGGCAACATCGACGTCAACCTGCTTGACCGGATCATCGGGCACGGACTGGCCAAGGCCGGCCGGCTGGTGAGGATGACGGTCGAGATGCGCGACCGGCCGGGCGAACTGGGACGCCTGCTGGCGGCGGTCGCGGAGCAGGGCGCCAACGTGCACGCGATCCAGCACGATCGCACGCGGCGCGACGTCCGGATCGGCAGCGCGCGGGTCACCGTCGAGCTCGAAACGCGCGGCCACGACCATATCGAGCGCATCCGCGATGCGCTCGCCACGCGCGGGCTCAAAGTCCTGGTCGAAAGCTGATCGCGCGGCAAATGGACCGGCGAATTCGATGAGCTGGATTGTCGACTCCCACTGCCATCTGGCCGACCCACGGCTCTATCCCGAGCTGGACGCGGTGCTCGAACGCGCCGCCGCCACGGAGGTCGGGCCGATCGTCGCGGTGGGCGCGCTCGACACGCTCGAAGCCGACCGGCTGACGGTCGCCATCGCCGAGCACCATCCGCAGGTCTTCGCCGCCGTCGGCGTCCATCCACACAACGCCTCGGATTGTGACGATGCCCGGATCGCCGCGCTCGCGGAGCTTGCGCGCTCGCCGCGCGTGGTCGCGATCGGGGAGAGCGGTCTGGACTTTCACTACATGCACTCGGCGGCCGAAGCGCAGGAGCGCGCGCTGCGCCGCCATCTGGAGCTCGCGCGCGTGCTGGATCGCCCGCTGGTCATCCATTGCCGCAATGCCGAGCGGCGGCTTTGCGAAATCGTGCGCAAGGCGGGGATGCCGCCGGCCGGCGGCGTTATCCACTGCTTCACCGGCGACGCCCCCGCCGCGCGCGAGTTCGTTGCGCTCGGCTTCCACATTTCGTTTTCCGGAATCCTGACCTTCAAGAGCGCGGGCGCAGTGCGCGAAGCGGCGGCAGCCGTGCCCGAGGAGCGGCTGTTGGTCGAAACCGACGCGCCCTACCTCGCCCCCGAACCGCATCGCGGAGAGCGCAACGAACCGGCGTACGTGCGCCGCACCTTCGAGCGCCTCGCCGCGCTGCGCGGGGCCGATCCCGCGGCGCTCGCGGAGCGCATCCGCGCCAACGCCGCCCGCCTCTTCGGCATCGCTATCGACTGAACAAGCGCCCCTCGTGCGGCTGGTCGAAGCGGCTTAGCCCATCGGATAGCCGCCGAAGAGTGGATGGTGAAGCGCGATCAGCACGACGAAAGCCGCGACCCCGATCGCGACGCCCAGCCAGGGGATGTCTGCCGCCCGATCGCATCGCTGCCGCCCGCTGAGCAGCGCTGCACCCGGCATAAACGAGGTCTGCTCGACGAAACGGCGGTAGCGCTCGCCCATCTCGCGCAGCTTGCGGCGGTCCTGATGCCATCCGCCGACGATGCCAAGCACCGGGAAGGTCACGAAGAAAGCGATATCACCGGCCCATCCGTTCATCAGGATGTGCGCAATCCCAAAGAGGCCCAACGCGACAAAGCTCGGATGGCGCGTAAGCTTGAGAATGCCGCGCGGCGCGGCGGCGTCGGGGCCGGCCGGTGCGCCGATCTGAGCAGGGTTGGGCGTGATGAACGAGGCGACGAGAATCACCAGCGCCGCGAGCATCAGCACCCATACCAGCCATCGTATCGGAACGGCCCCGCGCAGGTTCCACAGCATCACACCCGCGTGCTTGTGATAGGCAAACACGACGACCAGCGGGATGAAGGTCGCCAGCGCCACGAGCGAATAGATACCGCGAAAGGGCTGCTCGCCGAGCGCGCCGACTAGCGCCGCGCGCACCGGCCCGGCGGAAAGGACGAAGTGGCCGGCAAGGAACAGCACGGCCCACAGCGCGATCACTCCGGCACCGTCCATCGGCATCCCCCTGTCGGCGCGGGTGTCGCGAGCGCTCCGCGCGCGAATTTTCAACGCCACTGTAATCGGGCGGCCGGCCAGAGCATAAGGCGGCCCCACGAGGGCTCGCATTGCGGCCCGCCGGGTCAAGTGCGGCGCAGCGCGGGATCGCCTCGGGTGTATTGCGCAGCGCGTTGAAAACCACCGGCGGCACGCGCAACCGGTCGCCGGATTCGTATGCCGCGCGGAGCGGCGCCAGGTCGCGATGGATCAGCAGGCCCTGGACGATTGCGCACAGCGGCGCGACGTTGGCGGGCAACTCGCCAAACCGTGCCGCGTCTTGCGCGCCGACCGCCGTCATCACGTCCGTGCCCGCGCAGTACGCGCGCAGATTTTCCATCCCCCTTTGCCTTGCCCGAACTCCAAATCAGGAACTTGCCAGGAAGTCGGCCAGGCGCTCGAGGCTGCTCGACCAACCGGCCCGATGCGCGTCGCACGCGGTCACCGATTCGAAGACCGCCTGATGAAGGGTGAGCCTCGTCTTGCCGTCGAGTTCCGCGAAGGTTACCGTTACGAGCGTTTCGTGGCGCGGCTTGCCGTGCTCGTCCTCCCACGCCCAGGTGAACGTCAGGCGCTCAGGCTCGACGATCTCGCGATAGACTCCGCGCAGCCAATGGTCGGTGCCCTCCGGCGAGCGCATATGGATGCGGTAGGCGCCGCCCGGCCGAAGCTCGTGATCGAGCACGCTGACGGTGAAGCCTTTAGGTCCCCGCCAGCGCATCATGTGCTCGGGTTCGGTCCAGGCTTTGAACACGAGGCGCCGCGGCGCGTCGAAGACGCGCGTGATGACGAGTTCGCGGTCCGCGGATTTGCTCGTAACAGCCGTCTGTGCGCTCATTTCTTTGCCCTCCGATGCGATTGAAATCTCGGGGCGCTGCATCAGGCAGCCGCCCGGTCCAGAGAAGCGAGATGGTACGCAAGATTCGCCAGGCAGCCGTTCCAGCCGACCACTGGAACGGCTCGAAAATCGGGGATTTCTTCGATCGAGCGGCGCGCGTCGCGCACCGCTTCCGCCTTGCTGGCGGCGGCGCCGATCGAACCGCGATTACCACGCCGGTCGATCGTGCTCCAAAACCACGTCCCACCACGATTCCATAGCTCAAAATCGGCGCCGCGATAGCTGTGATTGAACATCGGAACCCTCGCTCATCCGCCCGAAAGTGCGGGATAAATCCACACCTCGGAAGCTTCGCTGACCTGAGTCGCTCCGCCTTGCGCGACGCGAACGTTCTCGCCGTCAACGAACACGTTGACGTGGCGACGGATATTGCCCTGGTCGTCGAGGACGCGCTGGCGGAGGCCCGGATAGTCGCGGCCGAGGGCTATGAATGCCTCGACGATCGTCGCGCGCGCGCCTGCCGGCAGCGCCATCTCGACAGTTTCCCTTCCGCCCGCCCATTGGCGCAACGCGGCCGGCAGATGAAAGCGCACAGCGCCGCTCAGGCGACCACCGCGGCCTTCACGCACAGCACCGCGGGCAGCCAGTCGGCGATCGAGCGCCAACTCTCGCCCTCGTCCGGGGAGGCGAACAGCTGCCCCCCGCGCGTACCGAAGTAAAGTCCCGCGGGCCCGAGGCTGTCGGCGGCGAAGGCATCGCGCAGGACCGAGAAGTAGGCATGGCGCTGCGGCAGTCCGTCGCCCAGCGGCTCCCACGACGCACCTGCGTCGCGCGTACGCCAGACCTTGATCGCGCCCTCGATCGGCGCACGGAAGCGATCGGATTCGAGCGGAATCACCCAGGCGGTAGCGGCGCGGCGCGGATGGGCGACCAGCGGGAAGCCGAATTGCGATGGCAAGCCGGCAGCGATGTCGATCCACGTGTCGCCGCCGTCGTCGCTGCGATAGACGCCCGGATGATTCTGGAGATAGACGCGGGCCGGGTTCTTCGCGTCGTAGCGCAGCTTGTGCGCGCATTGCGGGCTGAAATGCGGCGCATGCGGCGGGCCGCCCTCCAACCGCACGCCCTTGTTGCGCCGCATCCACGACTTGCCGCCATCGTCGGTGCGATAAACGCCGGCCGCAGAGATGCCGACGATCATGCGCCGGGCGTCGCCCGGATCGGGCAGGATCGTATGCAGGCACAGCCCGCCGAAGCCGGGCACCCAGTACGGGCGCTCGGGATGGTTGAGCAGCGCCTCGACAGGATGAAACGTCCGGCCACGATCGTCGGAACGAAACAGCGCGGCGGGGTCCGCGCCGGCAAAAACTACATCCGGGCCCAGCAGCGGCGCGGCTTCCAGCGCCCACACCGAGTTGAGCGAAAGTCCGCTGCCCGCGGGAAACCGGATGTTGCCTTCGGCCGGCTCCTCCCAGCTTGCGCCGAAATCGTCCGACTGGCTGACGACCGCGCCCCAATGCTCGCTCCGGTTGGCCATCAGGATCCGCGGGGTGCGTGAATCGGGAAGCCAGGCCGTCGCATAGACCGACTGACCCTTGAAGTAGGGGCCCGCGATGCGAAATTCGCGGCGCTCGCCGTCGCCGTGAAAGATGAAGGCGCCTTTGACCGTGCCGACCATCACGATTACGTCGCCGGCTTGCGGCGCTACGCGATCCACCGTTTTCATTTTGACCTCCATCCGGAGCGCTCCGATCGCTTCTTTCCGGCCTGGCCGCGGCGACCTTTTGCCTTCGTTTGCGACTTTTCCGTCTGCATTTCGTTCAGATATTCCGCAAGGCGATCGAGGCTCTCCTCCCAAAAGCGGCTGTAGTGCTCCAGCCAATCCGAGACGTCCTTGAGCGGCGCGGCCTCCAGCCGGCACGGCCGCCACTGCGCTTCGCGTCCGCGCGCGATAAGCCCGGCGCGCTCGAGCACCTTGAGATGCTTGGAGACGGCCGGCAGGCTCATCGCGAACGGCTCGGCCAACTCGGTCACTGACGCCTCGCCCGAGGCGAGACGGGCGAGGATTGCGCGCCGGGTCGGATCGGCAAGGGCGGCGAAGGTGGCACTCAAAGAGTCGGATCGTGGCTGCATTGAACCGTTCAGTTAAATAACTGATTGGTTAAATATAGACCCGCGCGGCGCAAGTCAAGCGACAACAAAGCGATGCCTCCGGCAATTTGCAAAATCGGCCCCGTTGATGGTTAGAAGGGTTTGCGGGGCAGAACCGAAATCTGGGAGGCAGGAAGAGGCACGATGGCGAAAATCATCGACGCCGACGGGCATATCGTCGAGCCGCGCATCCTGTGGGAAGAATACGTCGAGCCGGCCTACCGCGACCGCATCCCGAAGATCATCAAGGACGCCGAGGGCATCGATCGCTTCGGGGCCGGCAGTTGGGCCCGCGCAGGAATTTATTTCCCCGCCGCGATGTGCATCCCGGGCGGGCTCAGCCCCGAGCGGATGCGCAAGTTAAGCTGGGACGATCTGCGTCCGGGCAGCTACGACCCCCACGCCCGCATCAAGGACATGGACGCCGAAGGGATCGACGTCTCGTTTCTCTTCCCCTCGCTGGGCCTGGGCTACGTCGCGCTGCGCGATATCGAGCTGTCGATTGCGGCCTGTCGCGCCTACAACAACTGGATGGCTGACTTCTGCCGGCCCTACCGTGACCGGCTCTACAGCATCGCGCCCGTGCCGCTGTTCGACGTCGCGGCGGCGGCGGCCGAGATGCGCCGGGTGGTCCGCGAGCACGGCGTGCGCGCGGTCGCCGTGCGGCCCAATCCGTACGGCGAGCGCCTGCTGAGCGACCCGGCTTACGACCGCTTCTGGAGCGAGGCCGAGGAGCTCGACTGCACGATCGCGCTGCACGGCGCCGTCGGCGGCGACATGCCGACCGCCGGCTTCGAGCGCTACCGCGATTTCTTCCAGCGCATGATCATCTCGCATCCGCTGGAGCAGCAGATGGCGTGCATGGATCTGATCTGCGGCGGCGTGCTCGAGCGCCATCCGCGCCTGCGCGTGGCGTTCCTGGAGGCCGGCGGAATGTGGGTTACGTACTGGCTCGCCCGGCTCGATGAGTTTTACGAAAAGATCGGCTTCATGGTGCCGAAGGCGAGGCTCAAACCGAGCGAATATTTTAACCGCCAGTGCTTCTGCTCGTGCGAGCCGGACGATATAGCACTTGGGACCGCTGCCGAATTGGGTGCAGATGACTACCTGATGTGGGCCTCGGACTATCCGCACTACGACTGCACCTTTCCGGGCGCGGTCGAGGAGCTGCGCGAGCACTGCGCGGCGCTGCCCGAGGCGTCGCGCCGCAAGGTGATGGGCGACAACGCCGCGCGCTGCTACGGGGTCGCCTGAGTGCGCGCTTCCCGCACCTGACACGCGAGCGGCCGCTCAAAGCCGACGTGACAAGAAGAAAGGCGGGCTACTGGCCGCGAGCGCGCAGCTCGCGCTGGGCCACTTCGAGGTCGGCGTCCACCATCATTTCGACCAGATCGAAGATGACGCGCGCAGCCACTGGGCTTCGCCCCAGCATGTTAAACGAAGACGCTAGGCTCGCGTCGTAATTGTTGTGGGCCCTGCATCTATGCCGGATCGGTGGGCCTCGCGGATTCGCCGTCAACGAAGGCGCAGACAAAGGAGAGTGTGAATTTGTGAGGCCATCCTGGCTCGACAATTTCACCTTCATCGGTCAGCAGGACCCGAATTGAGCAAGGGAGCTAGTCCCTTGAGCAACTGAGGCTGGCGCTTGGGCGGGCGTGCAAGACCGTGCAGTTAATCATGTCCATTGGTGGCAACTCGCGCCGTGCGAACACCAGCGCGAAGCGTCGAGGCAGAGCGAGCCGACCCGCCGCGCTGATGTCGGTGGGTGCGGGAAATCCCCGGGCAACCTGCCCGGATATTCGCCGACTTCAGGCGTTAGCTCAGCTCAGTGGCGGAACCTGCAAGAAAACGCCACCAGCTCGCTCGGACACGTGCGAAAGTAGCTGACTAGCTGCCAACAGGGCACCGTCGCCTCGGAAAATTCCCGAGCTGCGCCCTCTACGGACAGAGCCGTGATCAGCGTACTTGACCGCGGTCATCTTCTGCTCTCGCCGGCAGGGCGGTCGATGCGTTGGCAAAGCGCGGCCGCATGGAAAGCTGACGGATAAGGTCAGTGACCTTCTCAATCTCGCGCCTACTGTTCGTGAACCAGTCAGTAGACCAGATCCGGTGAATGGCCCAACCCAAATTCTCAAGGATCATCTGCCTAAGCCGATCGCGGTCGCGGGTCGACTTCGCGGAGTGGTAGCTTGCTCCGTCACATTCTATGCCAAGAATGAAGGAGCCCGGTTGTTGCGGATGTCTCACCGCAATATCGATGAAAAACCCCGCCACCCCCACTTGCGATTCGCACTCAAAGCCCTGCCGCTTCAGCGCGTTGGCTACGGCGATCTCAAAATCGCTCTGCGGTTGTCGCACCTCCGACAACTTCTCGGCTTCAAGCTGTCCCGTCTTGGCATAGCGGAGGTAGGCCTTCAAGATCGCAACCCCAGGTGGGCTCGAACTATCCGTCCGAAGTTCGTCAGGGTCTATCGAAGAGAAAACCACGACCCGATGTTTTGCTCGTGTGAAGAGGACATTCAAGCGCCGCGGGCCTTGCGCAAGGTTGATCGGGCCAAACCTCTGGAACAAATTTCCATGCTTGTCACGCCCATAGGTCACGGATATGAAGATAACATCCCGCTCGTCTCCTTGGACGTTCTCCAGATTCTTGACAAAGAACGGCTCGGCCGTTTCCTTTTGCCGTTCAAAGAAGAGTCGGGCCATTTCGTCGTGTCGCGTTCGCTCCGTCAAAAGGTCATCAATAAGTTCGCGCTGCTGGTGATTTAAAGCGACGACGCCAAGCGACAATTCGGGGCAACTCCGAAGGTGATTAAGAACCGCATTCACGACCCGTTCGGCTTCCTGTCGATTGAACTTTGCCTGCCCAGCCTCATAGACACCATCTGCTATGTACCTGAACTGAATGCCAGTGTGCGCCGTTTTGGACATCGGGGAAGGAAAGACCAGAAGTCGGTTACGGTAAAATTCAGCGTTAGAAAAAGCAATCAGGCTGTCATGGCGCGAACGGTAATGCCACCGAAGCTGGCGCATCGGCTGATAGAGCGTTGCGGCAACATCGAGGACGCTTTCGTGCTCCTCCACGACGGACTTCTCCGCCGATGGTTCTTCGTCCGGATCCGGGTCGAATTGCCTCTCGAAGAACGTGGAAGGTGGCAACTGCTTGGGATCCCCAACAACGATTAGCTGGCTGCCGCGCGCAATGGCCCCCATTGCATCCTCGGGTTTCAATTGCGAAGCCTCGTCCATAACAACCAAGTCGAACTTAAGATGGCCCGGTGTTATGTACTGCGCGACGGAGAGCGGCCCCATCATGAAGCACGGCTTCAACGCTTGAAGGGCGCGACCCGCTCGCTGAACGAGTTGTCGTATCGGGATGTGCCGCCTGGTTTTGCCGATTTCCTGCTTTATGAGTGACAATTCCGTCCGCTGCCCAACAGGTCCGGATTGGATACCCGGTGGAACAAGGCGCCGGCTAGCAAGCAACGCGACCGCTTGTCTGTTCAGCTCGATTAGCTCTTTGTCGAGTTGAACAAAGCGCTCTCGAACGGCGTTCTGTCGAAGGCCCGAGAATTGCAGGAGTTCCGGATAGCCCCTCGTCAACTGACGCGCCAGAGTGTTGTAAAAGATATATTCATACGCAGGAATCATATCTTCGATGCCGATAACCTTTGACTCAGCCAGGTCGCTTATCGCACTGAGCCCGGCCGCCTGCAGTTCTTTTCGGCTCCGCTGACACTGTATCCACTCTGACAAGCTATCGGTATTCCTTAGGGCAGCCTCCGCCGTTCGTTCGAGCCCTGCGAGCGTCAAGGGCTCGGGCCCCCACCAAGCTCTGGGATTTAGCTGTCCCAATTTCGCGAATGCCGTGAGAGCATCATCGAGGGCGCGAACCTGCCCCCGAAGCGTTGCCAATTCCTCTCCGAGCGACAAAAGACGGGTGTCAGTGTCAGAAGCGAGAAGCCATGATCTGAGGGCTTCAGGTATCTCTTGACGTTTGATCGCCTCAATTGCATTCAGCGCTCCTGACACTATCGCTAGGTCAGTGTCTGGGCCTTGAAATTGCTTCCCAATCAACCGTCGAGCAGGGTGCTCAGCAAGGGCGGCGGCTGTTTGGCAGTGTAAGCTAAATGCGTCAATTGCGGCCAGAACATCAACACTGTTCCGCCCGGAACTCACATTGAACCGGTTGAACGCTGCCGTAATATTGTGCACCGTTTCCATAAGGGTTCCCACTTCGTCGTACGAAAGGGGACCTTGGTACGGCAACTTACGCTCTTCGCTCACAGCGTTTAAAACATCAAGCGCTTTTCTGCACGTGTCGGTTATTACCTTACCGCTCGCTCGCGGTGGCAAGATGAAGTGTCTTCTGAAGGCGCGTTTGGCCTTTCTATAACTGAAGCCGACCAGCCGAGACAGCGCGCCGGAACGTTCGCAAACCAGGAGCCAGCGAGCCAACAACTCGCGATGGAGTACACCAGTCGATCTCATCGCTCTATGAACGGCCTCGGCTGCGTCAGCTAGAGTAGCGAGTGCCAATCCATCCAGGTGTCCCAGCCTGAATTGAATCGCTTGCGAGCAAGCGAGCCGGAGTGGTTCAAACACTTTGGGGTCACGCTGCTCTTGAATCGCTGGCAGCCGCTCGCGTAGCGCTGCGTAACGTTTTCTCCATTCGATCACGTCGTCGACGAAAGAACGCACCTGCGCCTCGTCCTTCGCACTCCGTATGACACTTAGTATGGCTCTCGTAGGACCGGCCTGCACGTCCGGAAGTCGTTCGCACTTTTCGACCAAGCGGGTGATCGCCTCTAACGAGCCGTTGAGAGAGATACCGGTGGTCCGTGTCAGGCGCCCCGTCGCTTCTATTAGAAACTTAGAGCGAGAGTGGATTTCAGCCAGCCTGGCACAGAGCTGCTGCTCACCCGAATAACTAAGGTCGGCGTTCGCGATATGTCGCCAAGGATGCTTCTGGAGGTCCGGGAACCTTCGGTTCAGTTCGCGTAGCTGCCGTCCGTACACTTCGAGAAGAGCGCGATCGGAGTCGAATTTAGATAAGCGAGTGCTGCTGTCTCGCTCGAGCTTAATGCTTTCAACCAGCGTGGGATCAAACCTAAGCGCCTGACGACAGCTTTCACGACGCCATATGACATCAAAGCCAGTACAGCCGAGCGCGCTAAAGGGCGCGTTGATCAGTCTGGCGTATGTCAGAAGCTGCCTCTTAGCGTCCAGAAGCAACTTTCTCTTTTCCGATAAATTCTTCGGCTCAGCGAAACACTTCTTTGCGGCGAGGCGTTCCTCTAGTTCATCCAGCAGTTTTCGCTTGTCGGTTTTGTGGCTGTGAAGTTCCAGACAGAAGATTCCGAGACCGGCCTGATCGAGCCGACGACGCACAACTTCGAGTGCGGCGAGCTTCTCCGACACAAACAAGACCGTTTTGCCCTGAGCAAGAGTGGACGCGATCAAATTAGTTATGGTCTGTGACTTGCCTGTGCCAGGTGGCCCTTCGATGACGAGATTTTTTCCATCAATGGCATCGACCAACGCACTATGCTGAGAGCTGTCGGCATCATGTATCAGCGCGGGAGCCTTGCCCTGATCCTCCAGCGCATCGATGTCATATTCCTCCGCGAATGACGCATCACTTCCCTTGGTTCCCTCGAAGAAGTCCCTTATGCGCGGGTGTTCAAGGAGATCTGTTTCCTTGGGCCACGTCTTCGGATCGAGATCTCTGAACATTAGGAGTTTCGCGAATGAAACCAAGCCAAGAGTAACCCGTCGGCGCAGTCGCCATTGCGGTTTCGCAGCCAGTATACCCTGAAACTTGCGAAAGTAACTCTCCGGACTATCCCCATCCAAGAGTGTAGGCATATCGAATCCGAATTCGCGTTTCAGTTTCTCGCGTAGAGAAAGATTTTCCTCGATCTGATCTGAAAAGGAATAAGTGATCTCGAACGCGAAGCTAGCCGAGGCTTGAGCTGCCTTTGCCCTCTCGATAGTGACGGGAACCAGTAGCAACGGTGCCAGACGAGATTGATTGGAGTTATCGCTCTCGTACCATTCCAGAAATCCGAAGATAAGATGCAGCAACTTCGTTCCGGACTCCTCGATTGCCGTTCTGGCAGCAAAAGATATGCGTCGGAGAATTGCTTCAAGCTCCTCAGGGTAGTGGAGGGTCTGAACTCGCCTGACCCGCTGTCCCGGAACGACGGGCAGCATCGAGCGTTCAGGCAGGTCTACAGAGACCGGAAGCCCCAGCTGCTTCGCGTGGTCTACGACCTTCGGTTTCGGCGGAGCGCCCTTTGGCTCGGGGACGGATTTGAATGAGATTGGAGTGCCGTCGAGCAGCGCGTCGAAAAGAGCGTCTGGAGGAACACCGACGATCGACAGGCTAGATCTCAAGGTGTGCCGAAAATTCAGCAGCTTGTTCCGATTTGTGAGATCGAGTAGGCGAGCGCGAATGCGTTCCAACCCGATCATGGTGTTCCCAAGAAGGAAGTCCTGGCTGATGGGAGCGACGGAGTCGGTTTTGGCCGAGTTCAGGGAGCCAGCGCGCCTAATTCTGGCATCTGTATCGCCGGTTTCAACTTCGCTCTTTGCGCGAGTCACAAGGAGAACCTCTCAATGCGTTGACGCATGGGAGCGACCGAAGTTAGACACTATAGATTAGCCGAAGCGCCACGTTAACTCAAAGCGCGCTATAGCCGAGATAAGTCGGTTCCTGCTACCGATTTGCGAAACCGGTGCACACGGACTCAATGTTCTGTAAGCAATCGCTCGACCGTGGCGCGGCCCGAGAGATCGGTGCGCTCACTCACTGAACAGCGCCGCCCGCTGCTACGGGGTCGCCTGAGTGCGCGCTTCCCGCACCTGACACGCGAGCGGCCGCTCAAAGCCGACGTGAAGAGAAGAAAGGCGGGCTACTGGCCGCGAGCGCGCAGCTCGCGCTGGGCCACTTCGAGGTCGGCGTCCACCATCATCTCGACCAGCTGACCGAAGTTCACCCGTGGGCGCCATCCCAGGATTCGTCGCGCCTTCGCCGCGTCGCCCTGAAGAAGATCGACTTCGGCCGGCCGCAGGTAGCGCGGATCGGTCTCGACGTACTTGCGCCAGTCGAGCTTGAGGCGGTCGAAGACGCGCTCGAGGAACTCCTGCACCGAGTGGGTTTCGCCGGTGGCGATCACGTAGTCGTCAGGACGCTCCTGCTGGAGCATCATCCACATCGCCTCGACGTAGTCGCCGGCAAAGCCCCAGTCGCGGCGCGCGTCGAGGTTGCCCAGCGCGAGCTTGTCCTGCAGGCCGAGCTTGATGCGGGTGGCGCTGCGGGTGATCTTGCGGGTGACGAAGTTCTCGCCGCGGCGCGGCGATTCGTGGTTGAACAGGATCCCGTTGGCAGCGAACAGGCCGTAGGCCTCGCGGTAATTGATCGTCTGCCAGTGGGCATAAACCTTGGCGCAGGCGTAAGGGCTGCGCGGATGGAACGGGGTGGTCTCGCGCTGCGGCACCTCGGCCACCCGCCCGAACATCTCGGAAGAGCCCGCCTGGTAATAGCGCACCGCGCGGCCGTGGCGCTTGTTGTGGTCGCGTATCGCCTCAAGCAGGCGCAGCGCACCCAGGCCGACGACGTCGGCGGTGTACTCGGGCTGGTCGAAGGAAATCCGCACGTGCGACTGTGCGGCGAGATTGTAAACCTCGTCGGGGCGCACCTGCTCGACGATCGCGCGAATCCCGGTGCCGTCGCCGAGGTCGCCGTAGTGCAGCTCCAGCGGCCCCGCCGCCAGCGGCCCGAAGCCGCGGCGCAAATGGTCGATGCGGCCGGTAGCGAAGCTCGAAGTCCGCCGCACCATCCCATGGACTTCATAGCCCTTCTTGATGAGTAATTCGGCCAGGTAGGAACCGTCCTGCCCGGTCACCCCGGTAATCAGCGCGACTTTTGCCATGCTATGTGGTCCGCGTCCGTGGTTTCCGCCGCCGGCGCCGGCCTAGTCTCCCGGGACCAGGCGGTGCGAGTCGCTGTCGAAGTGCTGGGTGGAGAACTCGTACAGCTCGGCGTCCTCCAACGCTTCCATCTGATGGACCAGCCCGCGCGGAACGTCCATGCACTCGCCCGCCTGCAACTCGAATTCCTCGATGACTGCGGAAGCGGGCGACTCCTTGACTCGCACCAGCAGGCGCCCGGCGCGCAGGTAGAACGACTCCGTCTTGAGCTTATGGAAGTGCAGCGAACAGCGCTTGCCCTTGCGAATCTCGAGAATCTTGCCGCAGTAAAGCTCGCCGTTGACGATCCATACTTCGCGGCCCCATCCCTTCGGCACTACCCTGACCGGCTTACGCGCCCGGTTCATAGCCGTCGCACGACCCCCCTTCAGACGTTAGCGGCGCCCCCGCCGGGCGCACGTCCTGCGTGGTCGGCTCCATGCCCTCGATCACCATGCCAGAAGGGCGGGGTCCAGACCAGCGCCGGCCCGCAGGCGCCGAACAGCTCGTGGGAAAAGCCATCAGTGGCGCTAGATCGCGGGCGCCGAAGGGGCGACTGCCGCCGGCATGCGGCGGGCCGAAGCACCGCTAGCGTTGCTGGCGGCGACGAACTGGCTGACCCCAATTGAAAAGCGCTCGATCGGCAGATGGCGGGCGTTGGCGAACTCCGCTACGGTTGCCAGCCGCTCTTCGCCGACATCGTCGGTGGCGATCAGGATGCGATGGAACCCGGTGGCCGCATAGATCCGCTCCAGCTCGTCGATGGGACCCAGCACGCAATGGCCGTGGACCAGCTTGCCCTCCTTGAAGGCGTCGTCATCGACGAAGCCAACCAGGCGGGTGCAGCGGTCGCTGCCGGAGAAGATGTAGCGTACTGCCGCCTCGCCTGTCCGCCCGGCTCCGACAATCAACACGCGCTCGGTCGGCATCGCCAACAGCGCGATCGCCCGCCGCAGCGCCTGGAACGACAGCCGGGTGAACACCAACAGGTTGAACAGCAGGATGACGTAGAGGACGATTATCGAGCCCGAAATCTCCATCGGCACGAACAGCGTCGCCAATCCGAGCAGGATACCGGCGAGCAGCGCGCCGTTAGCGAAGCGGATGATGTCGGCGAGACCGGCGTAACGCCAGATCCCGCGATAAACTCCGGTCAATCCAAAGGCGCCGTAGGTCGCCACCAGCAGCAACGGCGTGCTCCGGATCATCGACCCGACCAGCGCATCATTGATCAAAAAGTCGCGCCGCAGCAGCGAAGCGCCGAAGTAAGCGGCCGGAATCAGCGCCAAATCGAGCACGCCCTCGGCCAGCCGCCGCTTGTAGGCCAGGCTCAGCAGGTAGCGCGCGCCGCCTTGCAGATAGCTGTACGCCACCGCCGGGGCGCGCCCGTCGAACGTGAGATCGACCATGAACAGACCGATCACGGCAATAACCGCGCTCACCCACGGCAGCGCGCTCAGCAGATAGGCATGGTTCAGCAGCGTGACCGCCGCCGCGCACAGCGCGCCGGCCACGGCCAAGCCCCAACTCACCAGCACCGCGCGGCGCACCGTCAGCCCGAGCATCAGCAGCCGGTGGTGCGAATGGTCAAGGCCGCGGCGTGAGATCGGATTGCCAGTAGCGGCGCGCGACACCGTCACGATGCTGGTGTCGAACAGCGGCACCAGCATCACCAGCAATGGGAAAACCGCCTTGGACAGATGCGAGTTGGCTTGGAGCGCCGAACCCTCCAGCGCCATCGCGCCGAGCAGAAAACCCATCGGCAGCGCGCCCGAATCGCCCATGAAGATAGACGCGGGATGGAAATTGAAGAGCAGGAAGGCGGCGAAGGCGCCCGCGGCGGCCGCCGTCGCGCAGACCAGACCGGTGTCTTGCGACCACCATGCAGCCACCCCGATCGCTCCCGCCGCCGCAATTCCCACCCCGGCGGCCAAACCGTCAAGGCCGTCGATCAGGTTAAAGGCGTTGATCACCGCCGTCATGAAGAAGCCGGCGCCCAACAGGTTCAACAGCGGCCAGCGCGTGACCTCGGGCGGCGGAGGGCCAAAGGCCAGAAATCCGGCGACAACGACCAACTCCAGCGCCAGCTTGCGCGAGGGCGTCAGCGCCATTTTGTCATCGACGACGCCCACCGTCAGCAACACCAGCATCCCGGCCGCCATCCATGGCGGTAGCGCCCCCGTCATCGCCAATGTCGCAATCACAGCGCTAACGATGGCGACGCCGCCCAGAACGGGCGTAGCTTCTGGATGACCCGATTCCTCGCTCGGTTCGGCAACGACGGCCAACCGCCGCGCAACCAGCTTCGCCAAGGGAGTCAAGGCAGCGGCCAAGCCGAACGACGCGGCTGCGCAGATCAGGACCTTGGCGGCGGTGGTCGGAAACATCAGCTAACGCTCTGGAAATTCTCTACCGTCAGCGGGCGATTCGATGTGCCGAACGCGCCTGTCAGCATTTCTGCTCTTCAATCTGGTTCCGCACACTCAATATGCGGACAATTTGTGCAAGGAGCACCCATAATGCTCATATTTTTGCCTTGACTGGCAAGCGTCCAGGCGGGTATTGAATCGGATATGCCATCTTTAGACTCTTTAAACATAAATTACTTTATCTGGAGAAGGCATATGAGGCAATAGAAGCCGGCGCCGCGTAAGACGCCTGAAGCCTTCCCCCCTTTTTGAGGAGGCCTGTAATATCGGGGAAATCTCGGCTTTATTCAGCCAATTTGGACTGAAGCGACCGGATAGAGCAGCCCGGATGAGCGGTTTTGCGGCCAGCCTCGCCGCCGCCTGAACGGCGGCGAAATCCCCCGCTACTCGCCACGCAACTCGGCCGCCAGCGCCGTGGCCAGCGCCCCATCGATCTTGGCTCGCGCGGCAAGGTGAGGATGGTCCACCTCGATTGCGACCCTGCCCGCGGCGGCGAGCGCGCCGAAACGGTCCGCGTCGGCCACGCCGCCGACCGGAAAGGCGATGAACTGCACCGAGCTTATTTGGTCCGGTGACATCTGGCGCAAATCGAAGCGGGCGCCGACACGCTGCCCGTCAATCACAATCCAAAAGTGGCGCTCGAGGCCGACCAACGCAGTCAGCGCCGCGTCCCGTTCGACCGCGTCGGCGTACTCGATAAGCAAGGTCGCCGCCAGCTCGCCCGGCTTGGGCATCAGCTCGTTGTAGGTAGCAATCTCGTGGTTGACCGCGGCGTCCTCGAAGATCCGCTCGGCTCGCAGGATTTCGTGGATCTGGTACCAGACAGTCCGCTCGTTCTCGAACAGCAGGGTCAGATGTTCGCCGACGGCCAGCCGGCGACGATCCTTTTCCGCGATGCACAACGGGCGCAGGATGCGGCGCACGCGGTCGTAGACCGTGACCGGCAGAACTTCATGCGCGCTTATCGGCTTCACACGATCACTCCTCGGCGGCTACCGGCGCCGGCGGCGCTACCGCCTGGGCGAAACCGTCGCTCCGGTAGGCGCGCTCCAGGATCTCCAGCGGATGGAGCGGGCGGGTGCCGATCGCCTGCTCGATCTGAATCGCGGCCAGCGGGCAGTCGGTCGCCATCACCTGCGCCTCGGCCTGCCGCATCCCTGAAAACGCCCTCTCGCCCCACTTCATCGAGAGCTCGAAAAATTCCTTCTTCATCGCCCATGTGCCGTCGTGCGCGGTGCAGGCGTCCACCGTGACGACCTCCGCGCCCGGAATCGAGCGCATCAAGTCGCGCGAGCGGAAGCCGATGTTTTGCGCTTTGAGATGGCACGGCACGTGGTAGGCGACCTTACCCGGCGTGGTCTGGAACTGGCGGTCGAACTTACCCTCGCGCCTGAGTGCATAAAGCAATTCGTTCGTGTCAGCGACGGCGGCGGCAATTTCGCGCGCCTCGGCATTGTCGAGCAGCTCCGGATATTCCCGGCGCATCATGAGCGAGCAGGTCGGATTGATCGCGGCGATCCTGTAGCCTTGGCGCACCAGCGGCAGCATCGCCGCGACGTTGGCGCGCGCGAGCTTCTGCGCAAAGGCGATGTCGCCGCCGTCGAGCGCCGGCATCCCGCAGCAATTCTGCGCGGGCGACGCGATGGTGCATCGGTTGCGCGCCAGCACGGCAACCGCGGCGCGCCCGGGCGCGGGGTTGTAGTAGTTGACGAAGCAGGTATGGAAGAGCACGACCTTGGCGGCCGGCTCGGCCGGCGCGGCGGGAATCCCGGTGCGCCTGAGCCACGCCTCGAGGGTTTCGTCGGCGAAGTCGGGGAGCCGCTTGCCGCGCGCCAGCCCGAGCAGCTTCTCCATCAATGCACGCTGCACCGGATTACGGCAGGCCCAGTTGGCAAGCGCCGGAAACGTGCTGCCCAGCTTGCCCAGGCGGTCAGGATTGCCGAGCATCTTCTCCCGCAGAGCGAGCCCGTGGGCGCGTCCCCTGACCGCCCGCGCGCGCAGCATCAGGCGCGGGAAATCGAGCTGGAACTCGTGCCCGTCGCGCGGCGTGTAGGGGCAGCGCACCTCGCACAACTTGCAGCCGTAACACAGATCGACGACGCGATTGCGCTCCGCCTCGCTCAGCGCACGCACGTCGCCGCCGCTCTGCCGATCGATGGCCTCAAACAGCGCCGGAAACGACGGGCACAGATTGAAGCACAGCCGGCATCCGTGGCAGATGTCGAAGACGCGCTCGAGTTCGCCGGCAAGCTTGTCGGGCTCCCAGTACCTGGGTTCGTTGGGATTGTAGGAGAGCCCGTCGGTTGGCCGCGCCTGGATACGACTCATCGAAACCCGCTCATAGTTTGCTTAACAGGCTGAAGCCCTGTGGGCGCACTACTAACTTGCGGCCGGTATCGGCGCACCGGCCGCCAAGGAAGCGGCGGCCCGCCGAACGCGCATAGCGCCGGCGGGCCGTAATTGCGCAAGTCCGCCTCTTAGAGGGTGTCGGCCGCCTTTTGGAAGCGCCCGGCGTGCGACTTCTCGGCCTTGGCCAAGGTCTCGAACCAGTCGGCGATTTCGCCGAAACCTTCCTCGCGCGCGACCTTCGCCATTCCCGGGTACATGTTGGTGTACTCGTAAGTTTCGCCGTGTACTGCGGACTTGAGGTTGAGCAGGGTGTCGCCGATCGGTTGATCGGTCACCGGATCGCCGACCTGCTTGAGATAGTCGAGATGGCCGTGCGCGTGGCCAGTTTCGCCCTCGGCGGTGTCGCGGAACAGTCCGGCGACTTCCGGCTGGCCCTCGACGTCGGCGATCTTGGCGAAGTACAGGTAGCGACGGTTGGCTTGGCTCTCGCCCGCAAAGGCTTCTTTGAGATTGGCGTGGGTCTTGGTTCCCTTCAGGCTCTTCATCGTTTCGTTTCTCCCGTTATGCGTGTGTTTCGCCGCTGCGACAGGTGCGCCGGCGGCGCCCCGGAGCGTCCGCCCGAAGCCGGCGCAGCACGCGCGATGCGGCCGCTGCGCCGCCCACCGGTTTGGCTCCGCCTACCGGATGATAATTATTATCATCCGCTAGCCAGCCGTCAAGCCGCGCCCGAATCGATCGGTGCCGAGGATTTCACCGGCCCGTGCATGGAGCGATTCCTCGTACTCCTTGATGAACTCCCGCGCGCGATCGATCGGAATGGCGAAGCCGATCCCCTGTCCCTGGGCGTAGATCGCGGTATTGATGCCGATCGCCTGGCCCACCACATTCAGCAGCGGGCCGCCCGAGTTGCCCGGGTTGATCGCGGCGTCAGTCTGGATGAGATCGCCGTAGCCGGCTTCACGGATCGCCCGATGCAACGCGCTGACCACACCCACAGTTACCGTGTGCGAGAGCCCGAAGGGGTTGCCGATCGCGATCGCGGTTTCGCCGATCATCAGGGTATTCGACTTGCCCATCACCGCGGCGGGCAACGGCTGCTCCGTTTTCACTCGAATCAGCGCCAGATCGTAGTTCTTCGAGAGCGAGACCAACTGACCGTCGAAGGTACGCCCGTCGGCGAGCTGCACTCGGATCTGCGCCAGCCGCAGGATCACATGACGATTGGTGAGAACCAGCCCATCCGGCGAGACGATCAGACCCGAGCCGAGCGAGGTCTGCTTTGCCTTTCGCGGCTCGAAGGCGCGAGGATCCATGAACTGGCCGAAGAATTGCTGAAAGAACGGGTCCTCAAAAATGAACGGCTGGACCTCGACTGTCCGCTCGGTTGAGATGTTCACCACCGCCGGTGCCGCTTTGTCGACCGCGAGCACTACCGGCGTGCGGCGCGCCGCCGCGCCCCCGCCCATGTCGGGCGCGTCGTGGCCCGCCGTGATAGTCGCGCCTGCGTGGTCGCCGGCATTGGCCGGGTTCGCACCGAAGCGGACGGTCGCAATGCCGGCCGCGAATCCGGCTCCCAACAAGAGCAACGCACCGAGCAGCCTGGCAACGATCCGATGATGATCCACCTCTGCGACTCCTGAAGGCAAGGCAGGCAGGTCCCAGCTCAATCAAAGATTTAACAGCGCCGCGCATGAAGCAAGCCGATGCGTGCGTGTCTGCAGTGCGGTGCGGGCGCACATCCTCAAACTTTGCGAGCATCCGGCCTGGCACGGCCAGGATTTCCCGCGCAGGGTCTATTGCGCGCTAATCGGAACGATGGCGGCGCACGCTCGCGATCATCACCGCCGAGACCTTCGCGCCGCTTGCGCTGCGGGAGCCGATGCCGGGAGCGTCCCGTGTGCCAAGCATGGTCGCCCTTGCCCCCGGCGGCGGATCGCGAGAGGATTGATCCTTGTGGCACGGCCGCGCGCCCGGCCGGGGAACGCGCGCGGCGGACACGGGAAAGTTCCGCGATGGCTGGACGCTCGCGCAGATTTTCCGCCTTCATGGTGCGCGGCGCCGTCGCGCGCCATTCGCTGACTGACGAGAGCGCGGCCTTTCCCGACGTGTTCGCGCTCACCCGCCTGCACGACGCGATCCAATGGGCACGCAAGTACTCGTTCTTCGCCTATCCGTTCGTCACCGCGTGCTGCGGGATGGAGTATTTTTCGGTCGCCGGACCGCGTTATGACATCGACCGCTTCGGCGCCGCGCTGCCGCGCTTCACTCCGCGCCAAGCCGACCTGTTGTTCGTCGTCGGCACCATCACGCAGCGCCTGGCGCCGGTGCTGCGCCGGGTATGGGAGCAGATGGCGGAACCGAAATGGGTAGCGTCGTTCGGCGCCTGCACCAGCTCGGGCGGGCCCTACGACAACTACGCCGTGCTCCAGGGAATCGACCGCGTCATCCCGGTGGACATCTATATTCCCGGATGCCCGCCGCGGCCTGAGGCCGTGCTCGACGCGCTGATCAAGCTGCAATACCGCGTCCAGAACGACCGCCGGCCCCATCTGTGGGAGAAGCTCCATGGCAGCGGGCGCAAGCTCGACTAGCGCGCCGAAGTTGGCGCGCGTGACGGTTGATGGAGGCGCGATCGAAGCGCCCGAAGGCACGCCGCTGCTGCAGGCGATGCTCGATGCGGGGCTCGACATCCCGCATTACTGTTACCACCCCAAGCTGAGCATCGACGGCAGCTGCCGGCTGTGCCAGGTCAAGATCGAGGGCATGCCGAAGCTCCAGATCTCGTGCAACACCCAGGTGCGCGACGGGATGGTCGTGCAGACCGAAGACCCCGAAGTTGCGCTGGCGCGCCGCGGCGTACTTGAGATGCTCCTGCTCAACCATCCGCTGGACTGCCCGATCTGCGACAAGGCCGGCGAGTGCTGGTTGCAAAACTACTCGATGCGCTTCGGAAGCCGGTTTGCGCGCACGTTGGAACCGCGGCGCAAGCACGAAAAGCGCATCGACATCGGCGAGCGGATGCTCCTCGACCAGGAACGCTGCATTCTGTGCCGCCGATGCGTGCGCTTCTGCCGCGAAGTCAGCAAGACCGGCGAGCTTGCGATCTTCAATCTCGGCGACCGCTCCGTGCTCGACATCTACGACCGCCGACTCGACAATGACTACTCGATCTGCACCGCCGACATCTGCCCGGTCGGCGCGCTCGAGAGCAAGGACTTCCATCACCGGATCCGCGTCTGGTTCCTCCAGGAAACCGCCAGCGTATGCCCCGGCTGCGCCAACGGCTGCAACATCATGATCGGCGAGTACCGCAACCGTATCTGGCGGCTGCTCCCGCGGCGCAACGACGCCGTCAACGACACCTGGATGTGCGACTGGGGACGGCTCGACTATCGCTTCGTCAACGACGGCGGACGGCTGCGCGCGCCGATGATCGCGCGCGCCGGCGCGCTCGTCCCGGTGTCATGGGACGACGCGCTCAAATGCGCGGCCGACGCGCTCGCCGCGCTCAAGGCGCGCCACGGCGCGGACGCGCTGGGCGCAGTTGCCTCGCCGCATCTGACCAACGAGGAAAATTTCCGCTTCGGCGAACTGGTGCGCACGTTCGGCGCGGGCACGGTCGCGATGGCGGTGCGGCGCGGCAAGGCCGACGGCTTGCTGCTCAAGGCCGAGAAGGCGCCCAACGCGCGCGGCGTGCGCGAGATGGGGCTGGTCAACGGCGCCGACGACGGGATGGGAGAGCTGACGGGGGCCGCCGAGAGCGGCCGGCTTAAGGGCCTCTATCTCTGCTCCGGCGACCTGCTCGACACGCTCGCGCCGGCGCAGCTCGACGCGCTGCTTGCGCCGCTCGAAGTGCTGATCGTGCACGGCCTGCGGGTCGATCCGCGCCTGACGCGCTCGACCGTGGTGTTTCCCACGACGACCTTCGCCGAGAAGGACGGATCGTTCACAAATCATGCCGGGCGCGTGCAGCGAATCTTCAAGGCGATCGATACGCCGCCGGGGTGGCTGACGGACGGCGACATATTCACCCACCTGCTCGGCGCGTTCGACGGTGAGCAGCGCCCGCGCTTCAAGCCGGAGGCGGTTTGGAAGTTCATCGCCGGCTCGCATCCGGTCTTCGCCGGACTTTCGCTGGAAATGTTAGGCGCCTCGGGCGCCATGCTCCGCGGTGTCGCGGAGTAGTCCTGACGTTGGGATGCGGCGACGCGCGATGCGCAGCGCTGCCGAAGAAGCGCCCGACGATAACGAAATTGCTTGCCGTTGGAGGATCAATTGACGCACTCTTGGGCAAACGAGCGCAGCGGCGCGGGGCGCGGTGATGGCGCACGCACGCTGACGGTCGGCGAATGGGAAACCGGCGCGCCGTGCGCAGGCATGGCGGCTCTAACAGGCAGGCAAGGGGACACTATGGCGACCGCACCAGTTGCACAGCAGGGTGGTCTCAAGGGCTACATCGCAACCCATCGCACCCTGGAGACCTATCCGGTCGGCGCGCATCGCTGGGGCATGCTGCTGCTCACGGTGCTGGCCACAATCGTCTCGTTCTATGAATTCCAGTTTGCGCCACTGCTGCCGCTGTGGATTCCAACACTGCACTTTTCGCTTGAAGACTTCAGCCTGTTCCTGCTTTTTGCGGTGCTGCTCTCGGGCGCGTCGGCGATGATCGGCGGGCCGCTCGCCGATCGCCACGGCCGCATCATCGTCATCGACGTCTGCCTGGCCGTGATCATCGTGCTCACCTTCCTCAACCTCGTGATGGTCAATCTCTGGACCTTCGTGATAATCCGCGGGGCGATGAACCTGGTCGCAGGCCTGATGTGGGGCGCGCTGGGAGGCCTGACACGCGACATGTCGCCGCGGGTCAGCCGCGGCGCCGCCTTTGGTCTACTCACGGTTGGCGCGGTCGGCTGCATTTTTCTGTGGAATTTCATAAGCGGTTTGACGTTACCGATCTTTGGCACGTGGCAGTCGCAGATCTGGATAATGGGGATTCTTGCGATCCTGATGTATATTCCCGTGCTGCTATGGCTTAAGGATTTGCATCCCAACCTTCGACTTACCATTGTCGAGAGCGAGTCGACAGCTGCGGCATCGTCCACCGAGCACATTCGCAAGGAGACGATGGAGGTTCCGGCGAGCGGTGGCGCCGCCTTCAGGGAATTGCTCAGCCGCTGGGAGGTGTGGGTGCTGGTGGTCGGATGCGTAGGGTTCCTCACCCTGCCGATCACGAGTCAGACTTTTTTCCCGGTGATGTTCACGCGCGCCTTCCACTATAGTCCCGCGGAAGCAGCCAAGATGGCCTCGTATTTCTGGCTGCTCAATCTTTTCATGCTTGTGCCCGCCGGATTGCTCTCGGACTGGCTGAGAATTCGCAAGCCGCTTGTGTTGATCGGCACCGTCGCATCGCTTGCGGTGCTGGTCTGGTGGATTGGAACGTTCTCGAACCCGCTGCAGCACTTCGAGTTGGCCGCAGTGATGTTTGTGCTCGGCGGTCTGGTGGCTTTTGCCTTCATCCCTTGGTGCGCACAGTACTC
The DNA here is from genome assembly GCA_035650475.1 of Candidatus Binataceae bacterium. NCBI lineage: Bacteria > Candidatus Binatota > Binatia (SeqCode) > Binatales (SeqCode) > Binataceae (SeqCode) > Binataceae bacterium (SeqCode). Next base: position 59,527 of record DASRHP010000005.1, read on the forward strand.
CGAGCTGCTCGAGGATATTTCGCCGGCGCTCCAGGCGAGTGGATGGTCGTTCTTTCAGCTGATTTACCGCGGCTGGATCGCTATCTCCGGCCCAATCCTTGCTTATGTCACGGGCCATTACGGATGGGCCTCATGGATGTGGGTCGCGGCGGCGGGCATGATACTGTTTATTCCTGCGATGCTGGCGGTGCGCGGCGGATGGCTGCCGGCCAAGGCGGGCCAGGCCACGGGCGAACAGGCTGCGACTAGCGCGCGCCCTTCGCCCGCGTAAAACGCGCCGCCGCATAGCAGGCGGCAGGCTCGACGAGCGTGCAGCCACGCGCAGTGCCCGCTCGTCGAGGCGCGCGCGACCGGCGCGTGCTGATGGATAGCTGATGGCGGTACGAGTTGTAACAGTCGCACGGCCGGCGCCCGCGCTCGTCAGCCCGCGCTCGCTATGGGCAGTGCTGGTCGGACTGTGGGTGGCCTCGCTCCACCTGATGCGCAACCTGTTCGGCTTCATGCGCGGCCGCCAGGACTTCACGATTCATTTTCCCGAGCAGCGCTTCGTCCAGCCGCCCGCGATGCGCGGGATGCCGGTGCTGGTGCAGATGGAAAACGGCAAGGAGCGCTGCGTGGCATGCGGGCTGTGCGAATGGGCCTGCCCGACCACCTGCATCACGATTTACCCCGCCGAGACCGCCGATGAGGTCGAACGCTACCCCGAGGTGTTCGATATCGACATGTCGCGATGCATGTTCTGCGGCCTGTGCGAGGAGGCCTGTCCGGAGGAGGCGATCGTGATGAGCCGGCAGGTCGAGATCGCCAGCTACTCGCGACGCGGCTCGCTTTGGCACAAAGCCGATCTGCTGGTGCCGGAGGCGCAGCTCAGGACACGGCTGGATTTTCTGCGCAACCAATATGACCGCCCCTGAAGAGAAACCCGCCAAGGCGCAGGCGCTCCCCGAGCCCTCCGCGCTGCTCCGGGCGGTGATCGCGCGGCTCGGAGCGCTGGTCGTCGAGCATCGCAGCTTTCGCGGCGACGAGCGCATCCACGTCGCCCGCGCGAACATCGTCGCGGCCGCGCGGATGCTGCGCGACTCGCCCGAACTCGCCTTCGACATGCTGCTCGACATCACCGCGATCGACTACTTCGGTCAGCCCGACGATTTCCGCAACGCGCCCGAGGTCTGGGACCGCAGGCAAAACCTGATTCGCCGGCGCGGCGAATGGCGCCACCGCGTCAACCTCCCTGCACGCGGCGGCGAGCCGCGCTTCGCCGTGGTCTATCACTTCGTCTCCACCCGCCATCTCCATCGTATCCGCGTCAAATGCCGGGTGCCCGACGACGACCCGACGATCGCGACGCTGAGCGAACTGTGGCCCGGCGCCAATTGGCTGGAGCGCGAAACCTTCGACCTTTACGGCATCCGCTTCAGCGGCCATCCCGACCTGCGCCGCATCTACCTCTACGACGAGTTCGTCGGCCATCCGTTGCGCAAGGATTACGCCAAGCACGACGAGCAGCCGATTCAGCCCTATGCCGGACCAGGAGCCAACCAACCGCGCCGCCCGCACTGAAGCGCCTGCCGCACCGCCGGCCCAGTCCGACCTGCACACGCCGCCGATGCGGCTGCAGTTCGGGCCGTCGCATCCCGCGACCCACGGCACGGTCAAGATGGTGCTCGACCTCGACGGCGAGCGCGTGGCGCGCGCCGACATCCAGGTCGGCTTTCTCCATCGCGGCTTCGAGAAGGAGTGCGAGAGCGGCTACTACTACCAGAACATCCCCTACACCGACCGCCTCAACTACAGCTCGCCCATCCTGAACAACATCGGTTACTGCATGGCCGTGGAGAAGCTGTTGGATCTGCGAACGCCGCCGCGCTGCGACTTCATCCGCGTGATCGCGGGCGAGATCTCGCGCATGAGCGACCATTACCTGTGCCTGGGCGCGATGGGGCTGGAGCTCGCCGCGATGACGCCTTTTCTCTACCTACTCGAGGCGCGCGAGCTGATGATGGACCTGCTGGACGCGCTGTGCGGCGCACGCGTCACCACCAACTACATCCGTATCGGTGGCGTGCTTGCCGACCTGCCCGCGGGCTTCACGAGCTTCGCGACCGAGCGGCTCGACCGCTCGCTTCGGCTGCTCGAGGACGCCGACAAGCTGCTGACGGAGAATCCGGTCTTCCGCGAGCGCGTCGAGGGCACCGGCTACATGGCGCCAGCCGAGCTGGTTGCGCATGGTGTCACCGGCCCGCTGCTGCGCGCGGGCGGTGTGCCCTACGACGTTCGCCGCGTCCATCCGTACCTGGTGTACGGAGATTTGGACTTCGATGTTCCGGTCGGCCAGCACAGCGACAACTTCGATCGCTACCTGGTGCGGCTGGAGGAGCTGCGCCAGAGCCGCCGGATGATCATGCAGTGCCTGGAGAAGATTCCCGACGGCCCGGTCAACTGCGACGACCCGCGGATGCGATGGCCGCGCAAAGGGCGCGTGTTCAACCGAATGGAGGAGCTGATCGACCAGTTCAAGCTGGTCACAGAGGGCGGGATCGTGCCGCCGGGCGAGGTCTATCACGCGGTCGAGGGCGCCAACGGCGAGCTGGGCTTTTACATCGTGAGCGACGGCACCGGCAAGCCGTACAAATGCCGCTGCCGCTCGCCGAGCTTTTCCAACATGTCGGCGCTGGAGAAAATGATCACGGGTGGGATGTTGGCCGACGTGGTGCCGACCTTCGACCTGATCAACATGATCGGCGGCGAGTGCGACCGCTGAGCGGCGGCCGCGAAGTGCAATGGGTCTGTCTTGCGAAACGCAAACGAAGATCCGCGCGGAGATCGCGCGCTTTCCCAATCCGCGCGGCGCGCTGCTCGCGGCGCTCCATCTGGCGCGCGATGAGCTGGGCGGGCTCGACGGCCGCGTCTTCGCCGAGCTGGCGGCGATCTTTGCGATGCGCGCCAACGAGGTCGCTGAAGTCGCCTCGTTCTATTCGCTCTACAACCTGCCGCGCGCCCAGGCGGTCTTCCAGGTCTGCACCAACCTGCCCTGCTGCCTGCGCGGCGCGCGCGGCGTCGTGCGCGAGCTCGAGCGCCGGCTCGGAATCAAGTCGGGCACGGCGGCCGCCGACGGCCGCTTCGCAATCGTCGAGGTCGAATGCCTCGGCTCGTGCGCGACCGCGCCGGTGATCCAGGTCAACCGCAATCCGTACCTGGAAAACGTCACGCCCGAGTACACGGCCTCGCTGCTCGCCTCGCCCGAGGCGGCGCGCGCCGCGCGCCGGGGCGCGCCGATCATCTCGCGCGTCGGCGACGGCGTCGTCGGCTACCTGCTGCCGCGCGCCGACGAGTGCTGGCTGACGCTCGATGAGTACCGCGCGCACGGCGGGTTCCAGGCGGTCCGCAAGGCGAGCGAGATGGCGCCCAAGGACCTGGTCGCGCTGGTGCGCGAGGCCAACCTGCGCGGGCGCGGCGGGGCCGGCTTCGTCACCGGGCTCAAGTGGTCGTTCATGCCGCCGCGTGACGGACGCCCGCGTTATCTCGCGGTCAACGCCGACGAGAGCGAGCCCGGCACCTTCAAGGACCGCCAGCTAATGGAGCGCAACCCGTTCCTGCCCCTGGAGGGGATCATGATCGCCGCGATGGCGATCGAGGCCGACGCCGCCTTCATCTATATCCGCGGCGAGTACGTCGAGCCCTTCGAGCGGATGAGCGCGGCAATCCGCGAGCTCTACCGGGCCGGCATCGTTGGCGAGCGCGCGCTCGGCTTCAACCGCCGCTTCGACATCACGATCCAGCAAGGCGCCGGCGCGTATATCTGCGGCGAGGAAAGCGGGATGCTCGAGTCGATGGAGGGCAAGAAGGGGCAGCCGCGCAAGCGCCCGCCGTTCCCTGCGACCGCCGGGCTGTGGGGCCAGCCGACCACGGTCGATAACGTCGAGACGCTCGCGCACGTGCCCACGATCGTGATGCGCGGCGCGCAATGGTTTCTCGACGAGGGCGTCAAGAACGCCGCCGGCCACACCCTGTTCGGGGTGAGCGGGCACGTCAACCGCCCGGGCGTTTTCGAATTGCGCCTGGGCGTGCGACTGCGCGACCTGATCTACAATTACGCTGGCGGCGTACCTGGCGGGCGCCCAATAAAGGCGGTGATCCCCGGCGGCGTCTCGATGCCGGTGCTGCGCGGCGACCAGATCGATGTCGCGATGGATCACGAATCGCTGCGCGCCGCCGGCACGCTCATCGGCACCGGCGGCGTGATCGTGATGGACGAACGCACGTGCATGGTGCGTGCGGCGCTGGTGGTCGCGCGGTTTTTCGAGCATGAATCCTGCGGGCAGTGCACCCAGTGCCGCGAGGGCACCGGGTGGACCTACAGGATGCTGCGCCGGATCGAGCGCGGCGAGGGCGAGCCGCAGGACCTCCAGACGCTCGCCGACTGCTGCGCGTTTATGGACGGCAAATGCATTTGCGCGCTCGCGGACGGCGCGTCGTGGGCGGCGCGCGCCTTCCTTAACCAGTTCCGCCCCGATTTCGAAGCGCACATCGCCGAGCATCGATGCCCCTTCCCGGAGAGCTTCGAGGTATGAGCGAAGACCGCCCGCAGCGCGACCGGGCGCCGGCGCGCAATGCGATCGTCGCGCTTCTCGGCACGCCCGATCGCACTGACGGCAGCCTCGACGAGCCGCGCACGCAGGAGGAAAACGGCGTGCGCTTCAACGAACGATGGCTGTACACGCATCTGAAGGACGACCCGGCAGGCGCTGCGATGCGCGTGGTATACTGGATGCGCTACGACTTCCGCGGCACCTTCGTGCGCAACGCCGAGGACGAGCCGTGGCGTCCCGATCGGGCGCTGATCGACGCCGCCGCCAGGCGCGGCTCTCGTCTGCCGCACATCGACCCCTCGCGCAACCCGCCGGTCAAGCCGAGCGCGCAGTATCGCCCGGCCTCGGAGCTCGCGGACAAGCCCGATCTCGGCGGCGGCATCCAGGAAAAGAAATAGAGCCAGCGCGGTGCGGAGTGGCGGACGGCTTGCGGTCGTTTGGGGGGCCGTTGTTACCGCTGGCGGAGGAGCACTTCGCGCGCTGATTATTCCGCCCCATGCAACCTTGCTCAGAGCCAAAACCGGGATGATTCTTTGCGCTTGCCAATCCGCAGATGTTTATGAAAATCTGCTTTGGCCTCGAAAACGAACCGTTTGGGATAATTGAGTAAAGAATGAAGCATACGCGGGGGGAACCAGGGTGGAATTCGGATCCGGATGTGATCGGTGGGCGCCTAGTCGAGCGGTTCTTTCCACGATAGCACTGGTTGCGGTTCTGATTACGGCGTGCGGGGGAAAGTCCTACGCGAGCTATCCTTTCCCGTTCGACCGTACCCATGGCGAAGGCGACCTCATCAGCATTCAGCCTGTTACGTCTTACCCGACGGCGACGACGCCCGGCTCGGTCGGATTGGACAGCTTTTACGCTCAACTCATCTGCAATCAGTTAACCAGTCAGGAGTGCGCAGCCAACATCGCCAATCTCGATGTTCCCGAATTCGGGAACTTCAACCTGAATGCGAATCCGATCGGTAACAATCCACTTGGAATTGAAGCGATCGACGCGGTCAAAATCGACTACGGCGCGATCAACGTTGATGGCAGTCCGGTTACGGTTTCAGGCGGGATCGAAATCCCGGAAATCGCACACCGCCGCCTGAAGGGAATCATTCTTTATTTTCACGGCACAACCGTCCAGCGCAGCAACGTCCCTTCGACTTTCACGCCGACTGATACCATCGCCGGATACACCGACAGTATCCTGATGGCAGCGGTATGGGCCTCGCAGGGATACATAGTGGTGATGCCCGACTACATCGGGCTTGGCGATGACCTCGCGCACGTGCATCCATACGTGATTTATCCGCGCGAGAACGCGCAGAGCGGAATGGCGATGCTTAAGGCGGCGCGCGCTTACCTCAGATCGGCGTACAAAATCAAGCGGCGGCTGCCGCTCCTGATCACGGGCTATTCCGAAGGCGGTGCATATGCACTGCGGGCGGCGCATCTGATGCAGGCCAATCCGCGCTATGAGTCGGTCCTAAACGTCAAGCTGCGCAAGGCCGCGCCGATGTCGGGGTTCTTCGATCTGTCGGGCACCGGCTTGCCTTACCTGTTCGACAATATCTCGAGCACAAACAATCCGTGGTTCTCCCTGAATCCGACCGTCTCGGCATTGAGCAAGCCTTATCTGAGCGCGTACCTGGTGCTCAGCTTCGGAAGTTACTCCGGGGTGGTGCCGACGGAAATCCTGGCCGACAAGTTTTATAACTGCCCGTCAGGGACGAGCGAATGCGGCGCGGGCGACAATCTCGACGGACTCTATTTCACAGCGCCTCAGAACCCCACGCCGTATGACTCGGTGGTGCTTACGCTCGCGTACGCGCTGGCAACCCAGACCGGATGGAGCACCAGCAACAATGCGGTGACGCCGCTGATGACTGATACCTACGCACAGGCGCTGATGAATCGCGACCCGACGAATCCGCTGTACGCCCAGATTGTTGCCGCCGATACTTATCACTTCGTGCCGAGATTCCCCGTCACGCTGGTATCCCTGGCGCAGGATTCGGTGGTGACTCGGGTAAATTCCGACGTCGCCTACTCCTACTTCGTCCGCAAGAAGCCGCACGGCCCCTACAAGGAAGATTTGATCGACAACAACAACTTCCTCGCGATGGGAATCGCGAGCGTCGGACCGATCGATCACACCTCGGAACTGCCGTTCCTAAGCGTGCTTGTGCTCCACGAATTCAACAAGGTGCTGAAGCTAAGCCCTGATCTTCTCGCTCCAGGTGAGGCTGCCATAAACGAGTTGGCGACGGAGCCAGCGACTGACTAATCGATGGAAGCGAAGATGAGGACGACGCGGAACAGGATGTCAGTAGGAAGCTCTCGACCGTCCTCCGCCCCCCCGCCGGGACAAAACTCCTGGACATGAAGGAATGAACTCCCTCGCTCACGTGGCGTCGGTGTAAACCTCGGTGAAGGCGGGATTGACCGCGCGGCCGTGGTAGAAGATCGCCGGCCCCAGATGGTCCTCGGTCCAGGTGATCGTCGGCATGTCCCGGGTAACAAAATAGCCCAGTCCGGCGAAGGTCTCGTTGCGGTTGCCCGCCGGATCGAAGAAGTAGATGGTCGCCCCGCGGGTGATTCCGTGACGGGTCGGGCCGACGTCGATCTTGACCCTGTGCTTGGACATCACGTCGGCCGCGCGCAGCACGTCGTTCCAGCTATCCAGGTAATAGGCAAAGTGATGGAAGCCCGGGCGCGGACCGCCGATTATCGCGATGTCGTGCGGCTTGCTCGAGCACGAGAGAAACGCGCCCGCTTGGATCGAATTGCCTGGCCCCACCATCACCTGCTCGGTGAGCTGGAACCCCAGAACCTCGATGAAGAAGCGGCAGGTGTCGGCGACCCGATTGATCCCCTGCGCCGGCTCGATCTCCGCAACCAGCAGGCAGTGGTCCAGATGCATCGCGCCCGCGCCCTTCAGATCGTCCGGCCACGGGTCGGGATTGAGCGTGCCGACGTTTTTGCCGACCGCCTCTTTTTCGGCGAACAGCACCAGCTTGTGGCTGGAGGGCAGCGCGATGCGCAGCGCGCGGCCGACGAAGGGGATTGCGCCGGCGCGCAGCAGCTCGACCGCGGCGCCCGCCCCTGACGCCTTCTCACCGATCGCGTCGAGGTCGCAGTCGCGCTCGACCTTGTAGGCGATATAGTTCACGCCGGGTTTCTCGCCAAGCGTAAGGATCAGGCTGTAGCGATCCCATTCGTCCCACGCCTTGTAGCAGGTCGTGCCGTCAGCGTCGCGATGGGTTTCGTAGAGGCCGACGACGTTGGCGTAGTGGTCGCGGGCTTTTTCGAGGTCGGTCACCCGGACCGAAACGTGTCCGATGCGCATCACTGGCACAGCCGTGTCCTCCGCGCGCCGAGATAGCGCATCGTAACACCCGCGCCGCGGCTATGTCATTCGTAGCGCAGCGCCTCAATCGGACGCAGCATCGAGGCCTGCCGCGCCGGATAGTAACCGAAGAAGACGCCGACCGCGGCCGAGAAAACGAACCCGCCGACGACTGCCGCCGGCGACACCAGCGTCGGCCATCCGGCGAGCGCCGAGATAAGCTCCGAGACCGCGATGCCCAACAGCGCGCCCGCCCCGCCGCCGAGCACGCTCAGCAGCACCGCCTCCACCAGGAACTGGAGCAGGATATGCACGCGGCGCGCCCCAACCGCCATCCGGATCCCGATCTCGCGCGTGCGCTCGGTGACCGAGACCAGCATGATGTTCATGATCCCGATACCGCCGACGATGAGCGAGATCGACGCCACCGCGGCCAGCAGCAGCGTCATCACACGGCTTGCGCTCTCGGAGGCCTGCGCGATCTCGCTCAGGCTGCGCACGGTGAAATCGTCGTCCTGGCCGGGCGGGATATTGTGCCGGCGATGGAGCAGCTGGGTAACCTGGGCCTGCGCGGCGGCCACGTCCTGAGCGTTGTCAGCTTTAAGGTAGATCATGTTGACGATGCCGGAGATCTTGGGCGGGCTGCCGAAGGGGCTGATGATGGTGGTGGCCGACTGGTAGACCGTGCTGTTGGCGTTGGTAGTTGGCACTCCGACATACGGGTTGAGCACCGGGTTACTCGCGCCGGTCGTGGTCGCGGGTATGGTTGCGCTGACCTGCGAGGCGCCGAGCACCTTACGTTCGGCGGTATCGAAGGGCATCAGCACCACGTCGTCCTGGTCCTGGCCCCAGTTCGACTGGCCTTTGACGCCGAGCACGCCGATCACACGCAGCGGAAAGCCTTTGATTCGGATCGTCGCCCCGATCGGGTCAACGCCTTGGCCGAAGAGATTGTTGGCGACCGTCTGGCCGAGCAGACATACCGGCGCCGCGGTATGGGTCTCCTCGACCGTAAAGCCGCGCCCGCGGACCACCGGCCAGTCGCGGATCGTGAGGTAGGACGGAGTAACGCCGTTGATGCTGGTGCTCCAGTTCTGATCGGCGTATACGACCTGCGCGACCTGACGATCCGCGTAACTGACCGCGGAAACCGCTTGTATCTGTTTGCGGATCGCGCGCGCGTCGGCCACTGTCAGGGTCGAAGTGCTGCCAAGCCCGGCACGCACGCCGTTGGAAGTGGTCGCACCGGGCAGCACCACCAGCATGTTGGTGCCGAGGCTTTGGATCTGCTGCTGCACCGCGTAACGCGCGCCATCGCCGATTGCGACCATCGCAATTACCGCCGCCACCCCGATAAAGATCCCCAACATCGTCAGCGCCGCGCGCATCTTGTTGCGCCGCAGCGCCCGCGCCGCCGCCGCCAGCGCCATCGCGGCGAATGACCACGCCTCGCCGCGCGCGCCGCCGGACGCGAATTCGGCGCTGCGTGAAGCGCCGGCGGGCGCTGTGGTCGCCGGCGCTGCGCCCGATGCTGGCGCCGTGCGGCGCTCGTCGGAGACGATATGGCCGTCGCGGAAAGTGACGACGCGGTCGGTGTAGGCCGCAATATCGGGATCGTGGGTGACAACGATCACGGTGATCCGCTGTTCGTGGTTGAGCCGGCGGATCAACTCCATGATCTCGACCGAGGTGGCCGAGTCGAGGTTGCCGGTCGGTTCGTCGGCGAGCAGGATCGCGGGCCGATTGATCAACGCGCGCGCGATCGCGACGCGCTGCTGCTGGCCGCCAGAGAGCTGATTGGGATGGTTGCTCTCGCGACCGGCCAGACCCAGAGTCGTGAGCAGCTCGCGGGCGCGCCTTTCGCTTTCGGCGCTCCATCGCGAATAGAACAGCGGCAGCTCGATATTCTCCAGCGCGCTGGCGCGCGCGAGCAGGTTGAAATTCTGGAAAACGAAACCGATCCGCCGGCCGCGTACGGCGGCCAGCTCCTCGTCGCCGAGCGCCGCCACGTCCACGCCTTCCAGCAGGTAGCGGCCGCTGTCGGGCCGATCGAGGCATCCCAGGATATTCATCAGGGTGGTCTTGCCCGAGCCCGACGCGCCCATGATGGCGACGAACTCGCCCGCCTCGATCGAGAGGTCCACCCCGCGCAGCGCACGCACCTCGACCTCACCCACCCGGTAGGTCTTGGTGACGCCGGCGACTTCGATGACCTTCGACATCGCGGCTTGGCAAGCCTAATGCGGAAAGCGCAGCGTGGTGGTCTTCGGCCGCACGCTGGGGCCGGTCTCGTCAACCACCACGCTATCGCGTTCACGCAGGTCGCCGCCCAGCACCTCGACGTTGACCCCGTCGTCGAGCCCGGTGCGGATCGCGACTGGGATCAGCCGTCCGCCGTCGAACTTCCATACGCGTGCAGCGTTGCCGACTGGCTCGGCCGAGCCGACCGCAGCGCCGCCCGCCGGCTCATGGCCGGCGCCGGCCGCATCCTCGCGGTTGGTAGCGCCGCGGTCGACGAGCGCGAGACCGGACGCGCCGGTCGCGGTTCGCTCGGCGCCACGTGGAGAAAAGCGCAGCGCCTCGACCGGCACACGCAGCACATTATCCCGTTTGGCGATAACGATCGTCACGTTGGCCGTCATTCCGGGCTTGAGCAGCAACTCGGGGTTGGGCACGTTGACCACCACGTCGTAAGTGACGACGTTCTGTACCGTGATCGGCGCCTGGCGCACTTGGCCCACGGTGCCGGCGAAGGTGCGGTCGGGGAAGGCATCAACCTTGAAACTGGCGGTCGCGCCCTGAAGGACGCCACCGATGTCGGATTCGCTGACGTTGGTATCGACCTGCATCCGGGTCAGATCCTTGGCGATCAGGAACAGGGTCGGGGTCTGGAAACTGGCGGCGACGGTTTGGCCAACGTCGACGTTGCGCGAGACCACCGTGCCGTCAACCGGCGAGATGATGTTGGTGTAGTTGAGGTTGACCTCGGCCTCCTGCAAAAGCGCCTGCTGGTTCTGGATGTTGGCCTTGTCCAGCGCCACCTGCGCCACGGCCTGCTGATAAACGCTGCGGGCGTTGTCCGCGATGTCCTGCGAGACGACGTTTTCCCGTGCCAGCCGCTCGTTGCGCTCCCAGCTCAGCTTCTTGTAGGCGAGGTCGGCCTCGTCCTTCTTAAGCTGTGCCTGGGCGTTGGCGACCGCCGCGCGCGCCTCATCAACCTTCACCTGGAACGGGCGCGGGTCGATCTTGGCAATCAGCTGGCCCGCCTTAACCGGCGAATTGAAGTCCGCGTACAATGCCTGGATCGGCCCGGACACGTAGCTGCCGACCTGGACCGTGATGACCGGGTTGACGGTGCCGGTCGCGCTCACGCTGCGGACCACCGGACCGCGCGTCGCTGCTGCGGTCACGTAGCGGGTTTCGCCGCCGTCGCGGCGCAGCAGGTAGAAGGCTGCGGCGACCAGGCCCAGCACAACGACCATCACGAGCCTGCGGGCGGTCTTGGATAGGGGAAAAGTCATTATTAATCCGGAGGCCTATCCGACGGGCGCGGACGGCTTGAAACCGTCCTCTTACTTATACACTAAGACGCCTTTTGCTTAAGGCGGTTTCGTCCTCGGATAAGCTTGAGTTCTTGCGCGTGCACCCGCCGGAAGTATCGCGGCCCACAGCCAGATCGATAAGCACCTGCCGTGCCAGGCGTCGCCAATCGGGAGGCTTCCAAACGGTCCCCTTTTCGCCCGCGCCTGGCCTCCTATATGGTCGTGCTGGAATTGAGTGCCGCACGTCCGAGATGAGGTGGGTCAACAATGCCTGAGGCAACCGCCCCGCTTGCCGGAATCACGGTGATCGATCTGACCCGCTACCTGGCGGGACCGTTCTGCACGCAAATTCTCGGCGATTTCGGCGCCGAAGTCCTCAAGATCGAGCCGGTGATTGGCGCGCGCGCCGAGATGGGCGGTTACAGCGGCAGGGACAGCTACTTCTTCATGAGCACCAACCGCTCGAAGAAGAGCGTCCAGATTGATGTCAGGCATCCTGCTGGTCGGGACGTTGTGCTCCGCCTCGTCGATCATGCCGACGTCGTGATTGACAACTTCCGGCCCGGCGTGATGGAGGCGATGGGCTTGGGACACGACGCACTAGCGGCGCGCAACCCGCGCATCATCACCTGCTCGGTCTCGGGCTTCGGCGCGAGCGGCCCGATGCGCGATTTCCCGGGTTTCGACCAGATTGCACAGGGGTTCTCCGGGCTGATGAGCGTGACCGGAACGGAGGAAAGCGGCCCGCTGCGGGTCGGGATCGCGATCTGCGACCTGCTCGGTGGGATTTTCGCCGCCCAGGGCATCCTGCTCGCGCTCCACGCGCGCGCTCGCAGCGGCCGCGGCCAGCGCGTCGAGACTTCGCTGCTCGAAGCGATTGTCAGCGTGCTGACCTGGTCAGCGGGAATCTATTTCGACACCGGGCGTACGCCCAGCCCCGCCGGCAATCACCATCCGCTCTCCGCTCCGCACGGCGTCCATGTGGCGGCCGATCGTCCGTTCAATATCGCCTGCGGCAACGATGCGATGTGGCGCATGCTGGCCGAGGTAATCGGCCGGCCCGAGCTTGTCAGCGACCCGCGCTTCGACTCGCTGGGCCATCGAATCAAAAACCGCGCGGCGCTGACCGCCGAGATCAACCATGCGCTGGCGGCCTATCCGGCTGATCACTGGATCGAGCTGTTCAACCTCAGCGGCATCCCAGCCGGCCCGATCCTGACGATCGAGGAGATGTTCAACCATCCGCAGACCGCGGCGCGCGAGATGCTGCTCCGCCTGGCCCATCCGGTGCACGGGGAAATCAAAACTACCGGACTCGGCGTGAAGCTATCGGCGACGCCTGGGCGGGTCGGCCGTCCGCCGCTGCTCGGCGAGCATACCGCCGAGGTCCTTGCAGCGGCGGGTTTCAGCGCTGACGAACTGGCGCGTCTGCGCGCGGCCAAGGCAATCGGCTAGCGCGGACCGAGGTAGGGGATAGTGACGGGCGGCGAGATCGCGGCGGGCGGCCAGCCGCTGTTCGTCGAAGCGCTGTGGGCCGCGGCGCCCCGGCGCCGCAGCGTTCTTAAGCTTTGGTTGCTGTTCAGCGCGGTGATAGCGCTGTTCGCGATAATCCGCCTGCCGCTCGACCTCAATTTCAACGCCTACGCTTTCGGCGACCGCGGCAGCTTTCTTACCGTCTGTTATCTCGCCGCACACGGCAGCCGCCCCGCCGTCGATTTCGGCTATCCCTACGGCTTGCTGGCAATCCTCGTTGGCCAAGGCTGGTTCTACCTCTTCGGACTCAGCCCCCGAGCGGACGAGCTGGCGATGCTTGCGTGCGGGCTTGCCGCTGGATGGGGGATGGCGCGGTTCGTGAGCGCGATGCGCCTGGGCGTCGTGGGCGTGACTCTGGTCGTCACCGCACTCCCGTTTGCGATTCTGCCGTCTTACCAGTCTTTCATTTACGCGCTGGAGGCATCGGTGCTCTGCAACGCTCTGGCCGAACATGCGGCCGGCCGCCGACCGCGCGCGCTGGCGCTGGCGACCGCCGCCTGCCTGGTCAAGCCGAGCATGGGCTACGTATACGGCTTTATCATGCTGCTCCTAATCGCGAGGGAGGCATCGCGCGGCGACAGCGCAGCAAGCACCCGAATCCGTTGGCGCGAGATGCTGGCTGCGCTCGCGCCCGCCGCGGCGACCGGCGCCATCCTGGGGGCGCTTCTCGCGGCAGTTTATGGCGTCCCGTCGCTCATCGGGACGCTGTTTCCTACCTCGGGCCGCGCGATCTACAGGTTTTTCGGCTACGGCTCGGTCCTCAGCGGCGGCCGCGGCCTCTGGTATCACCCGGGAGGGGGAATAGATTTCTACCTCCTGACAATCTCCGGCTTCTGGATAGCGGCATCCGTCTGGCTGCTGCTAGCGGGGGTCGGCGCCGGCTGGCGCCTCGGAGGGGCTATGCTTGGCGGCCGCACGCCCAGCCCCGCCGACGAATTCGTTTTCACCTGCGCGCTGCTCCACTTGGCATTCATCACCGAGTTTTTCGGCGGAGCAAGTTCGTGGGAGTACTACTCTTATATCCTGGTGATGGGTGCGGGGGCGACGAGCCTCTCGGGTGCGACGGCGGGTCGAATTGCCGCTCTCCTTGCTTTGTTGGCGTTAGTCGGCAATTCCGCGCACGTAGAGATGGCAATCCATGACTGGCGCTCGACCGCGCCGGACCGGCCAACCGGCGGACTGTGGGCTTCGGACGCGGAGCGCGCGGCGTGGGCGAAAGTCCTGGCCGCCAGCGCAGGAGACGGCACCGCGGTGGTGAGCTTCCAGGGATGCGCCGCGATCATGTTCGAGGAGTTCGCCCCACCGCTCGGCGCCTATCTTATTCCCTACGAAACCCTGCCCGCCGAGTTCGAGCGCGCGGTGGCGCGGCTTCAACGCGCGCCAAAGGTTTTCGCTGTAACGGGCAGCGACTACAGCGCCGCGCTGGCGCTGTATCCCGAGCTTGCGCGATTGCTCAAGCGACGCGAAGTCATGCTGAATGTAACCGCCGACGGTATAACCTTCACCGTCTATGGCGGGCCGCCGCTCTGAGCGCGGCAGGAGGCGGTTGCTGCGGGGAGCAGCTACCGGCGCTATTCGCGCTCCATGAAGCCTTCGAGGTTACGCGAGCGCCCGGTCTGGCGCAGCTTGCGCAGCGCTTTGGCCTCGATCTGGCGGATGCGCTCGCGCGTCACCGCGAACTGCTTGCCGACTTCCTCCAGCGTGTAGTCGGTCTTCTGCCCGATCCCGAAGCGCATGCGCAGGATCTGCTCCTCGCGCGGCGTCAGCGTCGCCAGCACCTTGCGCGTCTGCTCGCCCAGATTGCCCTGGATCGCCGCCTCCACCGGCGACGGCGCCAGTTCGTCCTCGACAAAGTCGCCGAGCGAGCTTTCCTCTTCGTCGCCGATCGGGGTTTCGAGCGAGATGGGCTCCTTGACGATCTTGAGAACTTTCTGGACCTTGTCCAGCGGCATCTCCATCTGCTCGGCGATCTCCTCGGGGCCGGGCTCGCGGCCGAGCCGCTGCACCAGCAGCCGGGTGACACGCAACAGCTTGTTGATCGTCTCCACCATGTGGACGGGAATGCGGATGGTGCGGCCCTGGTCGGCGATCGCCCGCGACATCGACTGCCGGATCCACCAGGTCGCGTAGGTCGAGAACTTGTAGCCGCGCTGATACTCGAACTTGTCCACCGCGCGCATCAGGCCGATATTGCCTTCCTGGATGAGGTCGAGGAAACCGAGACCGCGGTTGGTGTAACGCTTGGCGAGGCTGACCACCAAGCGCAGGTTGGCCTCGGTCAGCTCCTTCTTGGCGCGTCGACTCTTGTCCTGGCCGGCGGCGATGGTCTCCAGCGAGTGCGCGAACTCGTCGCCGCTGGCCTTCACCCGCCGTTCGATCGCCTTCATCGTGCGATGCGCTTCACGCAGACGCGCCGCAATGTCGAGCAGGTTCTCGCGCGTACCGTTGACCTTGAGCAGGTGGCGGCGGTCCTCGGCCTCGGCCGCTTCCTTGAGCAGCTGGTTGCGCGAGCGGCCGGTTGCTTCCTCGTAATGCTGGATGATCTGGTGGGCTTGATTGTACTGGTCGAGCTGATGGCGCATCTCGGCGATCACGGCGTCCTGCACGTGGCGCGAAAGCCCCATCCCGAGCAAGGTCGCCTTGACCCGCTCGCGCAGCCGCGCATAGCGGCGCTCCAGCTTGGGCTTGCGCCGCGGCCCCGGCCGCGCGCGCAGCTCCTCTTCGATCTCTTCAAGCTTGCCGCGCAGGTCCTTGAGCTTGCGGGTGGCGTCGTGCAGCTTCTTGACCAGCTTCTCGTTGGCCTCCGGCCCGCGCTCCTCCTCGCTGTCGGCGGGCTCTTCGGACTCCTCGAAGATGTCGCGCAGGTCGGCCTCGCCAGCCTCTACCCGTTCGCCGAGGTCAATCAGAAAGTCCAGCGTGACCGGCGACTTGAGAACTTCCTCCTCGACTTCCTGCTCGCCGGCCTCGATGCGCTTGGCGATTTCAACCTCCTGCTCGCGCGAAAGGAGCTGGAAGTTGCCCATCTCCTTGAGGTACAGGCGCACGGGATCGGAGGAATCGCTCAGCGCCTCGGCCGCCTCTTCGTCGGCCTCCTTCTCGGGCTCGGCTTCGAGTTCGGCCTCGGCGCTCTCGGCGGGAACTTCCTCGAGGACCTTGATATCCATGTCCTCGAAGCTCTCCAGGGCCGCACGCAGATCGGTTGGCGAGGCGACGTCCTGGGGCAGAAAGTCGTTGACCTGCTCGAACGTCAGGTAGCCCTGCTCACGGCCGAGATCGACCAGGCTCTGAAGGTCCTTACCTTCGTACTTTTGCTTCATCTTCGTTTACGGGTCCGTCCGGGGCGTCCACCGCCGCCGGTCCATCGGTGCCCATACGCTCAGTCGGAGCCCCGGGGCAGGCGCGATAAGCCGCTTTAGCACAACGGCGCTATTTGGAGAGACCGATTCAGGCAAAGTAACTTATTATATGGACGGTCGATATCGATGTCAAAACGGGGACTTATCCCATGCGACTTCCCCGACCGCCTATCGCCACTCATCTCCCAGCCCACTCTTTATAAAGGTAACACCTCGCGCGCCGCTTCGCACTGCCCCCTCTCTTTCCGGCGCTAGCTTGTAGCAAAGGTCCGGACAGACGTTGCCCGCCTTGCCGACTTCCTGCAAAGTTCATACGTCGTGCTCTCGGACCTGGTTACCCAGACTCCCAAAGGGAAAATCGCGCAAGGAAGCTTCGGTTGCCCGCCCATATCGTAATTCTGCTCGCGAGCTTCGTCGTAATCCTTGCCGGCTCCGAAATGTTCACCAATGGCGTGGAATGGGCCGGCGAGCGGATGCGCCTGTCCGAGGCTGCCGTGGGCAGCCTGCTAGCCGCCGTCGGCACCGCCCTGCCGGAAACGCTGATTCCGGCCGTTGCGCTGGTGATGGGGGGCGGGGCGCCCGGCGCCCATAGCGAGGTCGGGGTAGGTGCGATTATCGGCGCGCCGCTGATGCTCTCGACGATTGCTTTGTTCGTCATGGGAATTGCCGCGCTGGCCTTCCGCGACCGGCGCCGACGGATTGCCCTGCGTGTCCCGCGTATCGACGCCCGGCGCGACATCGGCTTTTTCCTCCCGGTCTTCATGCTCGGGTTGGCGGTCGGAGTGGTGCATCTCGGGCTCAACGTGCGCTACCTCCTCGCCGCGCTGCTCCTCGTCGCTTACGTCGGCTACGCCGCCGTGGTGCTGCGGATCGCGCGCGACGCCGGAAGCGAGGTCGAGCACGGGCTGTACCTGGAGCTGCTGTTGCGCGGAGAGCCTTTAAATCCGCGTAATCCGCCAGTCGCGGCGCAAGTGGTGATCGGGGTCGTCGCAATTCTTTTTGGCGCGCGCGAGTTCGTTCAACAGATCATCTTTCTTTCCGAACACGCAAATGTGAGCCCCGGCGTGCTCTCGCTGATTCTGAGCCCGCTCGCCACCGAGCTGCCCGAAAAGTACAACGCGGTGGTCTGGATTCGCCAAAGCAAAGACAACCTGGCGCTGGCCAATATCACCGGTGCGATGGTCTTCCAAAGCTGTATCCCGGTGGCGCTCGGGCTCGCCTTCACCCCGTGGCGGCTGACAGGGCCGGAGCTGTTGGGCGGTGCGATCGGAATCGCCTCGGCCGCGCTGCTATGGGTCAACCTGCGCGACGGCGAACTCGGCACGCCTACCCTGATGGCCGGCGGGATCGCGTACATCATGTTTATCGTGGGCTTGGGATGGTTGGGCGCAATCTGAACGCCCGCGGGGGCCGAAACGGCAGTCACAGCGACCGGAGCGGCGCTGATGCGCGAGGCCGCGCGCTCTACGGGTGATTGTGACGGCGGCGCGCGCGATCCACAATTTTCCGGAAGTCCGCGATGAGCCATTATCAGGAGATAAGCCGGCAGTTTTACGACAACCGGCTGCTCTTCGGCGACCCGGCGGAACCAGGAATCGTAGCCATCGAAGTTGCCTCGCCGGGCGCGCTTGAAATTTTCCGCCGCAGCGGCGGCGCGCTGGTCCACGAGCGCCGCCCGATCAAGCTCTTCGCGCTGCTCGCCGACGCCGCGATGCTCAAGGGGCTGCGCGCGCCGCACGAGCTCGAGCGCCTCGCCGGCGATTTCGCGCTGCGATGGCTCGCGACGTTCGAACGCACCGATGCGCTCGATGCCGCGCGCCGCCATCTGCGCAAGGCCACCGGAAAGTCGCCGGGCGCGCCCGACGCGCCCTACCTGATCCTCGCCGACCCGGTGGAGCAGTACCTGATCCTGACCGGCGCGACGTTCTTCATCGGGATGGAGTTCGGCGACCTGCGCCGGATGCAGCTGGACATCGAAACCTACATCAGCCGGGGCTTCGAGTTCCCTTCCGCCGCGCGCGACGGCGACCGCATAATCGCGATCGCGCTGCGCGACTCGAGTGGCTTTGAGCAGGTGCTGCGCGGCGACCGGATGGACGAGCGCGCGATGCTCGAGGAGTTAGTGCGGATCGTCGCCGCGCGCGACCCCGACGTAATCGAGGGTCACAACCTTTTCCGCTTTGACCTCGAATACCTCGAGGCGCGCGCCCGCCGCCATCGGGTGCGCCTCGCGCTGGGGCGTGGCGGCGGCGAGATGAGCGCGCGCGCCTCGCGCCTGCAAATTGCCGAGCGCACGATCGCCTACCGCCGCTACGACATTCCCGGCCGCAGCATCGTCGACACCTGGATTCTCGCCCAGCACTACGATATTGCGAGCCGCGAACTCGAAGGCTTCGGCCTCAAGGAGCTGGCGCAGCACTTTCGGATCGCCGCGCCCGAGCGCGTCTATATCGATCCCGCCCGGATCAGCGAATATTTCGACCACCGGCCCGAGGAGCTGTACGCCTACGCCGCCGACGACGTGCGCGAGACGGCCGCGCTCGCCGAGCTGCTCGCGCCGAGCTACTTCGTGCAGGCGCAGATTTTCCCCTACTCCTACCAGAACGTGGTCCTGCGCGGGAACGCGACCAAGATCGACGCGCTGATGATGCGCGCGTATCTGGCACGGCGCCATTCGATTCCGTTGCCGCAGCCGCCGAGCGAAGTGATGGGCGGTTACACCGAGGTCCGCCGATGCGGAGTGGCGCGGCGCGTGCTCCACTGCGACGTGACCTCACTTTATCCGTCGCTGATGCTGCATTACGGGCACGCGCCGGCGGGCGACCGCCTCGGCGTCTTCCTCAGGATGCTCGGCGACCTGCGCAGCTTCCGCGTCCAGGCCAAGGCGGCGGTGCGCGAGCTCGACGGCGCCGCGCGGCGCAACCTCGAAGCCCTTCAGCAGACGTTCAAAATCCTGATTAACTCGTTCTACGGCTATCTCGGCTTTGCGCTCGGCCACTTCAACGACTTCGTCCAGGCCAACGCCGTGACCCGCCGCGGACGCGAGCTCATCCAGGCCGCGGTCGCGGCGCTCGAGGCCGCCGGCGCCCAGGTGATCGAAGTGGACACCGACGGCATCTATTTCGTGGCGCCCTCAGGTGTTGATGACGAGACTGCGGCGCAGGAGTTGATCGGAAGGATCGGCGCCGCGATGCCTGAGGGCGCGCGGCTCGAAGTCGACGGCCGCTACCCAGCGATGTTCAGCTACAAGATGAAGAACTACGTGCTGCTCGAAGAGGACGGTGAGATGACGATTCGCGGCTCGGGCCTGCGCTCGCGCGGACTGGAACGATTCCAGCGCCGCTTCATGGAAGCGATGTTCCGCCTGCTGCTCGAGGGGCGCGGCGGCGACCTCCCTGCGCTGCATCAGGACTACCATCAGCGCCTGGCGCGCCACGCCTTGGGAATCCGCGACCTGATGAAGACCGAAACCCTGCAGGACTCGCCCGAGGTCTATCGCGACAAGATTGGCGGCAAACGGCGTAACGTGTCGGCCGCCTACGAGCTGGCGCTCAAGGCCGAACGGCCCTACCTGAGCGGCGACCAGGTATCGTACTACGTCACCGGCCGCGGGCCGCGGGTCAAGGTCGCCGCGGCGGCGCGCCTTGCGAGCGAATACGACCCCGCGCATCCCGACGAGAACGTGGAGTACTACCAGGCCAAGCTCGTCGAACTCTACGCGAAGTTCAAACCGTACGCCGAACGCGACGGCCTGTTCAGCCCCGCTGAACTCCAAGCGGCCGAAGACGAAAGCGTTCCCGCGCAGCAATCGATCTTCGACGAACCCACTGCAGCCAAGGTCGGCGAGTGACCGGCCGCTGAACGGATCCTGAGCCGGGGCGACGCGTGAGGCAGAAGATCGTCGGGTTCCATCGCGACGATGACGGCGACTGGGTGGCCGACCTCGAATGCGGCCATACCCAGCACGTGCGCCATCGCCCGCCCTGGCAGAATCGTCCGTGGGTGGTCACCGAGCACGGCCGCCACAGCCGCCTCGGCGTCGCGCTCGACTGCAGGAAGTGCGAAGAGGGGATGCAATGAGGAAGGCTGCGGGCAACCCGCTGGTGCGTCAGCCACCTGGCAACCCAGAGGCGGCACGACGCGGCATCTCGCTCCGAGGCCTGGCCTCCGCCCTGACAAACCCCGCGATCGTAGCGTTCCTATGGGCTCTCGCAATAGCTCATCTCGTTTGGATCTTCACGTTGTTGCCCGGCCGAGTGACCGACATTGACTTCAGCCTCTATTACACTGCGGCCACTGCGGTGCGTGCGGGCGTCAGTCCTTACACAGGGAATCTGGAGCCGCTCGCACAAAGGCTTCAACTTCACATCAAACATCAGGCTCAGCTACCCTATACGCCAACCTTCCTTCTGGCGTTTGAACCGCTGACGCATTTTCCGCCTCAGGTGGCCTATTGGATCTGGTTTGCCCTGAGTATCATCGCGCTCAGTGTATCCATGTTCCTGCTCCTTCAGCGCAGCGGCCATGGCGCATCTGCGTTGGGCGCGCTGATCCTGCTCTACCCACCGCTGGCGGAACATTTCTTGACGGCTCAGACGCAACTGCTGGTTTTGATCCTGCTCGTGTTAATGCTCCTGTGCCTGGAGAATGGTAATGACGCGACCGCCGGCGCCCTGCTCGCCTCGGCGGGTGCCCTCCGGGCATATCCACTGGCGCTATCTGCATATCTGTTGCTGCTGGGTCGATGGCGCGCATTCGCATCTGAGGTGGCCTTCCTTACGATCATAGCCCTTGTAACTGTTCTAGTGCTGGGAACCGGTTTCTGTGAAAATTGGATTCAAGGCATCGGTTACGCTACCCGACTCGGTGCAAACCCGGCGACGGTTACTCTTCACACATTCGTCTCTCGCTTCTTTTGGTATTGTTTCGGTATGAAACTCAGCAACTGGCTGGAGTTCTTTCGCTACGCGGCAATCGGCGCCGCGGAGTTTGCCCTGCTGGCCTTCACTGCGAAAGCGACACTTTCCTCGCATCGCTTTGGGTTTTCGGTGTGGATAGTAGCTGCGATCCTGCTTTCACCGATGGCTTGGACGCACTACCTGGTTCTGCTCTTTATCCCCTTCGGCGAACTCGTCGCCGCAGCAAATCAAGGAATGTGCAGCGGCCGAGCGATTGGAATGATGATAGTTAGTTACGGGTTGACGATCGCCTTGTATGTCACAATGGGAGCCATGCCGACCGACAGCGCATTTCGGGCCTGGGTATGGATTGGCCAAGGGCTCACATTGTCAGTGCTGCTCGCCTACATTTCGGTATACTGGCTGGCGCTTGACAGCTCGCGTATCGTTTCAGCGGCTGCCGGCCAGGACTCCGCCCGCCTCTGCGCGCAAGCCTAGCGCTTTCCCTGGTTAGCTCGGAGAAGACCGCGCGGCACGGCGGCGCCGAGCCGGCGGCTACGCGGCCTCGACCGGGCTTTCCAGCGCGCCGAGGCCCTCGATTTCGATTCGCACGCGGTCACCCGGCTTCATGAAGACGGGCGGCTTGCGTACGAAGCCGACCCCTGAAGGGGTGCCGGTGGAGACCACGTCGCCCGGCTCGAGCGTGAAGACCTGCGAGAGAAACGCGATCAGGTTTTCGGTTTTGAAGATGAGGTTGCGCGTATTGGAGTGCTGCATGCGCTGGCCGTTGAGATAGAGCGCGAGCTCGAGGTTGTGCGGGTCAGGAATTTCGTCGCGCGTCACCAGGTGCGGCCCCATCGGCGCGAACGTGTCGAAGGTCTTGCCGATCATCCACTGCCCGGTACGCATCTGGTAATCGCGGCAGCTCACATCGTTGAGGATGGTGTAGCCGGCGACATATTCCATCGCACGCTCTCGCGGGATGTCGCGGCCGCCGCGGCCGATGACGAAGGCGTACTCGCCCTCGTAGTCGATCATCGATGAGACCCGCGGAATCCTGATCGCCTCGCCGGGACCCACGACGCAGTTCGGGTACTTCGAGAAAAAGGTCGGCACCTCGGGAATTTTGAGCCCGGCCTCCTCGGCGTGGTCGCGGTAGTTGAGACCGACCAGGATGAGCTTGGTCGGGCGCGGCACCGGCGCCATCAGGCGCACCCCTTCGGCCGCGCGCGCTACTCCACGCTCCAGCGCGGCGGCGCGGCCGATCCCAGCGACATACGCGAGCGCCTCGCGCGCCGCGCCCATCGCGCGCTCGCCGGCGGCGAGGAAGGCGAGCATCGCCGGCGGCAGCGCGGCGTCGGCAAGCTCGGCGGCGCGCCGCTCGCCGCGCGCCGCGAGCGCCGCGCGGCAGGCCAGGTTGAGATCGACGATCAGGCCGTCGGCGGCGGCGCCCAGCCGCTCGCGCTTCTCTTCGCTTTCGAAGCTGACCAGTCGCATCGCTGATGAACCCTCCTCATCAAAGGCGCGGCGCGAGCACCTCACCCACCTGCAGCGAGGTGGGAAAACCCGGACGCCGCCTTGGGTTGCTTTTCTTGGCGCGCCGATGCTCGAGCGCAGTATAGTGCGATTTGGGTCCGCGATCACAAGCGCGCCGGGCGTCGCCGCCAGCGGGAGATACGCCGATGCCAAACATCCGGTCGATCTTTCACGTCAACATCAACGTCACCGACTTCGAGCGCTCGCTCGAGTTCTACCAGACGCTCGGCTTTCGCGTGATCCGTGACCTCGGCGAGGGCGGCAATCGGAAAATGGCACGCGGACTGGGCGCGAGCGAATGCCGTGGGCGCGCGGTGCTGATGATCCTGGGCGACAATCCGCGCGCGACTCGCCTCGACCTGATCGAATGGAAGAATCCGCCCACCGAAGGGCGTGCCTACCCGCATCTGTTTCACGCCGGTATCTGCCGTATTGCGCTGCGCACCAGGAGCCTGCTCGCCGACTACGAGGAACTCAAGGCCCGCGGCGTGCAGTTTCTTTCCGAGCCGCAGGTGTTCGACACGCCCAATGGCCCGGAGGGCTTCGTCTGCCTGACCGATCCTGACGGCACCGTGATCGAGCTTATCCAGGTCTGAGGCCGCGCGCGCGATGGTCGCTTCTTCGCTGAGCAACACGCCGCGCGCCGACGAGTACCACCCGCACAAGTGGCTGGTGGCGGGCGCGGTGATGCTGGGCGCGTTTCTCACCGTGCTCGACAGCTCGATCGTAAACGTCGCGCTCCCTTACATGCAGGGCTCGTTCGCCGCCAGCGTGGACGAAATCACCTGGGTGGTCACCAGCTACCTGGTCGCGAGCGGGGTCATGATCCCGATGACGGGATGGGTTGCGGCGCGCCTGGGGCGCAAGCGCTACTTCCTGTTCTCGGTCACGATGTTTGTCGCCGCCTCTGGGCTTTGCGGCGTGGCCCAGAGCCTGGGCCAGATGGTGGTCTTCCGCCTGCTCCAGGGGGCGGCGGGGGCGGCGATGATGCCGCTGTCGCAGGCGATCCTGCTCGAAACCTTTCCGCCCGCCGAGCATACGCTGGCGATGTCGACCTGGGGCATCGGCATCCTGGTCGGTCCAATTCTCGGGCCGACGCTGGGCGGCTGGATTACCACCCACTGGAGCTGGCGCTGGAATTTCTACATCAACCTTCCCGCGGGCGCACTCACCTTGCTGATGGTTTCCAGCTTCGTCCACGACCCGGCGCATCTGCGCGAGCGCCGCGGCCGCGGCCGCGTCGACTATCTGGGCATCGCTTTGCTGGTCGCCGCGATCGGGCTGCTCCAGATCGTGCTCGATCGGGGCCAGCGCTCGGACTGGTTTGCCGCGCCGTGGGTGCGCTATTTCACCGCCGGCTCGGCGCTGGCGGCGGTGGCGCTGACGATCCACGAGCTGCGCTGCGCCGAACCGATCCTGGACCTGCGGGTGTTCAGGTATTTCTCGTTCGTGCTCGGCGTGCTGCTCACCGCCGCGCAATCGTTCGTGATCTTCGGGATCAACCTGCTCAACCCGCTCTTCACCCAGGAGCTGATGGGCTACGACGCGTGGATGTCGGGACTGGCGGTGGCGCCGCGCGGACTCGGCGCAATCGTCGCCCTGGTCAGCATCGGCCAGATTTCGCGCCGTGGCGTCGACACCCGCCCGTTCGTGGTCGGCGGCTTCCTGATCGCGGGATGGGCGGCGTTCCGGATGGCCGACTGGGACCTGTCGGTCGGAATGCTGAATCTCCTGGTGCCGATCCTGATTTTCGGCTTTGGCCTCGGCTCGGTGTTTCCGGCTCTGACCGCGGCGTCGCTCACTGAAATCCCGGCGGCGCGGATGGGCTTCGCGTCCAGCCTGTTCAACATGGTGATCACCACCGCCGCCGCCTTCGGCGTTTCGACCGTAAGCAACATGCTCACCGCACAGGAGCAAGTCCATCAGACCTACCTGGTGCAGCACTTTTCGATCTTCGATGCCTGGCGGATCAGCCGTGATCATCTGGCGATGCCCGGCGCGCCGCGCTTCGACTATCTGAACCAGATAATCAGCGGCCAGCATCAGCAGCTCGGGATGCTGTACGGATCACTCCAGGCGCAGGCCTGGCTGCTGGCCTACAACGATATCTACCGGATGATGGCGATAGTGCTCGTCTTCGTCGCACCCTGGTGCTTCCTGCTACACCGCTCGGGCGCGGGCGGCGGTTCCGTGATGAGCCACTGACGAAGCGGGCCTGGCGGATGCGCCCGCACGAAGCAATACGCGTTTTTCGCGGGAGGGCTCGGGGCCGAGCGGCGAGGCTCGCAGGACGGGCACAAGCCGCGGCGGCGCTTGCACTGCTGGCGATGGGCGCACCGGCGCTTGCACAGACGCCGGCCGCGGTCGACTCCCCCGTCGGCGTCCGAACGCCGAGCGCGGCTCAGACGCCCGCGGCGCGCTCCACGGCTACACCGCTGCTGCAGGCGGCGATCCGGCCGCCGCTCGCACGCTATCTCACCGGAGGCCGGTTCGAGATCACGGTCGCGCGCGGCGATTCGCTGCGCAGTATCGGCTCGCACTACGGTATCGATCCGGCGGTGCTCGCCGAGCTCAACGGCTTGCGCGCCAA
Source organism: Candidatus Binataceae bacterium (assembly GCA_035650475.1). Classification (NCBI taxonomy): domain Bacteria; phylum Candidatus Binatota; class Binatia (SeqCode); order Binatales (SeqCode); family Binataceae (SeqCode); species Binataceae bacterium (SeqCode). Next base: position 84,913 of record DASRHP010000005.1, read on the forward strand.
CGCGCGCCTGATCGCCGGCCAGACCCTGCAAATCGACAATCGCCATCTGATCCCGCTTGCCCTAAGCGAGGGGATCCTGATCAACGTGCCGCAGCGGATGCTGTTCTTTTTTCGCCGCGGCAAGGTCGCCGGCGCCTATCCGGTGAGCGTCGGCAAACCCGACTGGCCGACGCCGCGCGGCCCCTTCGAAGTGCTCGAGCGGCGAGAATTCCCCACCTGGCATGTGCCGGTGTCGATTCAGCGCGAAATGGCGCGCTTGGGCAAGGTGGTGAAGAAAAGCGTACCGCCCGGTCCGGAAAACCCACTGGGAGACTGTTACCTCGCACTGAGCATCCCGGCGGTCGGGATCCACGCCACGATCGCGCCGCAATCGATCTACGACTTTCGCACCCACGGCTGCATCCGGCTGCATCCAGAGCACGCGAGCGCCCTCTTCGACGCCGTCGGCCTCGGCGAGAGCGGGCAGATAATCTACGAGCCGGTGATCCTGGGATTACTCGACGACGGCCGAATCTTCCTCGAAGTCCATCGCGACGTCTACTCGCGCAAGTCCGTGCAGATGGACCACGTGCGCCGGCTTGCCGAAGCGGAGAAGCTCGACGCCTCGATCGATTGGGCGAAGGCCGCGATCGCGATGAGCCGGCGGCTGGGGCTGGCTACGGAGGTCGGCCTCAAGCCCGTCGCTTCGCCCAGCCCGACGGCCGGCGCGCCAGCATGGTCGCCGTCAACGGGCGCGCACCTCTGGCCTCGCGTATCGCTTCGCGGTTGAACGGGTTGCGTCGAACGTTGCTTCCTTGCTTTTTCCGCGGCAAGGATAAAGGTTGGTCGAAAGTCGATGCCAAAGCGGGGCGGGAAAAAGCTGGTCCTCGGAGCGTTCGCAGCGACGGCGCTGCTCGCGTTTGTGGCGCTGCCGGCCCTGCGCCCGCGATGCGCCGAAGTGCACGGCGACGCCGTCCTGACGATTTCGCTCGCGCGCCTGGTGCGGGGCGAGGCTGTGCGGTTCTGTTTTCGCGACGACGCCGGGGAGCGGCTGCGTTTTCTGCTGGCGCGCGGCAGCGACGGTAGGGTCCGCTCGGTGTTCGACGCCTGCCGCCAGTGCTTCAAGTTCCATCAGGGCTACGAGGTCGCCGGCGGCATGCTCATCTGCCGCCTGTGCGGCAACCGCTACGCAATCGATCACATGACCGAGGGCGAGGCCTCCTGCGTGCCTGTCAGCTTGCCGCTTAGCGAGCGCGGAAACACCGCGCAGATAAAGGTTTCCGACCTCAAGCGTGGGAGGGCGCTGTTTTGAAGCTCGCCCGCCCCGATCGTACCGCGGCGGTCGTGCTCGCCTTGGCGGTGTTGCTCGGCGGGATGCCACTGATGCTTGGCGTAACCGTGGTCCGCGACGGCGCGCCCGCCTTCACGATTAATATCTGCCATCCGTTGCACAGCTTCGACCGCTCGCCGGCTCCGATGCTGGCGGTGATGACCGTACATCCGGCGACAAATGCCTGGTTGCCGGAACGCGGCCGCGCGTGCGCGCCGGCTCCGACGCTGCGCGCGCGCACTGCCGACGCACCCGATCCACCGCCTCCCAAAAGCGCGCGTCTAAGAGCGTAACCCTTTTAGTCACGATCAACCGTGGGCCCGGAATCGCGGGTCCGCGCGTTGCGCCCGTACACGAGTGCGGCGGCACGGCCGTCGGCGTGACCGCCTTTGCGGAGGAACGATCAATGAGGCGCCTTTGCGCCCTCCTGTCGCTTATCGTCAGCGCAATGCCGGCGCGTGTTTTCGCCCATGGCACGGTGGGCGACTATACATTTCTGGAACCGATGGTCGCGGAGGATGCGAATCCCAAAAATGAATTCGACATTCTCAGGCCGCAGTACTTGTGGACCAGGGAAGGGCGTCAGTTTTCGCTCGGTTTCTCGCTGGAGAAGGTTTTGATCAACGCTCCCGAAGATACGGCGTTCTGGCCTGCCGACAGCCCCCTGGTCAGCCTCGAGATCGGAAGCGGGTGGAGCCACTTATCGCCCCGCGGCGAAGCGGCGTTGAGCGGTTTCGAGGGTCTCGAACTTTTTCCCAAGTGGGCGTTCCTCACGGTGCCCGAGCACCAACTACGGCTCTCCCTGGCAGCCGCGCTGGTTCTGCCAACGGGCAGCCCGTCAACCGAGGAACAGAATCACACCCTGCTGGGTCCGGTGCTTCTGTGGGCCAAGGGATGGGGCGACCTGCCGAACCGCGGGCTGCTCAAGTACCTGCGGCCGTTCGGGTTCCAAGGCGACGTCGGATACGTTCCGGCGTTGGGCGGAGCCGCGTGGCACGAAATGTTTGCCGACAACGTGATCGAATACTCATTGCCGTATCTCAGCAACCATGTGAAGGATATCGGGCTTCGATGGCCTTTGCGCAATCTGTATGTGTACACCGAGTTCAACTACGACCAGTTGATTACGGGACCGCCGGGCGAACCCTTCCCTGAGATTCTCATCACTCCTGGAATTGCATTCATGGGCCGTTACCTCCAGCTTAGCGTGGCGACCCGGTTCGCGCTCAACCGCGCGTCGGTCCGCGACAACCAGGCGACCCTGATCGGCCTCGTTGACCTGTTCATCGACGATATCCTTCCCTGGGCCAACTGGACGCCAATGTGAACGCGCGCGCGCTTTCAATCTTCGCAGGCGCTCTGTTCGCGGGCGCTCTCCTCGTGCCCGCCCGGGCCGGCGCTCATGCCTTTCCGACCGTAGAGCGGCCCCGCGTCGGCGCAACGTTCACCAAGCCGCCTTCAGAAGTGGCGATCACCTTCGATGCGCCGATCGAGTCGTTGTTCGCGACGCTGATGGTTTTCGACGACGCCGGTCACGATGAAACCGCGAGCAAGCCTCGGGTGACGGCAAATCGACGTCAGCTGGTGGTGATGCTCAAACCGCTGGGACCCGGCGACTACACGGTCAAGTGGGCAGTCCTGGCCGAGGACGGCCATCGCAGCGAAGGCTCGTACACCTTTACGGTCGCAGGTACGGTCGCAGGCGAGCGGCGGTGAACGGGATGGACGCGATGGGCGCGATGAGCCCGATGGGCGAGGCGGCGCTTTTTGAATGGCCGCTGCTCGCCTGCACCATCGCGATCTTCGGAACTGCGGCCTTCGCCCTGATAATCGCGCCGGCGGACGATTCGGCGAGCGCTGCGGCCGGTCGCCGCATCGCGACGCTCGCGCGATGGCTCGCGCTTGCCGCTCTTGCGCTTTCGCCGCTCGCCTTTGCGAATGCGGCGGCCGACATGGCGGGAGTATCGATGCGCGCGGCGGTCGCTTACATGCCGCTGGTGCTTGGGCACACCCACGCGGGGCGACTGTGGGCATGGCGGATGGGCGCAGCATTCGCGCTCGCGGTCTTCGCGTGGATCCCCGGCGCCGGCGCGCGCCGGCTGCTCCTGCTCTTCCTGATCGTGGCGGCGATGCTCCTGATGCGCGCGCTGGGAAGCCATGCGATCGACCGCGGCATGGCCGCCGTCGCGCTCTATTTCGTGCACGAGGTGGCGGCCGGGATGTGGCTGGGCGCGCTTGCGGGGCTGTGCCTTGGATGCGTACCGCATCCGTTGCCTGAACGATGGTTTTATCAGACCGTACCGCGCGTCTCGCGGCTGGCCGGATGGAGCGTGGCGGCGCTGGTCGCAACCGGATGCTTCAACGCTTATGAAGCGCTCGGCCTCGACCCGCATCGCTACCTGTACGCGGCCTATGGGCGGACGCTGCTCGTGAAGCTCGCCACCGTGGCGGTCGTAATCGCGATCGGCGCCTACAATCGGTACCGCCTGGCCGCGCGAACGGCCGACGCCGATGCGCTGTATCCGCTGCTGCGCAACGTTGGGATCGAGTGCGCGCTTGTGGTGGGAGTGCTCGGATGGTCGGCGCTGCTCGCCAACACGCCTCCACCGCACTGAAGCTCAGGATTGTGCCCACTCGTTTGCGGCGCGCCGCCTAAGCGCGATTTTTCCCGCCGCGCTGTGCGAAGCGCCCCCGCCTTTCCCATACTTCTGCCCAGCTTGGCATCGCGACCGCCGCACGTCGCGTCGGTGCGCGTGCCGCGCAATGCTGGAGAGGGCGTCGCGCAGGCGCTCTTTGGGATGAGTGTGATGTGGGAGTCTGCCGCAGACCTGGTGCGCTATCCGCTGCCGCTGTGGCTGGCCGCGCTGCTCGCCTGCGCGACCGTCCTGATGGCGGTCGGCCTGCGCGCGCTGATCGTGCCCAGCAAATCGCAGCTTGAGGCGGCCAACCGCCGGCTGGCGCGCGAGGTGGCCGAGCGCGAGCGCGCGGAAACCCGCTTCCGCGGCCTGGTCGAGTCGGCGCCGGACGCGATGATCATCGTCGATGCGCAGGGCGCGATCGTGTTGGTCAACGGGCAGACCGAGCGGCTGTTCGGCTATTCGCGCGAAGAACTGCTTGGCCAGCCGATTGAGGTCCTGCTACCCGAACGCTTTCGCCGCCGCCACGTGGAGCTGCGCGATAACTACTTCAAGGACCCGCAGCCGCGCGCGATGGGCGGCGGGATGGAGCTCTTCGCGCTGCGCAGCGACGGGGTCGAAATCCCGGTCGAGGTCAGTCTAAGCCCGCTCGCGACCGACGAGGGCCTGTTGGTTTCGAGCACCGTGCGCGACATCTCGGAGCGCAAGCGCGTGCAGGCCGAACTGGCGCGCGCGCGATCAGGCGCTGGAGGCGTCGCGGCTGAAGTCGGCTTTCGTCGCCAACATGTCGCACGAGGTCCGCACGCCGCTCAACGGCATCATCGGCTTTGCCCAGCTGCTGTATGAAGGGCGCATCACGCCCGGCTCCGCCGAGTACGATCAGAGTCTCGCCAACATCCTCTCGAGCGCGCGCCACCTCCTGCATCTGATCAATGATCTCCTTGACCTGGCCCAGGTCGAAGCGGGCAGGATGAAGTTCGCACCCGAGGCGACGGCGCCGGTCGAGCTAATCGAGGAGGTGCAGGGCGTACTGCGCGGCATTGCGGCCCAGCGGCGCATCCGCGTCAAAGCCGAGGTTGCACCCGAGCTCGGCCGCCTGATGGTCGACTCGGCTAGGCTCAAGCAGGTGCTTTACAACTACCTCTCCAATGCGCTGAAGTTCGCGAGTGACGGCTCCTGCGTCACGGTTCGGGTGCGCCCGCACGGCGAGGATTGGTTCCGGCTCGAAGTCGAGGATTGCGGCGAAGGTATCAGCCCCGCCGATATCCAGCATCTGTTCACTGAATTTCGCCAGCTCGATTCGGGCCTGAACAAGCGGCACCAAGGCACGGGCCTCGGCCTCGCGTTGACCAAGCGTATCGTCGAGGCCCAAGGCGGCAGGGTCGGCGTCCAGAGCGAACCCGGCAAGGGGAGCATATTCTGGGCGATCCTGCCGCGCAGCCTGCCGCCTGACGATACGCCGCGCGCGATGCGGTTCTGACCCGCCGCGCGCGGCGGCGGCCGCGCGTCGTTCAGATTACGCCTTCGACGCGCAGCTTCTCGATCTCCGCTTCGCCGTAGCCCATCACTTCGCGCAGAACTTCCGCAGTATGCTCGCTGAGCAGCGGCGAGCGTTCGATCTCGACCGGGCTGTCCGACAGTACGATCGGGCAGCCGACGGTTTTGAACGAGCCGCGCGCGGGATGCGGAACTTCGACGATCAGCCCGCGCTCGGCCAGCGCGCGGTCTTCGATCAGGTCTTTCATCGAGAGGATCGGCCCGCACGGCACGTCGGCTTCCATCAGCGCGCGCATCACCTCGTGCTTGGAGTGTCGCATCGTCCACTCCTCGACGACGCCGAAGACCTCGTCGAGATGGCCCAGCCGCGCCTCGGGGGTTGCGTAGGCCGGATCGGCGGCGAGCTCGGGGCGTTCGATCGTGCGCGCGAGCGCGGGCCAGATCTGCGGCTGGATGATCACGTAGCAGTAATCGTTGGGGCCGCCCGGATGGCATCGCAGCGCCGCTCCTGGCTGCCCGCCGCCGGACGCGTTGCCTGAGCGCGGCACCGTGTCGCCGAAGCTGCGGTTGGGATATTCCGTCAGCGGCCCATGTGCGAGCCGCTGCTGGTCACGCATCTTTACCCGGCACAGGTTGAGCACCGCGTCCTGCATCGCGACCTCCACCCGCTGGCCGCGCCCGCTGCGCTCGCGCTGGTAGAGCGCGGCGAGGATCCCGGCGACGGCGTGGATGCCGGTACCGGAGTCGCCGATCTGCGCACCGGTGCTGGTCGGCGGGCCGTCCTCCCATCCGGTGGTGCTCATCGCGCCGCCCATCGCCTGCGCGATCGTCTCATAGGCCTTGGAATTGTAAAACGGCCCCCGGCCGAAGCCCTTGATCGACGCGTAAATCATGCGCGGGTTAAGCTCGTGCACACGCTCCCATCCGAAGCCCTCGCGCTCGAGCACGCCGGGGCCAAAATTTTCGACCAGCACATCGGCGCGCCTGATCAACTCGCCGAGGATGCGCTTGCCTCGCTCGGCCTTGATGTTGAGGGTGATGCTGCGCTTGTTGCAGTTGAGCATCGTGAAATACAGGCTATCGACGCCCGGCAAGTCGCGCAGTTGCGTGCGGGTGATGTCGCCGCGCCCCGGCATCTCGACCTTGATCACGTCGGCGCCGAGCCAGGCCAGGATCTGGGTGCAGCTCGGGCCCGACTGCACGTGGGTCATGTCGAGGACCCGAACTCCCGTCAACGCCTTTTCCATCGCTCGCCTCGCAAGTCTCCGCGCGCCGTCACTTGTACATCGTCTGGTTCATCGTGCCCGGCGCGTAAACTTCGGGATCGACCCACACGTTGATGAGCGCGCACTTGCCGGACTCGCGCGCCCGGCGCAGCGCCGGCGCGATATCCTTCGCCTCGCGCACCTCCTCGCCGTATCCGCCGAGCATTTTGGCGAACTCGTCGAAATGCACGTCGCCCAGGCGATTGGCGACCTCGCCGCGCTCCTTGCCGTATTTGACCGTCTGCCCATAGCGGATCTGATTCATGTGCGAGTTGTTGCCGATCACGCCGATGAACGGCAGGTTGTAGCGCACGCAGGTCTCGAAGTCCCATCCAGTCAGCGTAAAGGCGCCGTCGCCGAACAGGCCGACCACTTCCTTCTCCGGCCGCGCCAGCTTCGCCGCCATCGCGAACGGCGTGCCGACGCCGAGCGTGCCGAGCGGTCCGGGATCCATCCAGTGGCCCGGCGCCTTGGGCTGGATCACGCCGCCCGCAAAGGTCACCACGTCGCCACCGTCGCCGATGAAGATCGTGTCCTCGGTGAGGAACTGATTCAGCTCGTGCGCCAGGCGCAGCGGATGAATCGGTCGCGCATCGGAGAGTAGACGTGGGCGCATCGCCTCGGCCGCTTTGCGCTCCTGCTCGCGCAACTCGCGGAGCCAACCGTCGCGCCGGCGCGCGCCGTTGTCGGCGCGTCCGCTGGCAGCCTGCGTGACCGCGGCGAGGATCGCGCCTGCGTCGCCGACCAGGCCGAGCGATAGGTCGCGGTTCTTGCCCACGGTGCGGTAGTCGAGGTCGATTTGGACCACCGTCGCCTCCGCGCGCAGTCGCCGCCCGTAGCCCATTCGGAAGTCGAACGGCGTGCCGACGATCACGATCACGTCGGCCTTCTCGAACGCGTAACCACGGGTCTGATGGAAATGATGCGGGTCGCCGGGCGGCAGCGTGCCGCGACCGGCGCCGTTCATGTAGGCCGGCAGGTTGAGCCGGTGGCAGAACTCGGCCGCCGCCGCGCTCGCCCGACACGTCCATACCTGCGTTCCGAGCAGGACGCAGGGGCGCGAGGACTTGACCAGGATGTCCGCGAGGCGCTCGATGTCGCGCGGGTCACCCGCGCTCGCGGTCGAGGCGCGATAGCGGTTAGGGGCGGGAATCCGCGCCTTGGCGGCGTCCACTGTGGCGTCGAGGACGTCGCGCGGGATTTCCAGGAACGATGGGCCTGGCGCGCCGTGGTAGCACTCGCGAAAGGCCATGCTCACCATGTCGGCGACGCGTTCGGTCGCGGGCACCGTAGCCGCGAACTTCGTAATCGGGCGCATCATGTCGACGTGCGGCAAATCCTGGAGCGAGCCCATCCGATGCTGGCTGAGCGGTCCCTGCCCTCCGATCAGCAGCATCGCGCTCTCGGCGCGAAACGCGTTGGCCACGCCGGTCACCGCGTCGGTCGTTCCTGGCCCCGCGGTGACGACCGCACATCCGGTCTTGCCGCTGACGCGCCAGTAGCCATCGGCCGCGTGCGCCGCGACCTGCTCGTGGCGGACGTCGATTATCCGGATGCCCTCGTTGAGGCAGCCGTCGTAGATGTCGATAATGTGGCCGCCGCAGAGCGTGAAGATCGTATCGACGCCCTCGTTGCGCAGCGCCTTGGCAACGAGGTTGCCGCCGGAGATCCGGGCGCCCGCGGCGGCCGACTCGCGCGCCGCGCTTTCCATCGATCTTTCAGCAGCTCCTGCCATGGTCGTTCTCCTCGGACGTCCGGACGACTTCAGGCCGCCATCGTGCGGCAGTCATCCGCCTCGCCCACGCACGATCGCACGTTCGGGTATACCGTCTCCGTTCTTACCCGGCAAATCGCGAGCGGTGCAGCGGCTTTCGAGGATCATCCACCGCGACGCCGGAAATGATCCGCGATCACCTTGGCCACGCAGCAGGTCACGCGCTTGGCGGTCGGAATATGCAGAAACTCGTTGGGACCGTGAGCGTTGGAATGCGGGCCGAGCACGCCGGTAACCAGGAATTGCGCGTCGGGAAAGCGCTCGCCGAGCATGTTGGTGAACGGAATGGTTCCGCCTTCGCCCATGAAGGCGGGCGGCGCGCCGAAGTACGCGCGCGACGCCTCTTCCATCGAGCGCCCTAGCCACGGTGCAAGCGCCGGCGCGTCCCATCCGTTGGCCGCCCAGTTGGGTACAAAGCTCACCCGCGCGCCGTGAGGCGGGTCATGTTCGAGCAGCGTCTTGAGGCGCTGCGCGGCGACCTCGGCGTCGCATGTCGGTGGCAATCGCAGCGAAAGCTTCAGCGCCGTCATCGGACGCATCACGTTGCCGGCGCTCGCCAGCGGCGGCAGGCCGTCGGCGCCGATAACCGCGAGCGCCGGCCGCCAGGTGCGGTTGAGAATCAACTCGGCCGGGTCGGAACTCAGCGGGCGGGCGCCGGCGACGAACGGAAACCGTTCATACCACGAACTGCCCAGCGCGGCTGCCGCCGCTTGCGCCTGCTCGCGCCGCGCAGCTGGGATCTCGGCGTGAAACTCGCGCTGGGTCACCGCGCCGGTCGTCTCGTCCTCGATTCGGCTTAGGAGCTGGCGCACGATGCGGAAGCTGTCGGGCACGACACCGCCGGCGTCGCCCGAATGCACACCTTCGCTGAGCACCTCGACCGTGAGCGTACCGCCGGCGAGCCCGCGCAAGGAGGTCGTACACCACAACTGGTCGTAGCTGGCGCAACCCGAATCCAGTGCGATCACGAGGCTGGGGCTCCCGATGCGGCCGGCGAGATGGTCGATATAGTGGGGCAGATCGTAGCTGCCGCTTTCCTCGCAGGACTCGATCAGGATCGCGCAGCGCGCGTGCGCGACGCTTTGCGCGCGCAAAGCGCCAAGCGCGGCGAGCGCGGCGAACATCGCATAGCCGTCGTCGGACGCGCCGCGCCCGTAAAGCCGCTCACCGCGCACGACCGGTTCCCATGGCCCCAGCCCCTCACCCCACCCGGTCATCTCGGGCTGCTTGTCCATATGACCGTATAGCAGGATGCAATCGGCCGAACTGCCGGGGACGTCGATGAAGAGCACCGGCGTGCGCCCCTCAAGCCGCACGATCTCGACCGTCGCGCCGGCCGGCGCATGACGCCGCGCCCAATCGGCGAAACGTGCCGCCGCCCGCTCCATGTGCCCGTGCGCTTGCCATTCGGGGTCGAAGGCCGGCGATTTGTTGGGAATACGGATGTACTCGGTGAGCTCACCCAGGATCGATCGATCCCACAACTGTTCGACGTGAGTGCGAAGCGCGGTCGTATCCATACGGAGAAGCCTACGCAGATGCGCGTGGGCGGGCAAAGCATCCGGCACGCCGCCTGCGCGCCGCCATCCGAGCGCGCCTAGCGAAAGGCCGGAATCACGTCGCGGCCGCAGGCGGCGATGAAGGCCGCGCCCGGCAGGTTGGGCTGAAGGATGATATGGCGGGGCGCAAACGACAGCCGCGCCAGCACTCGCTCCAGCTGATCGCGCACCTCCGCGCCGCTGCCCATCAGGCAGAAGCGCCGCGCGATCTCGACCGGAATTTCCGCGACCATCCGCGCCGCCAGCGCCATGTCGCTGGCGTGATGGAAGTCCGGCCACAGGCTCTTGAAGATTTCCTCAAGCGGCGCGCATGGCCATTTCAGTCCGAGGCGGTCCCACAGCCCGCGATTGACTTCGTAATAGCCCGCCGCCATCACGCGACCGCGCGCCGCGGCCAGCGCTGTGTCGTCGGTGAGCACGGTATGGAAATGCAGCGCGACGAACAGCGACGCCGGATCATGGCCCGCCTCGCGCGCGCCCGCGCAAAACTCGGCGTGGGCCCACTCGATCAGTTCGGGGTCGGTGCCGACGCGCATCACCACGCCGTCGGCCCTGCGGCCCGCCATCCGCAGCATCTTCGGCCCGCCTCCCGCAACGATCACCGGCACCGCGCGCGGCTGGTCTAGCCGCGACGGCCGGCTCCAACCCAGCTCGACGGCCGCGCCGGCGAGCAGGGTTCGCACGATTGTGACCGCACGCTCCATCCCGGCCAGCCGCGCGGGCCGCAGCCCGACCTGAAGCACGGCCGTGTCACCCGCGCCGACACCGAGCATCACGCGTCCGGGCGCGTAGCGATCGACGGCGGCGATGCTCGCGGCGAGGACGCTCGGATGCCGCGTCACCGGATTGACTATCAGCGTGCCGACATGAGCGCGCTCCGTATTTTGCGCGGCGGTCAGGAGATTGACGAAAACATCACCGGCGTGGAGCTGGCTGTCGGGAAACCACAGATGGTCGAATCCGGCAGCCTCGGTTTCTTTGCACGACTGAATCAGCCGGTGCGGGTCGAGGAAGTGGAAGCGGTTGGTGCCGAAGCTCAGTTGCATTTTTCGGTTTTCCCTATTTTGCCGGGAGAGACAGCAGGCGGCGGGCATTGCCGCTCAGAATCTTTTCTTCGTCGGAGGGCTCCAGCCCGAGCGCCTTGACCTCGGCGATCGGATGAGCGATGCCGGCGGGCAGCGGATAGTCAGTGCCGATCACGAAGCGCTCGGCGCCGCAAGCGTTCACGAGATGCGCGAGCATCGCGCGATTATGCGCGATAATGTCGAAGCTGAACTGCCTCGCATAGGTGGAAGGCGGCCGCGGTATCGCCTTTCGGCACTCGGGCACGAGCCGAAAGCCCATGTCGAGGCGACCGAGGACCGCGTGCAGCGCGCCGCCGGCATGATACAGCACCACGCGCAGAGCCGGATGCCGTTCCAGCACGCCGCCGTAGATCAGCAACGCCGCCGCCAGGCCGGTGTCATAGAGATTGCCGACCAGATTCCCCAGAAAATAGCGAGCGAGCGCGCCCTGCGGGGCGGCCTCGAACGGATGAATGCATACGGCCATCCCGAGCGCTTCCGCTGCCGCCCAGAACGGCTCGAACTCGGGCTCGTCGAGCTGACGCGCTCCAACCCTGGGCGGGATCTCGACTCCGCGCATCCCGATTCGCGCCGCGCGTTCCAGCTCCTTGACCGCGGCCGGCGAATTCTGCAACGGAACCGACGCAAGCGGAACGAAATGTTCCGGACTGCGCTTGCCGATCGCAGCTAGCGCATCGTTGTTAACCTGTGCGATCGCCGCTCCCAGATCCGGCGCGACCTCCGGGTACATCAGGAACGGTACGCACGAGACGGCCTGCGTCGTGATCCCCTCGCGCTCCATGTCGGCCAGGCGCGCCGGGGCGTCGGAGAGGGGACCGTCGATCGGCCGCAGCGCGGATTCCCGGATCAGGAAGAAGCGACGGCCGTCGCGCTCGACGATCCGCGTCGCGTAGCGCTCGCCCTCGCGCGCGAGGAACGCGATCACCTCCGGCGCTATCATGTGGTTGTGCATATCGATGGCGTGCATCGCGGCTTCTCCCTTGCGGCGCGCGGGCGCCGCGCGGCGATCGCGCTACAGGATGAAGCTGACCTTTCCGTGGGGGCGCAGCGCTTCGAGATCGAGGATCGCTTTGCGCTCTCGGATCTTGAGCCGCTCGCCTTGGCGCACGAGCTTGTACTCGTAGCGGCCGATATAGGTGTCGACCAGCTCGTAGCGCATCCGGTAAACCACAAAGTTCGCGGTTACTCTGATACTATCGGCGCCGTTTTCGACGATCCGGACGTTGCTCACTATCCGGCGCGTGCGCGAATGCGGCTGCTCGGCCCACGCAGACTTGCCCAGCAACTGCCGCACCCGCGAGCGAATTCGTACCATATCATCGGCTAGGATGAATAGTGTGTTGGTGGGATCGCCGCCGCGAAGGTCGGTCGGCGGAATGAGGTAGGTAGCGTCCTCGGTCAACAGCTCGAGCCATTCCTCCAGCCGCCACTCGTCGAGCAGCGCGGCCTCCGCGTAAAGGAACTCCTCGACCTCCTGGCGGGTGGCTTGGGTTCCCATCGCGCTCAGGCGGCGCGCCGCGCGCGGCGCGTCTGCGGAGCGGTTATCAGCTCGTTCCAGCGCCTCCAGAACACTCGGATCTGAAGTTCGTCGGACACCGACGGACGCTCGCGCTCCATCCCTCGCGAGATGTCCGACCATCCGACCTCACGGTTGACAAAACCGCGTTGGCAGGTCTCCAGCATCTCCACGTCGTCGGGCGTGGCGAATCCGCCTGGTCCGAGAAAGGTCAGGAAGTTGTCCAGCCGCAGCGCGGCGTCGTCGGGGTGCTCGTAGGCGGGCGCCAGCGACCACGCGTTGACCTCCATGTAGTCGGGCTTGACCGGGAAAAAGGTGCGGATGGTGATCGCCATGATGTCGTTGACGACCAAATTGGGAAAGATGACAAGATTGCGGCTCGTTTCGCACATTCGCGCCGCGCGTTCCGTCCCAAATCGGCCTTCGAGGCGACTGCGCGTCTGTTCAATCCGCGCCTTTGCTAGCTCGCCGAAGGCAGGGACCCAGTGCGCGATCGGCCGTCCCCACGGGCTTTCGTATTCGATGACCGCATGGCCGTTGCCGAGATCTGCGGCACGCTGGCGCCGCCGTGCCAGGCCGCCCTTGAGATCGACCCCGGTTTCTTCAAGGAAACGCATGTAGCGCTGATGGGTCGGCAGCCCGTGGTAGCCGTCGAAACTGTTCTCGACCAGCAATTTCCAGTTGGCGCGGATGCTGTATGCCTGCGCGCCGTCGGCCACCTTCATTCCCGACTCCGACTGATCGCACACAAGGTCAAGATACTCTCTAGCTCCGGCAAGATAGTCAGTCAGCCCGGGAGTTGAACGATCGAAGTTGATAAAGATGAATCCACGATAACTGCCCACCCGCGCCGGCTGCGCCAGTCCCATTTCCTTGCGGTCGAAGGCCGCGCTGTAGGAATCCTCCCCCGGTATTCCGATCAGGTCGCCGTGCGTACTGAACGTCCATGCGTGATAGGGGCACTGAAAGCTGCGCGCATTGCCCCACGGCTGGCGGCACACCATCGCTCCGCGATGAGTGCAGGTGTTCAGGAGCACGCGCACGGCGCCGTCCTCGCCGCGGACGAGGATCACTGGAAGGTAAGATAAATGTTCTGATGAAAATACTCACTCGGCAGTTTTGAAAGCGGTTCGGTCCTGATGTGATGGCGATGGTGCTTGTATGCGTAATCCATCCGGTAGGTGAAATGCGGCGCCCAGCCGGCGTCGGCCTCGGCGCAGATCAGCTTGAGCCGCGGGTGGCGTTCGAACACCCCGCCGAGGACGAACATCGCGAGCAAATCCTGGTTGCCGCGCACCAGGTTCATCCAGCCGTTGAGCCTGGTGTTGACGCCGCGATTGCCGTCCGCGTAGGGGCTGTCGGTCGGCTCGTTGGGATCCCTGCGGCCGGCAAGATGATGGAAGGTCAGCGGCAGGTCGAGGTCCACGCAGGCGTCCCAGAAAGGATCGTAAAGCTTGCTGTCGTAGTCCTCCTCGGCCGGCCATCCGGGCAGCATGATCCCGCGCAGGCCGAGTTCCTTTATCCGGCGGGCCTCGGCGATCGAGTCGTCCACCGTCCGCAGCGACACCTGGCCGACGCCGATGAGGCGCTCGGGGTGGGTCGCGCAGAACTCCGCCAGCCACAGATTGTAGGCATCCATGCACGCCTTGCGATAGTCGAAGTCGAGATGCTTGCACAGCAGCATGCCGACGCTGGGGTAGAGGATTTCGGCCGCGATGCCGTCGCGCTCCTGGGCGGCGATGCGCTCCTCGGGATCCCATCCGCCGGGCTGCAGCCAGCCGCGGTTGCGCGCTTCGATCGCAGGCAGTTCGGCAGGATCGACTCCCGCCGCCGACAGCAGAGTGACCGAGATGGGCCGGTTGATGCCGTCGATCAGATAGACGTCGCCGCGCCGCGCGTCGTGCGCCATTCGCGGCGAGCGATCCTTGAAGCGGCGATCGATACGCGACGGATAAGCGTCGGGCGGCTCGGTGACGTGCGAATCGGCCGAGAGAATCGGCTTTAGCATCGCTCAGCACCTCCTGCCGACTCATTCCAGCCGGCGCACGGCGGGCGCCGCGCGCCGCAGCGGTTAACAGTTCACGCCACCATGAAGCATTTCGACGAATTGAAGATCCAGGTCGCGACGAAATCGATCTCGGCCGGGCGCCGGTTCAACTGGGCAAGCGCGCCCACCAGGCACATCCAGTTGAGGACCTCGTGCTGACCACTGTCTTCGATCGCTTCAAGGCTGCGGCTTCTCCACACATCGTAATCGCCGGTGCGCAGAGCGTCGTAGAGCATCCGATCCGCCGCGATGTCGGGATAAAGGAAATGATTCTTGGCGGTGAGAAAGGCGTGCGACCAGCTCGACGACGCCATCAGCACGACGCGCCACGGGCTCGCCGAAAGGATCTTCGCCGTTGCCGCGCCGAGGTCAAAAAGCCGCCGCGGCGAGGGCGAGGGCGGATCAAGATCTGCCTCGCTCGGCGGATGATCGAACACGGGCAGGCCACCGCGCTGGGCCACCACGCGCCTGCCGTAGCAGTTGATCGCGAACGGCACCAAAGGGTGGGAAAATCCTGTGCGGTCGTAGTCAAGGTAGAAAATGGCGTTGGCGAAGGCGTGGCCTAACGAGTGATGAAGCGGCTTGTAGGCGTACGCGGTGTCAAACCCCGCCTCGAGCAGTCCGGCGGCGAGGCGCTTGGCAGCCACTGGATAACCCGGTACGCAGAATTTCTTGTCTGCCGGCTCGTTCCACACGTTCTGTCCGCGCGGGGCGAACTCGATTGTGTCGTAGGCGTACACGCAGTAAGGCGGTATCACATCTTCGCGGAAATTCTCGTACTGGTCGTCACCCCAGATCAGGATGAAGTCGGGTTTGAAGTCGTCGATCCGCGCGCGCAGCTTGCGGAACCACGGGAGCATCGCCTCGCGATGGCGGCGCGCGGCACGCGCGCCCCCGTCGTCGTCCCACTCCTCGCGCATCGCGGCCGGCCAGTTCTCCACCCGGCGCTTGTCTTCGGGCAGCGCAGGGTTGCGCAGCATCTGCTTGAGGATTGTCGCCATCGCCTCGTCGCGACCGGCCAGCGGCGGGTAGTGAGTGAGACCGACAGCGAGAATTTCGCCCATGTTCCCAATCCTCCGTGGCGGAGAATTTCGGGGCCGCCTGCGCCCGCATCCCCGGACGCCTCGCCTTCGTCTTTATACCAGAAGCGCGCGCATATGGGTTGCCCGCGGCGGGGCGCTTTTGGGGCGTCGGCGGCAGCTCTCTCCGCGTCGTCGGCAACGTTGCACCCGGGGCCCGGCTTGTGCCGCGGATAGCGTGGCGGTAGAAGTGTCGCGATCAGGCGTCCTCTCTTGAAGATTTGTCGGCGACGCCCCCGCAACGGAGGAAAACATCATGGCTGAAGCATCGTCCCCCCGGGAGAAAGTCCGCAACGTAGTTCCCAAGCTCATCGAGCTTACCGAAAATGTCCTCTTCGGCGACGTGTGGGAGCGCCCGGCGCTCTCCAAGCGCGACCGCAGCCTCATCACCATCGCGGCGCTGGTTTCGCTATACCGTCCCGAGCAGCTCCGCATTCATATCGGCCGCGGACTCGACAACGGCCTGACCAAGGACGAGATATCGGAGGTGATTACTCACCTGGCATTCTACTCAGGGTGGCCGACCGCTATGACCGCTGCGTTCGTCGCAAAGGAAGTCTTCGAGAAATAGCAACTCCGTCACGATGCACGGGAACGACGAAGAGCGCCACATGCAGATCGGTTTCATCGGGCTTGGCACGATGGGCGCCAGGATGGCTGCCAATCTCCAGAAGGCCGGCTACCGCCTGATGGTCAATGACCTGCGCCGCGACGCCGCCGGCACCGTTCTCGAGGCCGGCGCGCGATGGGCCGATACGCCGCGGCGGGTGGCCGAGGCCTGCAACGTCGTATTCACTTCGCTGCCGCTGCCGGCCGACGTTGAGGCGGTTGCGCTCGGCACGGACGGCATCCTGGCCGGCGCTGTGCGCGGCAGCGCCTACTTCGATCTGTCGACGAACTCTCCCGGCCTGGTGCAGCGGATCCATGCGGCGTTCGCCGCGCGCGGCGCGCACATGCTCGATGCGCCGGTAAGCGGCGGACCGAGCGGCGCCGCAACCGGGAGGCTAGCAATCTGGGTGGGCGGCGAACAGAGTATT
Source organism: Candidatus Binataceae bacterium (assembly GCA_035650475.1). NCBI lineage: Bacteria > Candidatus Binatota > Binatia (SeqCode) > Binatales (SeqCode) > Binataceae (SeqCode) > Binataceae bacterium (SeqCode). The sequence continues at coordinate 101,717 of DASRHP010000005.1, forward strand.
TTCGACCATCATCGCTCAGTGCTCGACGCGATCGGAGACCGCGCGCGCTATGTCGGCCCAATCGGATCCGCCACCGTCGCCAAGCTGGTCCATAACTGCGCGGGCTACATGCTCAATCGCGCACTGTCGGAAGTTTTCACGATGGGCGTTAAGGCCGGCGTCGAGCCGCTGACGCTGTGGGAAGCCGTGCGGCAAGGCGCACTGGGCAGGACGCGCACGTTTGATTCACTGCGGCGGCATTTTCTGCCCGCGAACTACGACCCGCCGGACTTCGCGCTGCGCCTGGCACATAAGGACGTCTCGCTGGCCACCGCGCTCGGGCGCGAACTGAACGTGCCGATGCCGATGGCAAATCTGGCGTGGGACGAATTGACCGAGGCCCTCAATCGCGGATGGGGCGAGCGCGACTCGCGCGCCGCGATGCTGCTTCAGCAGGAACGCGCAGGGGTCAGGATCGCGGTGGATCGCGAGCGAATCATCGAGGTACTCAAGCGCGACAGCGACAGGTGATGAACTGCGACAGGCGTCTCCTGATCGCAATTCGTGTCGCCATCGATCATGGCCGTTGAAGATTGGATCGGGCTCAAGTGCCACCCTTCCGCGCAGCCCGGAGCTGTGCGCGCCGTCGGGGCGCGCGCGCGCCGATTGGCCGCCGAGCTCCAAATGACGTTTCGTCTGGACGGCGATCTCGCTCGCATTCGGCTGCCCTCACCGGTCGCGCCGCGGATCGGCATGGAGCTGTGGCGGCGCACCTGTTTCGAAGCCTTCGTCGCGGCCGCCGGAGAATCGGCTTATCACGAGTTCAACTTTGCGCCGTCTTGCGAGTGGGCCGCCTACGCCTACCGCAACTATCGCGACCGATCTTCGATATCGAACGCTACATCCCAACCGTACATTACCATCCGCTCCGCTCCAGGCAGCTTTGAGCTCGACGCGGTCGTTCGCCTCGATTTCCTCCGGCTCACACACCCGCACGCCTTCCTTCGGGTCGGCCTCTCGGCAGTGATCGAAACCACCGATGGCATCTCCTACTGGGCGCTTCGCCACTGGGGCGAACGGCCGGATTTCCATGACCCTCGCGGGTTCGCGTTGCTGCTTGAGCCGCCGGCTCCCGAATGATAGCTCTCGATCGCTGCGAAGCTCGCCTTACTTCGATGAAGCCTGCACGACCGCGAGCTCCTGACCGGCGCCGGGTGGAGCAGCTCTTGTTGCAAGCCGGGCCTTATCGCGGCATCGAAGATCGAATCGACGCTCTCTCCCGGCGCTTGCTCGGGCGGGCGTACAAGTCAGATCCTCTGATCGGATCCGCTGACACCCCCGAGGTGTTCACCGCATCCCTCGACGCTTTCGATTGCGTCACGTACCTCGAGACGGTCCTGGCGCTCGCGCGCTCCGCGACACCAGCCGATTTTGTCAAATGGCTGCGCAGGATCCGCTATGAGCAGGGCCGTATAGAATGGAAGCGGCGCAACCACTATATGACGTTCTGGATTCGCAACAATCAACGGCAGGGTATACTACGCACGCTTTCAATGCCCGCCGTTCGTACAGTAGAAACGGCGCGCACTCTCAATATTCTTTCGGACCTTCCTGCCCGGCGGATCCGCCTAAGGTCTCTGCCTAAGCACGCGCTTCGCCGTCCCCCGTGCCCTCTGCATACCGGCGACCTTATCTTCTTCGTCTCCACACGCAAACATCTTGACGTCTTTCATGCGGGTATCGTCGTGCGACAGGGCGGGCGACTTATGATGCGTCACGCGTCGCGCAGCCGTGGCCGTGTCGTTGAACAACCGTTGGGCGAATTCCTTAGGGAGAACCGGATGGCCGGCGTTATCGTGGCACGCCCACTGGGCGCGGTTCGCGCGCCGCGGCGACAGTCGCGATCAACCCGTGCGCAAACAGCCAAGCCAGTCGCGGGCCGGAGCCGAACGTGACAATCGTCTACCCCAAGGACTACACATCCGCGACCATCCAACAGCTCCTCGACCACGCCGATTCCGACGTCCTCTTCATCGGCGACCCGCGCGTGACTGTTGACCCGGCCCCGCGCATGTTCGATCGCGCGATACAGGTGCTGCGCGAGACCGGGGCCGGCTGGGTCTACGCCGACGCGTTCGGCCATCCGCACATCGACTATCAAAAGGGAAGCATCCGCGACACTTTCGACTTCGGTCCGTTAGTCGCCATTTCAGTTGAGGCGGCCCGGCATGCCGGGCTCGACGGCTGCTGGAAATGGGGAGGACTCTACGACCTGCGCCTGAGGATCTCGGAAACGTCCCCTGTCGTGCACATACCCGAGCCGTTGTACGCGACGTCGCTCGCGGATACATCCGCCGCGGCTCAGAAGCAATTCGACTATGTGGATCCGCGCAATCGCGACTACCAGATCGAAATGGAGCGGATTGCGACCGCACATCTAAAGCGGATCGGCGCATGGCTACCGCCCGCTTTTCAGGCGGTTCCCGCCGCGCGCGAAAGCTTTCCGGTGACAGCCAGTGTCGTCATACCGGTCCGCAATCGCGAGCGTACCATTCGAGATGCCATCAACAGTGTGCTCAGCCAGCGGACCGATTTCGAATTCAACGTGATAGTTGTCGATAATCACTCGACCGATCGAACGACCGAGATCCTGCGCAGCCTCCGCGACTCGCGGCTCAAGCACATCATTCCGAAGCGGCGCGGCCTTGGTATCGGCGGATGCTGGAACGAGGCAATCTATTCAGAGCACTGCGGCAAATACGCCATCCAGCTCGATTCCGACGACCTGTACGCGACCGATGGCGCGCTCAGCCGGATCGTCGCAGAACTGGAAGCAGGCCCCTACGCGATGGTAGTGGGCTCCTACACGGTGGTCGATTTTTCACTCAAAGAGCTGCCGCCCGGCCTGGTGGATCACCGCGAATGGACCCGCGAAAACGGCAGAAACAATGCATTGCGTATAAACGGCCTCGGCGCGCCGCGCGCATTTGATACCTCGATTGTGCGCCGCATCGGCTTCCCCGACGTCAGCTATGGAGAGGACTACGCGGTAGCGCTACGCATCTGCCGCGATTACGAGGTCGGCCGCGTTTATGAGTCCCTTTATCTCTGCCGCCGCTGGGAAGGCAATAGCGACAGCGCGCTCCCGCGGGAGATCGCGAATCGATACGATCTCTACAAGGACTGGCTGCGCAGCATCGAAATTCAAGCCCGCACGCGGGAATGGTCAATCAGATAGAGAAGCTGTTTGAGCGCCAGGCGCGGACCTGGCCGCTGCTCGCAGAGGCCCTGAAGGGTCTCGCGCGCGCCGAGACGCGACGGCTTCGGATCGGCCGGTTCGACGTCTTCGTCCGCCACATTCCCCATCGCGTGGGCAGCACTACCGCGCCGGTCGATCCGGTGTCGGTGGCAAAGCGCCGCTGTTTCCTGTGCGATGAGAACCTTCCTCCGGAGGAAGAGGGTGTGCGATTCGACGAGAACTTCACGATCTACTGCAATCCGTTTCCGATCGTGGATCGTCATTTGACGATCTCGCACGCGGAGCATCGCGCGCAGCGTATCGCGGACAGTCTCGGGGCTATGCTGGACCTTGCCGCCGCCCTCGCCGGCTATTTCGTCATCTACAACGGGCCCGAATGCGGAGCTTCCGCGCCGGACCATATGCACTTCCAGGCGGGCGCGCGGACACTGTTTCCAATCGAGAAGGATACCGCCGGCATGCGCGGCCCGACCGTGCCGCATTACGTGAGGAATGTACTTCTGCTTCGCGGTTCAGAGCGCTCCGCGCTGATCGATCGGATGAATCATGCCATCGAACTACTTGCACAAGCGACCGGCAGACGGACCGAACCGCTCCTCAACCTGGCGGTCTTTCGTGAAGGCGGAGAATGGGTTGCGTATCTGTTTCCGCGACGGAAACATCGGCCGCAAGTTTTCTATACAGGCGAACTGACGGTGAGCCCCGCGTCGATCGATTTGTGCGGAATATTCGTAGTCCCGCTGGCGGACGATTTCAGGCGAATCACCGGCGATGCCATCGCTTCGGTTTTCCGCGAAATAACCTTGCCCGACCCCGAATTTCGGGAAGTTGCGGCGCGGCTGGAGGGCGAGCGATGAGGGTTTCTGTCGGGCTGGTCGAAAAGCGGCCGGCCGTCGAAGTGGAATTGCTCGGCACTTTCACCGATCATTCCGCCAGGACGTACGGACCGGGACGCCATCGGTTCACTTCTCAGGTCACTCTCACACCGTCCGATCCGTCAGCCTGCGCCTTCATGCTTGATGACGTCACGATCGGAATCGGATTTCATTGGGAACGCAAGGAGCGGCAAGCATTTCGGGGGGCTCTGCGCCTGGTCAAGCGAGAGGGCGGCCTGACGGTAATCAACGATGTGGATCTGGAGGAGTATGTAACGAGCGTGATCTCCTCCGAGATGAGCGCGTCCTGCCCGCTCGAACTGCTTAAGGCGCATGCGGTGATTTCACGCAGCTGGCTATGGTTTCCAAAGTCAAGCCCGCAGCGCGTTCACGAACCGCACACTTCCTCTTCCGATTCACATGAAATCGTTCGCTGGTCCGGCCGCGAGGCGCATGCCGACTTTGACGTCTGCGCCGACGATCACTGCCAACGCTACCAGGGTATCACGAAGGCGTTCTCCGCCGCCGCGGCCGACGCGGCCCGCGCGACCGCCCGCCAGTTTCTTCGTTATGATGGCGCTATCTGCGATGCGCGATTTTCCAAATGCTGTGGCGGAATCACCGAGCGCTATGCGACCGCCTGGGAAGAGAAAGATATTCCCTATCTCGAATCAGTTCGTGATGGCCCGGCGCCACCGTACGATTGCGATCCCCAAAAATGGATACGCTCCAGCCCGCCCGCTTACTGTAATACCAGCGATTCGGAACTGCTGGCGCGTGTGTTGCCCGGATTCGATCAGGAAACCCGCGACTTCTATCGCTGGCACGTCACGTACACGCCCGAGCAACTCGGCGATCTGGTCGCGGCGAAGCTTGGGGTTAACCTCGGCCCCATTCGCGATATAGAGGCGCTCGCGCGCGGGCCGTCAGGCCGAATATATCGGCTGAAGCTCGTCGGCGAGCGCGATTACGTAATCATCGGCAAGGAGCTGGAGATTCGCAGGGCTTTATCGCGCACCCATCTTTACAGCTCCGCCTTCGTCGTTGACAAACAGGCGGGCGGCTTCTTGCTGAGCGGCGCCGGCTGGGGCCATGGCGTCGGCCTGTGCCAGCTCGGCGCCGCCGTGATGGCCAACCAGGGCAGGAGCTACACTGAAATCCTGCGGCACTACTACCGCGGGACCACTGTCAGCGTCTGACCGCTGGGCTCCGTCCCTGTCTCCTAACTGGCAGCAAGATCAGCTGACTCCAGGACTGCGAGCCCGAGGGGGAGCGGTAGATCCTCATCTCTCAAATGACGCGATACGCGGGTCGCGGCCGGTGTCTACGAATCATCCGGGATTTTTCGTCGCGTTTCTCTCGCGACAAATCACGTGTGCGCCGTCGACGAGCTCCTCTGACCCGTGCATGATCACCCGGTCGCCGGCATTGAGAGACCCGAACACTTCGACCCACTCGCCGCTGGCTTTACCGCGTTGGACAGAAATTCTCTTCACCCGCCCCGCTTCAACGACTTCCACGAAAACGCCGTCGGCGGTTTCGACCACGGCCGAAGCAGGAACCAGCACCGATGCCGTTTGGCGCCGAATCGGCCACAGGACTTGCGCGAACATTCCAGGATCGAGCAGGTGATCGTTGTTATAGACATCAGCCTCCACAGCCATCGTGCGCGTGCTCGGGTCAACCCAGTGTGACACCCTGCTGATGGTCCCCGAGAATTCGCGACCCGGATACGCCCTGACATGGAATGTCACCTTGGCGCGCGCGCTAACCGCGCCGGCGTCCGCTTCGGGCACTGGGACCGTCAGCCGAAGATGCGCGATCTGCTCAATGCGCAGCATCGGAACAGCGCTGGCGAGCGGCTCTGCCGGCGGGCCCACCAGCGCGCCGGGATGTACGTTGCGTTCGGTGATAATACCATCGAAAGGTGCCGTGATTACCAAATAGTCCGCCAGCGACTTCAAGGAACGGACCCGCTCCCGGTCCCCCGCCACAATCTGTTGCGATATTTCGATTTCATTTTCGGATACGGCCCCTTTGGTATTGGAGGCGTCGAGCAGCCGTCCGTAGGTCGATCGGTCGCTGCGCAGAGCCGCCTCTGCCTCTGCCGTTTGAGCAATCAACTCGGGTGCGGAGAGCTTTACGAGCAGCTGTCCCCGATGAACGATCGAGCCGCGATCGACCGGGATTTCTGCAACAAAGCCGCGCACCTTTGGATAGATCGCGACGACCTCCCAGGGAACGAGCTCGGCGGGAAGCTCTTCGGTCACGGAGATTCTCCGCGAAACCGCGACCACGACCTCCACCGCTCGTGGAGCACTTGCTGCGTCGGACGGACGAACGCCCGGAGCGGCGGAATGGTCGCAAGCGGCGAGAAGCATCATCAACAGTGCAAGCCAACGCTTCATGATTCACGGCCGTCGTAGTTGACGCTTTCCGGATCGTCGGGATCGAGTGAATCAGATTTTGCAGGTCCTTTCCCGGAGAGCAGGGCAAACACCGCAGGCAAAATAAAGAGGGTTGAAAACGACGAGGCACCGAGGCCGCCGATCACTGCGAGCCCGAGAGGGGAAGTTTGCGTGCCGCTTGCGCCAAGTCCCGATGCCACCGGAATCATGCCCGCGATCATGGCGAGCGTAGTCATAAGAATCGGGCGCAGGCGTCCGTGGGCCGCGGCGGCTATCGCGAGAGCCGCGGCGTCTCCGTCGCGCCGGCGCTGGCGTGCAAACGTCACGAGCAAGAGTGCGTTAGCCACCGCAATGCCGATGGCCATTATCGCGCCGATAAAAGACTCAATGTTGAGGGTTGAGCCGGTAAGGAACAGAGTCAGAACGACGCCGACGAGCACGCCGGGGATCGTCGAGACCACAACCAGCGAATCGCGGAGCGATTCGAAGGTCGCAGCCAGCAGCAGCAGAATAACAACTATCGTGAGCAATAGACCCTCGCGCAGGCTCGCCAGCGTGGACAGCATCTGCTCTATCTGGCCGCGCGTAGCGACCGTAACGCCGCGTGGAGGGGCTCCAACGTTCGCGACCGCTCGCTCGATCGCGGTGGCGGCACGGCCCAGGTCGCCGCCTTCAACATTAGCCACCACACTGAGAGTACGCTGATTATTGATGTGGTCGATCTGACCAAAGCTCCTCCCAGGAGCCAGCGATGCCACATCGTCGATCAGGGGCCGCGGAGCGCCGTCGGTCATCACAGGCAGGTGGCGCAGTGTGTCAGCGGACGCCATCAGGTGTTGCGGCACAAAGACCCCAACGCGATACGGGACACCGCTTTTCGGATCGATCCAGAAGCTCGGGCTGATGAGCAGGCTCGAGGATGTCGCGTCGGCCACCGATGCGGCCACCTGATCGACATTGACGCCGAGTTGTCCGGCTCGGACTCGATCGATCTCAACGTCGACGGTCGGATAGTCCAGCGCTTCCGCCAGTTGAACGTCTCGCAACGAAGGAATCTGTCTGAGCGCGGTTTCTATCTTCGCAGTGAAGCCGCGGACTTCCGCGATATTGTTCCCGGACACCGTAATCCTTACGGGGGTCGGGGAACCGAGGTTGAGGATCTGAGATACTATGTCCGCCGATTCGAACGAGAACCTCACATCGGGCAGGCGCCGGGCAAGCCTGCTCCGTAATCTTTCCTCAAGCGCAGGTATGGAGAGCGCAGCGTCCTTATCCAAGGCCACAAGCAGAACGGCCTCTTGCGGTCCTCCGTTCCATAAGAAAATAAGATTGATGGGGTATTCCCAAGGGGCATTGCCGACCGTAGCGAGTGTGATAAGCACGGATTGGTCGCCCGCCTCCTGACGAATGATGCGGTCGACCTGGCGCACGATATCCTCTGTCCGCTCCAATCGGGTGCCGGCGGGTGCCCGGATCCGAATCTGGAACTGGCCGGTTTGCGCGACGGGAAACAGCTGCGTCCCAAGGTTTTCACCGATCACAAGCAGGGCGAGCAGCGATATCGCAGCATAGGTCCCGACGGCAAGTCGCGGGCTGGCGACAAAGCGCCGCACGAGCTCGGAATAGCGATCCTGCCAACGGGCAAAGACAGTTTCTTCGTCTCGCTCTTCCCAACCGGTTTTCGCAAGCAACCAGACGGTCAGCACCGGCAACAGGGTGGCAGTCAACAGATAGGAGGCAATCATCGAAAACCCCACCGCCAGCGCGAGCGGAGGGAACAGGGCACGGCCGATGCCTACCATGAAAAACGAGGGAATGAAGACGGCCAGGACGCACAGCATCGCCAGAAAGCGCGGTTCAATAACTTCCGCCATCGCATCGATAACGGCTCGCGCAGGCTTTTTCTTGAGTGCCAGGTGTGCGTGGACGTTCTCGATCGCAACCGTGGCTTCATCGACCAGAACCCCGACCGCCAGCGCAAGCCCTCCGAGGGTCATGATGTTGATGGATTCGCCCGCAAGCCGGAGCGCCACCACGGCTGCAAGAATCGAAAACGGTATGGTCAGGATGACGATGACCCCGGAGCGCCAATCACGCAGGAAGACCAAAACCATCAGGCCCGTAAGCAAGGCCCCGAGGATACCCTCCAACATCAGGTCAGTGATCGCGCTCTTAACGTAGATCGACTGGTCGAACTCAAATCCGATGTGAATGTCAGGCGGTATAAGCGCACGCATCTTCGGCAGAGCGCCCTTTACGGCGTTCACAACATCAAGCGTCGAGGCGCCAGCGCGCATGATTACCGGCATGTAAACTGTGCGCCTGCCGTTCACCAGCGCGCTTTGATAGACAACGTCCGCGCCATCAACCACGCGCCCAACATCGCGAATGAACACCGTTGGCCCGGCGCCGGTGCGCAGCGGCACGTTTTGTAGTTCTCGAGGATCTCTGACTACCGCATTAACGGAAACGATCGCCGCGTAATCTCCGACCCGTACATTGCCGGAAGGAAGCGTGCGGTTGGCCTTGGCAAGCGCGGCCGCCACGTCGCGCGGCGACACGCGGTAGGCCTGCATACGGTTGGGGTCGAGGTCGACCACTATCGTGCGCACCTTGCCGCCGAACGGCGGCGGCGCGGCAACCCCGGGAAGTGTCGCCAGGAGCGGGCGGACGCGATAAAGCGCAAGGTCTTGGATCGCGGACTGGCCGCGCGTCTCGCTGGAAAAAACCAGCTGCCCCACAGGGATCGAACCAGCATCGTAGCGCAGAATAAATGCGGGCAGTGTTCCGGCGGGCATGAAGGCGGTGGCCCGAAAGGTCAGCGCCACCACCTGCGACATCGACTGTGACATGTCGGTGCCCGGACGAAAGTACAGCTCGAGCATCGCGGCGCCCTGGATTGATTGCGATTCGATGCGTTCCAAACCGGCGACATAAAGGAAGTGATACTCGTAGTAGGTGACGAAGTAGCTCTCCATCTGGCTCGGGGTCATGCCTGCGTACGGCTGGACCACGTAGATCACGGGCACGCCGAGACTCGGAAAAATGTTGACCGGAGCCCTCCGGATCGCGAGCCAGGCCGCGAGGATGGTCGCGAACGCGAGGACCACGATTGTGATCGGGCGTCTAAGCGCCAACCTCACCAGCCACATCGCTAACGATTCTCCCTGGTCGCTTCATCGATGCTTTTAAGCAATGGCCCCATGTCGCCAACCGCGCGCGCCAACAACAACTTCGCGCGCCAGACCTCGACCCGGGCTACGGCATCGTCTGCCTCCGCCTGCGCGAGCAGTCGAAGAGACTCCGCCACCGGATCGACACCGTAGAGCCCCGCCCTGTATCTGGCCTCCGCCTGCTCCACCGCCGCATGGCTTGAGTCGAGTTCGATTTGCGTCTCTTTTGCGGTTCGAAAAGCGGCCTTCAGGATAGTGCGGGCCGAATCAACCTGGGTCTGAATCTGCTGAACGATCTCGCTGCGGTGGGCTGACGCTATTTTCTTTTCAGCCTTGGCCAGATCGGCCTGCGCGCGAATTGCCGGGTATTCGAGGATCGGTATGGTGATCACCACTCCGGCCGCCCAATTCGGTGTGTCGGGAACGACGCCCTGGGCGAAACCCAGGTTAGCGCCACCGGTGAACAATCCGTTAGCACGGCCAAACAGTGCCGCTGCTATCTCGATTCGGGGGATATATTCGAGGATTGCCGCGTGCTCGCGGTCGCGCGCGGCATGGACGGACTGTTCAGCGGATACGATTGACGGATTGTGAACCGAAATGGACACCGCGGACGCTTCCTCAGGCGGGAGTCGGGTAGCTAACCGGCCAGGCACGATCTGAACGGGTTCGCCCGCCGCTCCCAAGGCCTCTGCGAGCTGCTCTTCGCTGAGCCCCTTTTGCTCTTCGCTTTTGATCAGATTCCGCTCGGCGGCGGCCGTCTCAGCCGCGGCGCGTGCCGCATCGGCACCAGGGCGCAGACCGCTGCGAACCAGAGCATCCACTGTGTTCTGGAACACTTGTGCTCGCTTGAGCGCAGCATGTGCTGCTGCGAGTTGTCGGTCGGCCTGGACCGCCGCTGCAAATGCATCCGCCGCGCCAAATGCCACCGATAGCGCTTCTGCGTCGACACCAGCCTGCGCGCTGCGTCGGTCGGCCAAGGAAGCGTCGACCAGCGCCATCTTCTGCGTCAGATGGGCGATATCGTACGAGAGAGAAAGGCCCGCGGTGCTACCCCACATTCCGGAGTCGAATACGCGGTCTCGCGGCGGACCGGCGATCGGCGGGATCCCCTCCATGTTGAAGTGCGCGCCCGGCACGACGTTTCCGGTCGCACGGTTTTCCTGAAGGCCGACGTAGCCTGTGGGTATATATTCCGAGCGCGCTATGCCGAGTTTCGCCGCTGCCGCCTCTTCGAGCCCGATTTGGGTGCGCAGGCGGGGATGGTGCGCGAGCGCGTAGTTGACAGCTTCTTTGAGCGTGAGAGGTTGCTGAAGCTGATCGCCGGGCGTTTGCGCTCGAGCAACCGTCGTCCAGAAAAGCGCAGCCGCGAGAAGCACGCCTGGTAAGCGTTGCAACATTATCGGCTCCGTCTTGCAAACGATTCGTGGAGATCATCGAAGAGTGCGACGGCTCGCACGAGCCTGGTGTCGTCATCTTTGTGAGCAGTGCATATGCCGGTAATGAGCCGATCGATGCCTGCGACCTCGGGGCGCCCGAACTTTGTATCCTTCAAGTCAATATCGTGGACGATTTCGGCGATCGCTCGCAGCGGAGCCGTGCCCAGCCCCATTCGCTCGAGTAGAACCTCGAAGGTGCACCGGTCGCCCTGATGGGTGAACTCAGCTTCGAACATGTCGAAGCGGATCTCGTCCTTCTGTGGCCGATAACCTCGCGCAGCCACAAACCTGAACTCCGCCTTCGGGTCGATGAAGCGGCGAATCAGCCACGCCGACGCCATACGGTCCACGTGGATGCCCTTGCGGGTCACCCAAACGCGGCCTCGAAACTCCGCGGCGTTGGCGCGGGAAGCCGGCTGCTCCCGCGCGGCCCCGCCAAAGCGCGCCTCCAGTTCGGAAACTAGCCCCTCGGCAGGTTGGCGCCCGAGGGCATCGAAGAAATCGATCGCAACCACTTCGGAAAGTCGCCGACGTAAACGTTCAACCGCAGTTTGCAGGCTCGGTCCGTGATCGACATTGGATTTGCTGCGCGGCTGCAGCGCCCGCGCGAGCTCGCGCGCCTCCTCTGCGATCGCCGCGTAGTCCGCATCGCGTGCGGCTCTGAACAGCACCTCGACTTGATCGTTCGACAGGCCATCGATGAAATCGGCCTCGCATATCGAACCCTCAGCCCCACCTTCCGTGATCTCGCGCAGCGTCCATTGGAAATCCTCAAGCGCCTGATCGTTCTTCGGCAGGACATAGACCGAGTTTTTGATTGCGACGGCGCCTATCTTTTGCAGGCGACGCCAGACCTTGACCCGGAAGTAGTCCGGCTTGGGTGGGATCTGATGGATGAGCAGCAGCCAGCGCGGTTCGCCCCTCTCAGCCATAGGCTCAAGATCGGCGTTCGTCGATACAATTGCAAGCCCCCTGTGCATCAAGTGAATCACAGAGCCGAAGTAGCTTCTTTCCGACGCGTCGAGCGGCTGCTGGAGACGCCCACCAACGGCGTTGATGAAGACCTTCGATCAGTTCAGTGCCGGTGGCGGTGGTGCAGATCGGGGGTGTGAGAGTGAGCGTGGGTCAATGGTTCATGTACGTGTGCATGCGAATGTGGCTCGGCGACGACCTCGTCATGCTCATGCTGGTGATGGTCGTCGTGCACGTGGAGATGTTCGTGGAGCATTGCTTCGTGCGGGTGCAAATGGGCGTGCTTTTCGCGCACTAAAACCAGTACACCGGCAATCATCAGCACTGTCCCCGCGAGTTCAGATGGGTTGGGGAGCCCACGAAACACGACCAGCGAAAACAGAGCTCCAACGAAAGGAGCTGTCGCAAAGTATGCGGCTTCCCGGGCCGCACCGAGCATCCGAAGCGCTTTGACGTCCAGAGTTATGCTGAGGCCATAACAGAGGGCGCCCACGCAGCCGGCAAGCAACAAGGCCGTCAGTGCGGGTATTCTCGCGCCATCGTGCAAGAGGGCCAGCGCCAGCACGCACAGGCCGGCGGCGGAGGTCTTGATACGGGCGACCGCAACCGGATCGCGCAACGAAAGATGCCGCGTCAGATTATTATCGACGCCCCAACTTAGGCACGCTCCCGCGACCTCTACTGCACCTAGCCAACTGCCACCTAAGTAACCGGGCTCAAGACTGACCAGCATTCCGCCCAGCATGATCGCCGTGGCCGCAAGCTTCTCACGGGTACCGAGGTGTTCGCCTAAAAGGCCAACGGCTATCAGTGCCGTAAACGGGCCTTCGAGATTCAACAGAAGCGACCCGGTGAATGCCGAGATTCGTTGCAGACCATAGAGCATCAGCACCGGTCCGAGAATTCCGCCAAAGAAGATGATTCCGGCGATCGCGGGAATATCGTCCCGACCTATTGGCGTCTCGCGCGAAGCTGACCAACCGAGCAAGCGATAGGCCGAGAGAGCGATGGCGGCTCCCAGGTACAGGGAAGCAGACAACATTAAGGGCGAGAGATGTTTGAGCAGCAGTTTCGCTGCCGGAGTGCTTGCTCCAAAGAGCGCCGCCGCGCCCAACGCGTAGCGAACGCCAGCCTGCGCCTGCGTCTCCAAGACTTAGTGCCCCATCTGCCCTTGGGCTTGACAGATTAGGACAGTTTTCGAGCAATCCGAAAAACCCGACGGGATGGTGAAGCGCATGGCTGTGAAACTCTTTGAATTTGCCGGATTTTCTGGAGCGGCTCTTCGAGTTCTTGCAGCTCGATCTTCTGCGTGAGAGTGCCATCCGGCATCCGTCGTCGTTGCACCGCGGCGCGCCACCAGCACGCTCCGCGTACCCAAATTATCACAGCTTTGCTTGTTGGCGTTGAAGCACTCCCCAAGCTCCGCCACTGCGCTTCTTGCTGAACCAACACCCGCCGCCCGCCTTCTTCGCTTCGCCGCCGCTCTCAGTGGTGGCGTGTGCTCCGCTAGCACGCCGCGCCAGCCCTGACGGGACGCTTCGCTCTGGCACGTCCTGCCGCCCGCTCCGCCCACGCCTTGGGCGCGAAGGGATAACCGAAGTGGCGCCGTTCGGCAGCGCCGTGTACAGCCGCGAGGAGCTCATTGCGGAGCTTTCAGCCGCGTTTCTCTGCGCCGAAGCCGGGATCGCGAACGCCGTCATTTCGCAATCAGGCAGCTTACATTGCCGGCTGGCTTCAGCGCCTGCGCGACGATCGCAGATTGATCGTTCAGGCGGCGGGCCAAGCGCAAAAAGCGGCCGATTACATCCTGAATCGGACTCCCGCCGAGTAAACGCGCGCGGCGGCCGAGCCTTCCGTTCGGCCGCCGTCTGCTCCTCAGCCTTGGAAGCAGTTGTCGCCTGCGCATTACCGGCGTGACGCCGCGCGGCCGGTCGATTCTGCATCTGGATTCGGTACGCATTCGGAGCAGACGCTCGACGCCTCGCGGCCGCGGATCACGCTGAGCGCCGAGGCAAGAAGCAGCAGCGCGACGCCCGCGTAGGTCGCTGCGCTCAAATTCAACACGAACTTTCCAAGCACAATGGCTACGCTTGCAACCGACGCGAGCATAATCGGCATCAAGCCCTGCCATCGCGCCTGGATCGCAAGCCCCACGAGCGCGATTCCGAGCAGAGCTATCGTCAGCGGAAGCAGGTAGCGCGCCGAGGCGAGAAAACCGAGGCCCAGCGACGAAAGCAGCGCCGCGTAGCCGGGCCAGCAGAGCGGACATCCGAGCACCGGCAGCATCGACGCGATCGCCGCCGGAATCGCAAGAAAGCCGAGCCTGGTTTTCATCGCACTTTCTCCGAAGAATTCTGCGCCTCAGCGGAATCCCGCCGCGTTGGCGCTTCCCGCAGCGCCGCCAGGATCAACTCAACCGGCGGCACCGCCGCAAATTGCCCCGCATGCGGCTGATAGATGCGGCAGCAGGCGGCGTCCGCCGCCTCGCTCCCGCCGAGGTCGCGGCCATTTAACAGGAGAGTCGGCGAGCCGTAGGCGCGGACTCGCCCGGGCGCATCCGGCGACGACCGCTCCCATTCCACCCATCGCGGCGCAAGCCCCAAACGAAGCATCGCCTCGCGCAGGTTCTCGCGCGCCTGACCGGCCGCGGGACAGTCAGCGTCATAAATCAATTCCACCTGGATCATTGGAGTTCCTCCTTCCGGGCGCGCGCATCCGGCGCGGCAAGGCTCTCCAGGATCGGACATGGAGCGGTGGGGCGGCGCGCCTCGCACGCGCGGACAAGCCGGCCGAGGACGCGGCGGATGCGCTTAAGCGCCGCGATCTTCGCCTCCACGTCCGCCAGCTTGCGCGCCGCACGCCCGCGGACCTGCTCGCAGGAGCTGCGCTCATCGAGCCGAAGGCCGAGCAGCTCGCGGATCTCTTCGAGCGTGAAGCCGAGCGCCTGGGCGTGCCTGATGAAGCGCAGCCGATCCACCGCGTCGTCGGGAAAGACCCGATAGCCCGCCATCGTGCGCGCCGAGTGCGCGAGCAGCCGGCGCCGCTCGTAGTAGCGGATCGTCTCGCGATTGACGCCCGCGCGCTTGGCCAGCTCGCCGATCGTGAGCCGCGACGTAGCCACGATTAGTTCACGGAAGCGGCGTGCCGACACCCGCGGCCCTGAGCGTGGCTTCCGCGGGCCCTGCGCCGGTGCAGCATGCGCCAAGCCTGCCGTTGATTACGACCGCGGGGACAGTGCGAACGCCGAGGCTCTTCGCCCGCGCCGCGACCGCCGGATCGCGCATATCGAGCACCTCGACTTCGCACGAACTGCACGCGTTTCGCCTTACCATCGCGACCGTCTCGTCGCAGACAGCGCATCCCGCGCCGAACACCTCGACTCGTCGTTTGTCTGCCATAAAGAAACCCTCCTTACGCGCATGAGCCTACACCCTGTACGCAGGTACAAGGTCAAGAGGAGGCAACGTGGCGGACGGAGACTGCGGGCGTCGGGAAGTTCGACCGTCTAAGGGCCGGCGCTGCATTCGGAGGGAGAAAACTTTCGAAGTAGGACGTGCCTGCGTGGAACCCTCTGGTCAGCGGGCTCTCCTCGACCCAGTGGACCTCGTAGCTCTGTGGCGAAACTTGGAGGATCGAATTCATCCGCACCGCGATGGTCCGCTTCTTGGCGATCTCGAATGGGTTATGGGCGAAGTTGTCCGAATGGTAGTAGTCGTCGAGGAAGCGATCCGCCGCGCCCTGTGCATGAGCATGCAAGGACGCGAGTCGCTCCTGCTCGACTGCCGGATCGCTCGAGACGGAACGCGCGTCGCGAATAAAGGCCTCGATCTCCCAGCGCGTCATTCTGGCTGCGACAACCGGCATCGAAGCCGGCGTCAGCGGCTTCGGAATCGTGATCGCTTGTCCGAGTCGATCGGTTACGACGACATATGGGACATAGCGGCTGCGGAGCGCGAGCCAGACAATGCCGATCGCGAGCACGAGGCTGACGAGCAGCGAGCAGGCCGACGCGATCTGCCAGTTGCGCTTACCGAGAACGAGATCGGCATAGCGTTCGTCCCACTCTCGCCATCCCTGCACGTATGGATTCGCGGCCATCACTCTGCCTCGGATGCCATGTTCGTTCCGCGAACACGCGCTGTCAGCAATCATGTGAATCTCCCCTCTTAGTCATCATTTGAAAATCCCCTCTCCGAACCACCGGAGGACGGGAGCATGGAAGCGGAACAGGATCGGGTAGTTTCTCTGCCGGCAGAAGCAGGGCCGGCGGAGGAGCGGATGCTACGGGAGGACCTGGTGCGGGAGATGGTGGCGCGAAAGGAGCGCGGCGAAGGGGTGAAGCGGATTGCGCGCGAACTCGGAATCGATCGCAAGACGGTGAAGCGCTGGCTCATGCTCGGCGATTGGCAACCGCGGAGAGTCCGGCAACTGCCCCGTCCGATCGATCGCTTCGCCGAGTTC